>JBBQRO010000124.1:0-9806 GCA_038214685.1 Acidimicrobiales bacterium
CCGACCACCGCACCGCCGACCACCGCACCGCCGACCACCGCACCGCCGACCACCGCACCGCCGACCACCGCACCGCCGACCACCGCACCGCCGACCACCGCACCGCCGACCACCGCACCGCCGGCGGCGACCGTCTTGGAACCAGGCGACGAGAACGCGTCGGTGCGCGAGCTGCAGGAGCGGCTCGAGTTCCTACGGTTCTGGGTCGGCCCGGTCGACGGCGGGTATGGGCCGCTGACCGAGCAGGCCGTCTACGCCTTCCAGAAGGCCAATGGCATCGAGGTCGACGGGAGGGTGGGACCGCAGACCCGCGCCGCCCTTGCCGATCCGGTCATCCCCAAGCCCCAGAGCACGGCGGGCCGGGCCATGGAGGTCGACAAGGCAAAGCAGCTGCTGTACTCGGTGCTCGACGGCGAGCTGCAGTGGGTGTTCCACACCTCGACAGGAACCGAACTGCCCTACGCGCACCCGAACGGGTATACCGCCCTGGCCGACACCCCGCCTGGAGCGCACACGGTGTTCTATGAGGTGGACGGTTGGCAGGATGGCGAGCTCGGACCGCTCTACCGCCCCAGGTACTTCCATCGCGACGGGATCGCGGTGCACGGCTACGGCTCCGTGCCGCCCTACCCGGCATCGCACGGGTGCGTACGGGTGAGCTTCTCCGCGGTGGACTACATCTGGGAGCAGGGCCTCATGCCGCTCGAATCGACGGTTCTCGTCTATGGCGAGACGCCTGCAGTCTGAGTTGCGGCCGTCGACCGATCACCGCTACGACGGGAGTCAGGACGGGTGGGCGACGTCGATGACGACGCGTGAAGGGTTGGACAGCTCGAAGACGCGGAAGCCGACCTTGCCTGCGAGTCCGAGGCCGAAGGTCACGTAGCCCTCGAAGTCCCCGGCCAAGGCGACTTCCTTGACGGTCGAAAGCCCCGGGTCGAAGCGCCGTCCCTGGGGGATGCTGAGGGCTCCGCGGCCATCATGGGCTTCGGCCACCGAGAACACGACCTTCAGGAACGCCTGGCCGTTCAACGCCACCGGCGCGCCCGACCCGTCCTGTGTCACCTGGGCCACGTACTGCACGGACTCGGACCCGGGGAGGGCCCCCGAGAAGTCGAACACGATCCGGTCGTAGCCCTCCTGGCGACCGGTGCGGACTCCGCTGAGCCTTGCTGCGGGTGGCACCGTCTCGGCCCGCTTGGCGGTGTAGGGCTGCATGCCAACGGGGACGCCCGGTCCCGGAGCGGTCGAGGCGGTGACGCCGGTAACCGGCGTCGATGTTGGGCTCGTGGTCGAGCCGGGGATGAGCGTCGTCGGGCCGGCTGGCCCCGTCGCCGACGGCATCGAGGTGGCGACGGCCCCATCCGGCCCCGATCCTCCGCCGCATGCGACAAGGGCAATTGCCGCCACTATCAGCAGCCCGCCAATCCGTCCGACGCTCGTTCGCACCAGTGACTCACCTCTGGCGCCGGTTTTACACCCAAATGCCCCGCCGACGGCTCGGCCGCATGACGGCGCGGCCCGTTAGCCTGGGGACGGTTAGCCCGAGGGGTGAGCGCGTAGCATCGGTCAGTGCGGTCACGCCGGGCATCGTCGCGAGTCGGGTGGCGGGCCCAGGCCGGAGACCGACGCCGGACGCCGAGCCCCTTCCGCCGGCTGGCCGAGGCGCAGGTCCTTCACGCCGCGGGCGATGGCATGGTGGCCGTTGCCCTCGCCAACACCCTCTTCTTCGCCGTCCCGATCGGGGAGGCGCGCGACAAGGTTGGCCTGTACCTGGCGCTCACCATGGCGCCTTTCGCCGTGCTCTCCCCGCTCGTCGGGCCCTGGCTCGACCGACGCTCGGGCACCTACAGGCTCGCGATCATCCTCGGCGCGGGAGGTCGGGCCGTCCTCGCTGTCCTGCTCGCTACGGGGCTGGACCTGCAACGGAACCGGAACGCACGATAGGCCAAAGCTCAGGTCCGGGTCGCCAGTCGCAAGGTAGCTGCCGCCGTCGCCTCGACTGGACATGCGCCCATTGTCGTGGCCGAGGACGCGTCCGGCCCAGAGGCATGACATCCAGCAGCTGAGGCGTCACCCGTCGGGGTCTGACGACAATCCCTCAAGTAGTGACCCGTTGATGCCGTTATCTCTTACCAAGGAACAGGCGGCTGCATTCTTCGGCGTGACCGGAATTGTGGCGGACTACGGGCCCACAGCCCGCAGAGAGGACGGTCATAGTGGCGAATACCGGCATTGGCAGGCTCGCTGGGCGAGCGCGAGGGCGGTCGGTCTCGCTCAGGGCGTGCATCACTGTCGCCATGGCGGTGGCCGTCATGGCCAGCCCGTTGCAGCTGGGGAGCGGGGCGGCAGCCGCCCAGACGGCGCCCCAGACGGCGCCCAGTTCGCCGGCGTCGACACCTGCGTCATTCCCGCCCGTCGACCCCTCGGCCCCGACCAGCAAGCCTCCGCCCGAGGTGGAGGTCCCGATCCCGGACGTGGCGTCCGTAGGGAAGCCCTCCGTGCCCCCTGTGCCCGAGCCCGGCGAGGAGCTCCTCGACCGCCGAACCGTCAACTCCAAGACCTTCACCACCGACAAGCCCGGCGAGCTGCGCACGGAGCTCTACGAAGCGCCGGTCCACTTCAAGGACCCGCAGGGCCGCTGGACCGCCATCGACGACAGCCTGGGCACCTCCAAGGACGGACGTCGCCGCAACACCGCCAACGTCTTCGACCTGTCCCTGGCCGACAGCTCCACCGACAAGGCGGTGGCTCGCCTGGCTGTCGACGACAAGCACTCGGTGGGCTTCGCCCTCGACGGTGCCGCCAAGGTCAAGGCCAAGGGCGACAAGCACAGCGTCACTTACTTCAAGGTGCGCAAGGACACCGACATGCGCCTCACCTCCCGCCGGGGCGGCGTGAAGGACGAGCTGGTACTGGCCTCCCCGGCCGCCCCCGACCGCTTCGTGTTCCCCCTGGAGACTCAAGGGCCTCACCGCCTCCCTCGATGAGGCTGGCAACGTGATCTACCGCGACAAGGCCGGCGTGGAGCGGGCCCGGACCCCCCACGGCTTCATGACCGACGCCAACCTCGACTCCCGCTCAGGCGAGGCGCCGTTGTCCCTGGGCGTGGACTACGCGCTCATCCCCTGGAAGGGCGGCACCGCCCTGGAGGTCCGCCTCGACCGGGCCTGGCTGGACGACCCGGCCCGGGTCTATCCCGTGACCGTCGATCCGGAGATCCACAACGCGGCCTGGGGCGACGACACCTACGTGATGTCGGGGTTCTACCGGGACAACTCCTATGACGCCGAGCTCAAGGTCGGCACCTACGACGGCGGCTACCACATCGGCCGGGCGTTCATGCACTTCGACAGCTCCGCCATCAACTACGCCTCGGTCACCCACGCCGAGCTGCACCTGACCGAGCGCCACTCCTGGAACTGCAACTACCAGCCCGAGCCGGTATGGCGGGTGGCCGCGGGCTGGAACGGCCGGGGCATGCCCGACTGGTCCAACCAGCCCCCGACGGATGCGAACCCCATCGCCGGCGGCGCCTTCGCCAACGCCGGCTGCGGCAACCGCCTGGCCTGGTGGAACGTGACCAGTGCGGCGGCCACCTGGGCGGCCAACCCGGGGGCGAACTTCGGCCTGTCGCTGCGGGCCAGCAACGAGTACGACAACAACCGCTGGAAGAAGTACGCCTCCACCGAGGCCGGTGCCCCGCCCGCCCTCCATGTCTGGTACACCGTGGCCAACCGCCCGCCGGCGGTCCCCTACAACGTGACGCCGGTGAACGGCTCCGTCTTCGGCACGCCTTCCACCCCGGTCTCAGCCGTCTACAGCGATCCCGACGGCAGCGCCGGGTACCTGGCCTTCGGGGTGTGGAACTACCAGAACCAGCTCGTGTGGTCCCAGTGGAGCGGGCTGCTGTGCTCGGGGTGCGGAACGACGCTGGCTGTGCCCGCCCTCCCCGACAACTGGTACTACGTCATGGTCATCGGCCACGACGGTGCCCAGTACTCCTCGGCGTGGTCGCCGCAGCAGTGGTACTTCATCGACACCCTGCCGCCGGCGGCGAGTGAGCTCACCCCCGTCAACGGTGCCAGCGGCAGCTCGCCGGCGCAGGTCAGCGCCCGCTACTCCGAGCCCTACGGGTTCACGGGCTACATGTACTTCTGGCTGTACACCACGGGTGGGACCAGGATCGTCGAGAACTGGAGCGCCATCACCAACCCGGGCGCGGTGGCCAGCCTGGCCATCCCGAATCTGGCCGCCGGTACCTACAACCTCTGGGCGATGCCGTGGGACACGCGCCAAACCGGGCCACAGATCGGCCCGAACACCTTCACGGTAGGGAGTCCAACCACGACCACGATGGCTCCCACCACGACGACGGTCCCGCCAACCACGACCACCAGCACCTCGACGACCACCACCGTCGCGCCGACCACGACCACCACGGTGCTGGCGACCACGACGACGGTGGGCCCGACCACTACGACAACTGTCCCGGGCCCGGCCCCTGAAGCGCCGACCGAGTTGATGCCGGCGATGAACACGACCATCGCCGCCCCGGTCACGGCCTCGGCCCGGTACTCCGAACCAAACAACTCATCAGGCACGGTGCTCTTCAGCCTGTACAACACTGCTACGGGCGAGCTAGCCGCCGAGGAGCGGAGTCCGGCGGTCTGCTCGGGCTGCACGGCATCCGCACAGCTCGCCACGGTTGGGGATGGTGTGTACACCCTCTATGCAACCGCTCTTAGTGGTAGCCGATCCTCAGGCAGATCGGGCCCAAATACCCTCTATGTGCCCAAAGTGACCTCAACCATCACCGTCGCTGAATCGGGATTCTCAGAGTCGGGGACGGCGAGCGGCTCGTCTTTCCAGCCGAGCACGTCCTATGACATCTACTTTACCAACCCTAATGGGTCGCACGACTTCCTCCGGTCGGTCGTCACCGACGCCTCGGGAATCTTCGGTAGCGAGGCAAACCGTTGACACCGGCCTCAAGCCACGAGACTGAACCGAACCTTCGGTTGTTGGTCGGTGGCCTCCGGGGCTGACCACCGACCGTGAGCGTACTTGCGTCCGAGCTTCACCATGAGGATGGCCCTGACCCCCTCGACGCTCCAGCGCACGCCGACGTCGGTGCGCCGGTTCATCTCCCGCATCACCCGTTCCAGCACGCCGGTCCCGAGCTCGGGCCGTCCTTTGTCGCCGAAGAGCAAACGCCCGGCGGCGGGGTGGGTGAGGAAGGTGAAGACCTCGTCGCTGGCTGCCCGCAGGTGGGCGCCGGCGGCCATCGCCCCGCAGGCTTCGGCGTCGTCGATGAGATCGACGTAGGCGGCCCGGGCGGCGTCGAGATCCTGATCACGGTAGGCGGCGGCGAGCAGGGCCTCGAGCTGGCGGCGGAAGTCGTCGGCCAGGTTCTCACTGGCCCGGTCGGTGTAGCGGGCCGCCCGGTAGACGCCCCGGGCCAGGTGCCACAGGCATCGCTGGACGGGCACGCCGGGGAACCGCTCGGCGGCCAGGGCCGACAGCTCCTCCTCACCGTCGACCAGGATGAGCCCGGGAGCCAGCCCGGCCAGCAGGTCGCCCATCACCGACCAGCCCTCGGCCACGGTGGCGCCGAGCAGGCGGGCCTCCACCGACACCCGCTTCCCGTTGCGGCGCCTGGAAACCAGCCCGATGGCCAGGTGCAGTGCCACGCCTCCCTTCTTCTTGCCGGCCCGCTCACCGGTCCCGTCCAACAACAGCACGGGCACCGAGTCGATCTCAGGGCTGATGCGCTCGGGGGCCATGGCGATCACGTCGCGGCGGATGCTGCGGGCCGACACCGACGGGCCGGCCCGGCTGGCCAGCAGCCGTGACGCCTTGGCGTAGGCCACCTCCACGGCCAGCGACGCCGCCAACTCGGCGAGCGCGGTGGTGCGGCGCTGGTGGGGTCGCAGGCCGAGCAGCTCGGCGGCGGGGGCGAAACGGCGGTCACACGCCCGACAGCCCAGCTGCTGGGAGCGGAACGACACCTGCCCACACGCGGTGGTCACCTGGCGCGGCTTGGGCCGGAACCCCCGACGGCGGAAGCCCCGCCGGCTGCCGCACCCGGTGCAGCACCACGGCGCCTCCAACTGCTCGTCATCGGGAAGCGGCACCCCGAACGGGCCGACCACCGCGTCGACGAGGTCGGCGATCATCGACTCGATGGCGTCGGCGACCAGCTGGGCCGGCGCCTGGCGCGCGAAGGCCATGGCCGCCTGCTCCAACTCGCCCAGCCCGACGATCCCGTCGAGCTCGATCCTCACGTTGCGTGTACGTTCCGACTTCGGCACGGGGCTCCTCTGTTCTCACAGGTTCGGATGGAGCCTCGTGCCTACCAGGCCAGAACTACACGTGTGTCATTCAATCGCCTCGCTACCGAATCTTCAATAACGCAACTATCAATCTTTCGACGGTTGGTGCACCGACCTCGGGGGGAAGCTCTACCGGTTATATACATGTCTTTGTGGCCAATACAGGAACGGCCCCTCAGTACTGTGTTGCGACCTCAAGCGTATCGACATTCTCCGAGACCGCGGACGAGACGCTCGACGAGTCTCTAACGTCTCCGGGCACGGTAACCGTGACCGGGGCCGAGCTCGAAACCAAGCGGCGCGAGTTTGAGAGCTCCACGAGGCCCAACTACTGGAAGGCGAAAGCACAGAACAGCCCCGAAGGATACTCAGAGGCCGACCTAGTGAGGATGCGAGCTGGTAGGGCTCCGGTCGGGGCCGACGGCTTCCCCATGGAACTGCATCACATCCAGCCTCTGAGTCGCGGTGGCTCGAACGAGACCTCAAACCTTCAGGAGATGACCCGGACCGACCATCGGCTTGGAGGAAACTATCGTGTCAATCATTCGTGAGCTTGAGGCGGCAGTATGACCTACGAAGAACTTCGAGAGCGATTGAACTCTCATGCAAATGTCGAACGCGGGACCGGCGTAGCGGTGGATGAGGTCGACGATGCAGAACGTCTTCTTGACGTGGTCTTTGGTAATAGTTACCGATCCTTTCTCATTGACTTTGGGTGGATAAATGTAGGCTCCTTCGAGCTTTATGGGCTTGGAGCCGATATCCCTCCCTACCTTGATGTAGTCAAAGAAACGCTGTGGGAGCGCATCGAATCTGGCATGCCCTTACCGCACCACCTTATTCCGATTTCGAACACTGGAGGGGGGGATCATTATTGCCTTGACAGCTCAAGGGTTATCGCTGGCGAGTGCCCAATCGTCTTCTACGACCACGAACTGGACGCCAGTCAGCAGCCTTCGACCGTCGCTGCTGACTTCGGGACGTGGCTCGCTGAGACAATCCTCTCCCAGAGCTGACCGACCGACGCCCTGGCAGCCGGTGCACTACGAGCGCACGGCGGCGGAGCCAGCCACGAGGGCCCGCGACTCAAGCCCCCGGCGCCCCGTACGCAAGACCCCTTAATTGGACTTGGAGTATGTTTCTCGGACAGTCGAGAGCAACGTTCTTCCGTGCGCCTTCCTGCCGTTGCTTTTAGGCACAATGCTTTTGGCCCTCGGTCGCTCTGCTGGGACGCGCCGCGCTTGACGCCAGGATCCTGTGTCCGGAACTCGGCGGTATCGGACAGGCTACGGTGTCGGCCGTGCCGGTGGAGTTCCTCAGCGATCAGGAAGCGGCGGCGTTCGGTCGGTACGGCGGTTTGGTGTCGCAGGCGGATCTCGAGCGGTTCTTCTTCCTCGACGACCGCGACCGGGAGCTGGTGGCTGGGCTGCGGGGAGACCACAACCGGCTCGGGTTCAGTGTCCAACTAGCCACCGCTCGTTATCTCGGGAGGTTCTTGGCGGACCCGCTGGACGGGGTACCAACCGAGGCCGTCGACTTTCTGGCCGGCCAGCTGCAGGTCGCTGACCCGTCGTGTGTGAAGCAGTACGCCTTGCGACCCCAGACCCACCGTGAGCATGCGGGGAAGATCCGCACGGCGTTGCAACTGAAGGACTTCGCGCCGGTCGAGGCCGAGCTCGCGATGTTCGTGGGCAGGCGGGCGTGGGTCACCGGCGACGGTCCGAAAGCGATCTTCGCTGATGCAGTGGCCTGGCTGCGGGAGCGGGATCTGCTGCTGCCGGGAGTGTCGCGATTGGCGCGGCTGGTGGCGCGGGAGCGGGACGTTGCGACGCAGCGGCTGTGGGAGACGTTGTACGCGGCGCTGACCGATCAGCAGCGCCGGGAGCTGGACGCTTTGCTCGTGGTGGCGCCGGGACAGCGGGTGTCAGAGCTGGAGCGGTGGCGGACGGGGCCGGTGCGGGCGTCGGGCCAGCAGATGGTCAAGGCACTCAATCGGGTTGCGGAGATCATCGGTTCGGGGCTGTCGCGGGTGGAGCTGGATGTGACGGTGACGCCGAGGCGGTTGGCCGAGCTGGCCCGATACGGGATGGGTGCCGACGTGGCCCAGCTCAAGCGCCACGGTCCCCAGCGGCGGATGGCGACCCTGGTGGCGACGGTGGCGCAGCTGGAGGCCACGGCGACCGACGACGCCCTGGAGCTGCTGGATCTGCTGATGGCGACCGAGCTGATCGGCAAGGCCCGGACCGAGGCCGACAAGGCGACGATCAAGAGGCATCCGAAGCTGGCCAAAGCCTCGGCGATCCTGGCGTTGGTGGCCCAGGCGCTGCTGGATGCCCGGGACTGGGGCGACGAGGCGGAGGTGCGCGTCTCGGAGGTCTGGGAGGCGATCGAGATGCGGATCCCCCGCACGGAGGTGCGCTCCTCGGTGGCCACCGTGACCGGGATGCTGCCGCCACCCGAAGCGTTGCCCGAGGGTGACTGGCGGGCGGGACTGGCCGACAAGACCGCCACCGTGGTGGGGTTCGCCAAGATGCTCACCACCACCATCACCTTCGGTGCCAGCGTCGAGGCCGCGCCGGTGCTGGCCGCGATGACCGCCCTGGGTGAGCAGTTGGCCTCCGAGGCCAGGTGGAGCACGAAGAACCCGCGCATCCACCCCCAGGTGGTGACGGGGCCTTGGCGCCACCTGGTGTCCGGCCACCCGGCGCGCGCTGATGGGAGCGTGGACCGCGGCGCATACACCTTCTGCGTGCTGGAGCAGTTCCACCGCCACCTGAAGCGGCGGGAGATCTACGCCGAGGCCTCGACGCGGTGGCGCAACCCACAGGCCCGGCTGCTCGACGGTGCCGCGTGGGACGCGGTCAAGGACGACGTGCTCACCTCGCTGGGCCTGCCCGGGACCCCCGACGAGCTGTTGGACGCCCATGTCGCCACGCTGGATGAGGCCCTGCGCTATGTCGGTGACCGGCTGGCCCTCAACACCGACGTGGCGGTGGATGGGGCCGGGAAGATCCACGTGAGCAGCGACAAGGCGATCACCGAGCCGCCGTCGCTGGTCGATCTGCGCAAGCGGGTCGCGGCGATGCTGCCCCGCGTCGACATCGGCGAGGCGATCCTGGAGGTGATGGGGTGGGTGCCGGAGTTCCTGGGGTCCCTGGCCGCCCTGTCGGGCGGGGCGAGCCGGATGGCCGGCCTGGACGTCACCGTGGCGGCCTGCCTGACCAGCCAGGCCCTCAACATCGGGTACGGACCGGTCGCCGAGGAGGGCGTGCCGGAGCTGGAGCGCCGTCGCCTGGGCCACGTAGGCCGCACCTACCTGCGCGCCGCCAACTACACCGCGGCCAACCCGCACCTGATCGCCAAGCAGGCCGGGATCGGCTTCGCCCAGGCGCTGGGCGGCGGGCTGGTCGCCGCCATCGACGGGATGCGGTTCGTCGTCCCCGTCCCCTCCCTGTTCGCCAAACCCAACCG
>JBBQRO010000125.1:0-9804 GCA_038214685.1 Acidimicrobiales bacterium
AGAACTCCTGGCCGCCGGTGATCTCCTCGTAGATCGTCTTGCCGGCGTCCAGCGCGTCGCGGCTCTGGTCGACGTACGCCAGCTCGACGGTGGGGCCGACCTTGATCGAGCCGGCGTCGGGCTGCTCCTGGCCCGTGATCATGCGGAACAGCGTCGTCTTGCCGGCGCCGTTGGGGCCGATGACGCCCACGATGCCGGCGGGGGGCAGCGAGAACGAGAGGTTCTCGATCAGGAGGCGGTCGCCGTAGGCCTTGCTCAGGCCCTCGACCTCGATCACGAGGTCGCCCAGGCGGTTGCCGGGCGGGATGGCGATCTCCAGCCGCTTGGCCGCCGCCTCGGCCTCCCGGGCCTCGGCGAAGAGTTTGTCGTAGGCGTCGATGCGGGCCTTCGACTTGGCGTGGCGGGCCTTGGCCCCCATACGCACCCATTCCAGCTCGCGCTCAAGGGTCTTGGCCCGGGCGCTGTCGGCCTTTTGCTCCAGGCGCAGGCGCTCCTGCTTCTGCTCCAGCCAGCCGGTGTAGTTGCCCTCGAACGGCGTGCCCCGGCCGTTGGCCAGCTCGAGGATCCAGCGGGCCACGTTGTCGAGGAAGTACCGGTCGTGGGTGATGGCCACCACGGTGCCGGGGTACTCCTGCAGCGACCGCTCCAACCAGGCCACCGACTCGGCGTCGAGGTGGTTGGTGGGCTCGTCGAGGAGCAAGAGGTCGGGCTTGGAGAGCAGCAGCCGGCACAGGGCCACCCGCCGGCGCTCACCTCCGGAGAGGGTGTCGACCGAGGCGTCGCCCGGAGGCAGGCGCAGCGCGTCCATGGCGATCTCGATCTGGCGCTCGAGGTCGTTGGCCCCCTTGGCCTCGATCTCGGCCTCGAGGCGGGCCTGCTCCTCGCCGATCTTGTCGTAGTCGGCGTCGGGGTCGGCGTAGCGGGCCAGCACCTCGTCGTAGCGGGTGAGCAGGTCGGCGACCGCGCCGACGCCGTCCATGACGTTGCCCCGTACGTCCTTGGCCGGATCGAGGTGGGGCTCCTGCTCCAGCAGGCCGACGGTGAAGCCGGGGGAGAGCCGGGCCTCGCCGGTGTAGCCATCGTCGACGCCGGCCATGATGCGCAACAGCGACGACTTCCCCGACCCGTTGGGCCCGATGACGCCGATCTTGGCCCCCGGGTAGAAGGCCAGCGTCATCTCCTTCACCACCTCCTTGTCGGGAGGATGGAAGCGGCTGACCTTCCGCATGGTGAAGATGAACTGGGCGGCGTTGGACATCGGGTGGACATTACCGGCCGGTCCGCCGGCCTCGGGTCGTCGACCCCACGGTGTGGCGCACAAGCCCGCGAACCGTGTCTATGTTGTAGTGGGGTTGTGAAACGGACCGTGTCCGTATCGGAAAGGAACAGGGCGAATGTCTGAGGAAGCTGCGGGACCCGCACGGCTGCTGCACGAGGACCCGGTGATCTTCCGGCGCCGATGGTTCCTGCTGGGGATCATGTGCCTGTCACTGGTCATGGTGGTCATGTCGGTGGCCGGGCTCAACGTGGCCCTGCCCAACCTGCAGTCGGACCTGGAGGCCACGGCCAGCGAGCTGCAGTGGATCATCGACTCCTACGCCCTGGTTTTTGCCGCTCTGCTCCTCCCGGCCGGGGCGCTGGGAGACCGGTTCGGCCGCAAGCGGGCCCTGCTGCTCGGCCTGGTGATCTTCGCCCTCGGGTCGGTGGTGGGCGGACTGGGCACCAACGCCACCCAGATCATCGTCGGCCGGGTGATCAACGGCATCGGCGCCGCATTCGTGATGCCGGCAACCCTGTCCCTGCTCACCACCATCTTCCCGCCCGAGGAGCGGAGCAAGGCCATCGCCATGTGGGCCGGCTTCGCCGGCGCCGGCGGGGCGTTGGGCCCGATCGTCTCGGGCGCCCTGCTCGAGAACTACTGGTGGGGCTCGGCGTTCCTGATCAACGTGCCGATCGTGGTCGCCGTCGTAACCGCGGTCGTGATCTTCTCGCCCACGTCAAAGGACCCCGCGGCCACGCCGCTCGACCCGATCGGCGCCCTCCTGTCCCTGATCGGCCTGGCCGCCCTGGTCTTCGGGATCATCGAAGGGCCGGAGCGGGGCTGGAGCGATTCCCTGGTGATCGGCGCCTTCGTCCTGGCCGCGGTCAGTCTCACCGGCTTCGTGAAGTGGGAGCGCCGCAGCGTCCATCCCATGCTCCCGCTCAGGTTCTTCCGGGACCGGCGCATGAGCGTGGGCAGCGGGGTGGTCACCGTGGCCTTTTTCGTGATGTTCGGGCTGTTCTTCCTCTTCAGCTTCTACCTGCAGTTCGTGCGGTCCTACTCGCCCTTGAGCGCCGGCCTGGCCACCCTGCCTTTGGCCATCGCCCTTGTCGCAGTGGCGCCTCGCAGCGCAGGCCTGGCGGCGCGCCTCGGCTCCGGCCCGGTGATAGCCAGTGGCTTCGTTTTCGTCGCCGCCGGCTTCGGCGTGCTCTCGTTCATCGAGCGCACCACCCCGTACCTGATTCTCGTCGTCGCCCTGGTGCTGCTCGGCGTGGGTATGAGCCTCACCGCGGCTCCGGCCACGGGCAGCATCATGAGCTCGGTGCCCCACGCCAAGGCCGGGGTCGGCTCGGCGGTGAACGACACCACTCGGGAGGTGGGCGGGGCCCTGGGCATCGCCGTGCTCGGTAGCGTCAGCAGCGCCATCTATCGGTCGTCGATCGACCTTGACGGCCTGTCGCTGCCGCCGCCCGCCCTGGAGGCGGCCAAAGAGTCGGTCGGAGCGGCTACCTTCATCGCCAGGCAGCTGCCCGAGGGCGGCGACGTGCTGGCCGCCCGGGCCGGCGACGCATTCACCCAAGCCTTCAACGTGACCAGTCGGCTGGCGGTCGGACTAACCCTGGTGGCCGCCCTCGTGGTGGCCAAGGTGTTCAGTCGGACCTCAGAGCTGGCCGCCGCCGGGAAGACCCCGGATCCGGCCACGCCGCCGATCCCCGTCGAGCTGGCGCCCGAGCCGAGGTAGGGGAGCGGCGGCGGCGGCGGTCCAGGAACTGGAGAATTCAGGCGGTGTCGGGTTTCAAGCCGTGGTCGGCGCCCAGCAGGATGTCCATCTGGGAGGCGGGGAGGGTTCGCGAGACGACGGCTTCGGCCACGTCGGTGAGCTTGGCGTTGGTGTCACGGGCGTAGGCGCGCAGCCGCCGGAAGGCCTCGTCCATGCCGATGCCGGCCCGCTCGGCGATGGCACCCTTGGCCTGTTCGATGCTGACCCGGCTGTTCAGGGCGCCCTGGAGCTGGCCGCTCAGCCGGTTGGCGTCGGTCGCCGCCCGGTCCTGGAGCAGCGCGATGGTGGCGGCATGGGCCAGCGCCTGGGCCACGGTGACGTCCGCGCTGGCCAGGGGGCCGGCCTCGGCCATGAACAGGTTGAGAGTCCCGAGCACAGTGTCTCGCACCCGCATGGGGAAAGCGTGCACCGATGGGAGCCCGGCCTCGATGGCCTTGCGCCCGAAGACGGGCCAGGGGCTAGCCTCGCCGAGGTTGCCGTGCACCACGGCTTGGCCCGTGCGGAAGGCGTCGAGACAGGGGCCCTCGGAGTTCTGGATCTGGAACAGCTCCAGCACGTTGACCGCCTCGCTGGAGGCGGCGACGATGTGGAGGCTGCAGTGGACGTCCGCCAGGAGGATCCCCGTGGCCGCTGCGTCGAGCAGGCCGACGCAGCGGCCACTCAGCATCGTCAGCAACTCGATGATGTCGAAGTCCTCGACCAGGGTATCGGCCAGCTGAAGGAACGTATCTGCGAGCAACTCTTCTCGACTCGCCATCGGCACACCATCCTCTCTCCTCGGTCGCCCATCTTAGGAGTGATTCATACCGGAGGGACCGGGAACTTGGCCCTCAGCGGTAGTCGAAGCGCAGACGGAGGGCGACGACCTCGGCGGCGATCACGGCCAGGGCGACGCCATCGGCGAAGGCCCGGGCCCTGAGGCGGGACAAGGCCTCGCCCACCCCCACTTCCAGCTGTACCGACACCATCCCCGATGCCTGGTGTACGCAGGCATCGAATGCCCCCGCGTCGCCCAGGCCGATGGCCAGTGATGCCCCGGCCAAGCCGGCCTGGCCCGCCAGTAGGGCTCGGGTTACGACCTCGGCCAGGACCAGGGCGTCGGCGTAGGTCTCCTCGTCAAGGGGACCCGGCTCGGCCCGATAGGCCGTGAGCGCGCCCAGCCGGGCGGCCCCGAGGCGAAGGGGGAAGGAGAAGGCCGAACGCGCTCCCGCCTCCACTGCCGGGCCGCAGAAGCCCACCCAACGATCGGCGGCGACGGCCTCCAGGTCCTCCTCGCCGATCGGGACGCCCGCGGCGTGGGCGTCGACTCGAGGGCCCGTCCCCACGGTGAACTGCAGTTCCTCCAGCGCGGCGGCGAGAGAGCTCGACGCGAAGACGGCCCCCGGCACCCCCTCGGCCATGACCAGGATCCCCGCTCCGGCCGCGCCCAGAAGGTCCGCCGCCGCCGAGCACATCACCGCCGGGGTCGGCTCAGGGCCAACTCGGGCGCCCAAGGCCGTGACGATGCGCAGCCACCGTTCGTGTGCGGTGGTCACCAGGACAGCTGGCCCCGCGAGAGGCCGACGCAGTCCGGCTGGACATGGACCTCCTGATGCAATCGGACCTCCGGCATTGCAGCACCCTTAAGTGGGTCGGCTACCGGGGACCGGAGCAGCGTCGCCGAGATCGCGACATCGTTGGCATCGCGACGCGAGGGCGTCATCGTACCGCTCCGCTGGCCCGGGGGAGGGGCGCCTCTCGGCTCTGCTTCGAACGATGTTCGGCGGCTCTGCCTCATCGCTACGTCGCGCCGGCCGGATGCGCCCTGCGCGTAGGCTGGGAGAGCCATGAAGCGAGGGGTGCGCTCGAGCCAGCTGATGGTTGCGATGATGCTGACCTTCGCCGGCGTTGGCGTCGGTCATGTGGCCGAGTATTTGCTGCTCGCTCCGAACCACCACGTGCGCTATGAGCTGCTCTCGCGCACGGGCCACCACTACCTGCCGACGGCGCTGAACGCCGTCGCTTTCGTCGCTCTCGTGGCCCTTTCCCTGGCGTTCCTGGGCGCGTTCAGGCGGGGCCTCGGCCGCAACGACCACCGACGAAGTCTGGCGTACTCATCGCGTGCACTGCCGGTCGCGCAGATGCTGGCCTTCGCCGCTCTGGAGGTGGGCGAACGGCTCGTCGCTCATGCGTCGCTTGCCGACGTCGGCATGGTGTTGGCGGCCGGGCTGCCGCTGCAGGCGCTGGTCGGGTTCGTGGCGTGTCGAGTGGTGGCGACGCTGGAGCGCGTGGGCGAGCGCCTGGGCGTGCGTGTCAGGGGCGGCGGTCTCCGACCCCGGGCGGCTCGGACCGGGCCTGGACGACCCTCCTCCTGTTTCCACCCAGCGTCGTCGTTGTCGGGATCCGCCATCCCCACCCGCGCCCCGCCCCCCGTCCTCGTTCGCTGAGCAGCCAACGGGAGCCCGGCTTGTAGCGGGCTTGGTACGAGACGAGGAGTTTCTATGCGAAACCGCTTTGCGCGCGACGCCCCGGCCGTCGGCACGTCCCAGCCGAACGGAGCGACGGCCGATGGCACTTGCGCCCACGACCTCGGGACTGTCGCGGTCCGAGTCGGGCGTGGCGTCCTCATTCCCTTGGTGCTGGTGCTCTCGGCCTGCGGCGACGACGAGGAACCGGCCGCGCCCGCCTCCACCATCACGACGACCGCTGCGACGTCACCGACGAGCGCAGCATCGGGGCCGACCACCACCACTCCGACCACCACGACCACCACCGTGGCCGGACAGGTCGTCTCGGTCACCGTCCGAGGCGGGCAGGTACAGGGCCCATCGCGCCAGCGGGTCGAGCGCAACGAGATGGTGACCGTGCGGGTGACGAGCGACGTGGCCGATGAGATCCACGTGCACGGCTACAACCGAACCGTGCCGGTAGCCGCCGGGGCGACGGCCGAGGTCAGCTTCTTGGTAAACATCCCCGGCGTCTTCGAGGTCGAGTTCGAGCGCTCACACAAGCTGCTGTTCACCCTCGAGGTCCGGTCCTGAAGGTCCTCCGGCGCTCGACCGCCGCCGTCACCGGCGCCGCCGGACTCTCTCTGGCGTTGGCTCAGCCCGCGGGCGCTCATGGCCTGGGCTCGCGCACCGACCTGCCCCTGCCCCTGTGGATGTTCACCTACGGGGCGGCGGTCGCCCTGCTGATCTCCTTCGCCGGCTTGGCCGTGTTCTGGCGGTCGGCCCGCCTCGAGGGTGGCGGCACCGGACGGGTGGTCCTGAAGCCGGGCCCGCTGGCGCGCAGCCTGCTCCTGGCCGGGCGGGCGATCGGCCTCGGCCTGTTCCTCCTGCTGTTCATCGCCGCCGCATTCGGAGACCCCGACACCGTCGAGAACATCGCGCCCGTCTTCGTCTACGTCATCTTCTGGGTGGGCATGACGCTGATCAGCGCCCTGGTGGGCGACCTGTGGCGGGTGGTCAACCCCTTCGACACCCTGGCCGCAGTGGTCGAGCGCTTGGCCGGCCCCGATCGCCAGCTCGACGCCTACCGCTACGGCCGATGGCAGGCGGTGGGGGGACTGAGCGCATTTCTCTGGCTGGAGCTGGTCTATCCCTACCGGGCCGAGCCCCGCACCCTGGCCGTGGCCGTTGGCGTCTACACCGTCGCCGTCCTACTGGCGGTGCGGCGCTGGGGGCGGGGCTGGCTGCAGCAGGGCGAGGCGTTCACCGTCTTCTTTGGGCTGCTGGCCAACATGGCCCCCTTCTGCGCCGACGGTGAAGGGCACATCCGGGTGCGGGCGCCGCTGTCGGGGCTGGTGGGCCTCAAGCCCGACGCCGCCACTCAGGCGCTGGTCATCGTGGCCCTGGGCTCGACCAGCTTCGACGGGCTGAGCCGGACCCGGTTCTGGATCGACCTGACCCGCAACCTCGACACCCTGCCGGCGACACTGCTGGCCACGGTGGGTCTGGTTTGGGGCGCTTCGGTGGTCACGCTGGCCTTCGTCGGGGCCATGCGCATCACTGGCCGTATGCAGCGCCGGCGCCATCCCGAGCTCACCGCAGCCTTTGTGCACTCCCTCATCCCCATCGCCTTCGCCTACGCCCTGGCCCACTACTTCTCCCTTCTGGTCTTCGAGGGCCAAAGCGCGCTCGCCCTGGCCTCGGATCCATTGGGCCGGGGCTGGAACTTCTTCGGCACGGCCGGCAACCCCATCGACTTCACCGCAGTGTCGGCGTCCACCATCGCCTACGTCCAGGCAGCCGGCATCATTGCCGGCCACGTGGCTGCGGTGGTGGTGGCTCACGACCGGGCTCTGTTCCTGTTCCCTCACCGGGAGGCGACCCGCTCGCAGTACCCACTGCTGGCGGCCATGGTCCTCTTCACCGTGGGCGGCCTAGCCCTGTTGCTGGGGGCCTGATGCCGGCCACCGCCATACTGGCCCACGGTGGTGGCGCAGGCGCCGCCCTCGAGGTCGGCTTCGTACTGGTCCCGGTGGCCATCTTCGCCGTCCTGTCCCGGATATCCAGGCGCCGGCGGGAGCAGGAGGAGGGCATTTCCGACGATGGGACGGCCTGAGATGGTCCCGAATGTGACGTGGCGGTCCCCGTGGCCGGCCGTCGCCTTTGCGGCGACACCGGCGGTGGTGGGCTTGGTGGCGCTGTTGGCCCGCCCGTGGTTCCTGCCCGCCGGGGTAGACGTGGGCTGGCGCGTCGTGTTCTTCATCGGCCTCGGCGCGGTGGGGGTGGCGTGGCCGTTGGCTCGCGTCGGTCCTCCCGCCGCCGGCTCAGTAGCCCTGGCCGCCCTGGGGCTGGGCACGCTGGGCTTTCTCTTCGGGCGTGCCCTGATGGTCATGCCGGTCCGGCCACCGGCGCTTGGAGTGGCCATCGCCTTGAACAGCCTGGCCGCGGTGGCCGAGGAGGCCTTCTTCCGCCGCTACCTCTATGGCCTGCTGGCCCGCTTCGGCGTGCCGGTGGCGGTCGGCGTCTCGGCGATCGCCTTCGCGCTGGCCCACGTCACCGTGTGGGGTTGGTGGGTGCTGCCCCTCGATCTCGCCGCCGGCCTCGTCCTGTCCTGGCAGCGGGCCGCGTCCGGCCGCTGGTCGGTGCCGGCGGCCACCCATGTCCTGGCCAACACCCTGGCGTATCTGTGAGGTTGCCCATGCCCAAGACCCTGACCATCGTCGCCCTGGCCGTCATCCTGGTCGCCGGCGGCTGCACCGCCACCGCCGACTCCGACGCCCTCACCCTGGGCGCCATCTATCCCATCTCGGGCCTGCAGGGACCGGGTGGTGCCGAGGAGGCCGACGGCGTACGCCTGGCGGTGGCGCTGGCCAACGAGCGGGGTGGCATCGGGGGGCGCCCGCTGCGCCTCGAGCTCGTCGACGTCGACCGTGGCGACGCCGCCGCGTCGGCCATGGACGGCTTGCGCAGGCGGGGCGTCGACGTCGTCCTCGGCAGCTACGGCAGCACCATCTCCGCCCCAGCGGCGGCGGCGGCCCAGCGCTCGGGCATGGTCCTGTGGGAGACCGGTGCCGTGGGCATCGTTGGCGCCGACGCCGGCGCCGGGGAGTCGTTCTTCCGATTGGCCCCTATGGGTGCGGGCCTGGGGAGAGCGGCGGTGGCCTTCGTGCGCGACCAGCTCAGCGGACTCCTGGATGGCCCCGCACCTCTGCGCTACGCCGTCGCCTACGTCGACGACGCCTACGGGCGATCGGTGGGGCTGGGGGCGGCGGCTGAGGCCCGGGAGAGTGGCCAGGAGTTGGTGGGCACCTTCCCGTACTCGGTGCGGGGTCTTGACGCCGAGGAACTGGTGCGCTCCATCGCTGCGGTGCGCCCCGACGTGCTGTTCGTGTCCGCCTACCTCGACGACGGCATCGCCCTGCGCCGGGCCACTGTCTCCCAGGGCTTGGCCCTGCGGGCCAGCATCGGGACCAGCTCGAGCTATTGCATGCCTTCCTTCGCCGCCGCCCTCGGGCCGGCCGCGGTGGGGCTGTTCGCGTCCGACAAGCCCGACGCCCGAGAGGTCAACGTCAACGCCCTGGGCCCGGCGGCCCGGGAGGTGCTGGCCTGGGGCCGCCGGGAGTACCGTCAGCGACACGGCACCGAGATGACCCCGGCCGCACTGTCCGGCTTCGCCAACGCCTGGGCCCTCGTGGGCCACGTGCTGCCATCCGCGGCGGGGACCGAGCCCGGCCAGATCGCTGAGGCGGCCCGGTCGCTCAAGCTGGACCAGGGGGCGTTGCCCAACGGCGCCGGGCTGGACCTGGCCGGGCTCGGCAGCGACGACGCCGGGGAGAACCGCCGGGCGGTGAGCGTGATCTGGCAGTGGGTCGACGCCCGGACCCAGGCCGTGGTTTGGCCGCCCCCCTTCGCCACCCGGGCGCTGCAGGCCATCCCGATCCAGTGACAGCCCGCCTCGGTCGCGCCGGGGTACTCCTCGCCCTGCTGTACGCGCTGGTGGCCGTGGCCACCAGCGCCCTGTCGTCGCGTCCGGTCCGGCCCCTCTTCGACGGCTTCGCCCCGCCCGTTCCTTACAACTGGGTCAATCCGCCGCCGGAACGGTCGGGGGACAACACCGTTCCCATGCTGGTCGAGCGCGAGTTGCCCCTGGGCCCGGAAGGCACCGACGCGGTCAACGCCACCACGGAGGACGCCCAGGCCATTGTCGGCCTGGACATGGGTTCGGTGCCGCCCCGCCCGCCTGACATCGCTGTCAAGGTGCGGATCGTCCCCGTGGACCCCTCAACGCTGGCCCCGCTTCCGGCGGGCCTGCGCCCGGTCAGCAACGCCTACCAGGT
>JBBQRO010000126.1:0-9690 GCA_038214685.1 Acidimicrobiales bacterium
GCGTGCCTGGCGGTGACCACCGCTGTGACGGCGACCGGATCTGGAACTATCGCCGGCGCACGCATCCGCCCGATATCACGCACACCGGCTGACGTGCCCAGCCTCGAAGGAAACATCCGCCCACCGCACGACTCCGGCACGTCGTGCGCGCTGCATAACCGTGTGCCGGCGCGTCCTCGAGGCGTTGGCACGTGCACTGACCGAGCTGACCCAACGTCGCCGCCAGTGACTGACCTACGGTCGGTGTGGTGGTGCGCCCATTCCGGACCGCATAGCGAGGTACTGACGTTGGGGCAGGAGCGCCGACACCATCTGGTCAGCCGCGGCTTCCAGCGCGCCTGGACCGCCGACGGCAAGCGCCTACGCCTCGTCGACCTCGAGCAGCGCACTGCCAAACTCGTCGGCACCCGAGACGCGTTCTGTGTTTCGGACCTCCTCACGATCAACACCACGGAGGGACGCAACTCTGCGGCTGAGCAGGCCTTCAGCCAGGTGGAGTCGGCTGCCTTCCCAAACGCACGGAGGTTCGTCGAGCACGGTGACCGGGATCGACTGGCCGAAGCGGGCGTTCGGGCTGTCGTGGCACTCCAGTGGGCGCGAAGCAAGTCGCTCACGCAACTGATGCGGCGAATCCTCGACGAGGGCATGGATGATTGGGTCGCCGGGCTTGAGGGCGACGAGCAGCTGGCCGAGACCTACCTCACGCAGTACGGCTTGAGGCCGGATTCGGCCGACGTTCGGCGTGAGGTAGAGGCCTCGGCGGCGGCGATGATCGAGGTCAATGAGTTCTTCGTCGACCGGATCGTAAACCACTACAACACCGTGGTGGAGATGTTTTCGACGCTGTACACCCAGCGCGTGACCATGGCCCGTCCCGGACGGGTCGACCTAGTCTTCGCCGACTCTCCCGTTATCGTTATGACCGGCAAGCAGGGTACCGCCACCCGGGTGATCCCGCTGAAGCAGGCGGACACGCTGTGGTGCCCCCTGTCCCCTGAGGTCGCTGTCGCCATGTCGACCGACCCGATCGAGGACATCGTGGTCACTCCACTCGGGGTGCAGCTCCTCAACCAGGACACCCTCCACTACGCCGAGCACTACCTCGGGGCGCACCCCAGGACCAACATTGACTTGGCGCTCCAGAAGCAGCCGGGCACCTACCGCCTGACAGAGACGTGACACAGGAGGCCGAGCAACGGTGGGAGAAGGTTTTCGATGCGGAACGGGTCGCCGGCCACAGCCCATCTTGACCGGCGAGGCGGTCCTGCCTGGACCGTCTCCTGCAGTGCGCGACTTCGGCACGTCGCGGTCGCCCGGTAACACGCATCGTCCGAACGGCGAGGTTTGTCCTGGGGTTCCTGTCTGCTGGTGAGCCGTTGCTCACCTGACGCAGCCTGAGCCCAGGTGACGACGAGTAGAGACGCTGCCCCTTCTCAGCAGCTACACGCGGCCAGCCGGTTCACAGGCTCGCGGGTTGGGTGCCGGCGGCCGCGAGGGCCCCGAGGGGTTCGAGGCCATCGTGTTGGCTTTCAGGGATCGCTTAGCCGCTGGATAGCGCGCTCGACCTGAGCCTCGGTGAAGCCGAGGAGGGAGAGGATGCCGAGACGGACGGCGAGGTCGAGGAGTGCGGCGGCCGGTCTGATGACATCTGCGGGAAGATGGGCCGCGCCGTGAGACACGAGATTGCGGGCACGCGCGAGGCGGTCCGCCAGATCCGTCGGCTCGACTCCCAACGTGCGGAGATGCGCGTCAAGGCCGGCGGTACGGCTGTTCCATCCGTCGAGCTGCGGGGCGAGCGCCGAAGTTGTTAGAAGTTCGCGGAGGCGCTGAGCCAAGGGGTACGGCCGGCGTGGCTCGACGTTGTCGCGAAGGAACCGGTGCTCCTCTGCAAGTCCCTCCGCTTTGATGGCCGCAAGAGCCTCCTTGAACCTCGCCTTGCGACGCATGTACTCCACTTTGTCTTCCCCCTCGATGGTCCGAGCGTGGAGAGACTCAGCCGCATGGGCGAGGAGGAGGAAGCGCACGTTGGGATGGAGCCCGGCGCCCTGCGACAGCCGCAGCAGAGGAAGGGCGGGCAGCTCCTCGGAGACCGATCGCCAATTTGCGATGAGAGTGGCTAGCGGTGGCGAATCGTCGAGCGTAAATAGCGGGACGATGTCATCGCCGCGACTGCTGAGTTGACGCTCTGCCGGCTTCGGATCCTGGCCAATGCCCGATGCAAAGAGGACGCCTCGCACGTAGTCCTCACGTCGCTCAGGTTCGAAGTCGCCGTTCTGAGTGATGACGACCCTAAGGCTCTCGACGCGGCCGGTCGCGATGCCGACAAGCGTGGTGAACGGCTGGACCCAGTCGGCAGTCCACGCATCCACCCCGAGCGGACCATCGGCCCGCAGGAGCGCTTCCGCGATGGTCGTGACTTGGTGCTGGTACGGATCGCTGATAGAGAACGAAACGTTGTAGCGAGGGTAGACGTGGACACCGTCGTGCGTGCTCTCGGCAACGGGGTACGGCGCTACGACTGCCGAGTACTGCTGTCGGTCCGTCGTGCCGTCCCTGGGCCAATGCACCTCCTCCATCGGACGACGAAGGATTGACTCGAGTCCGGAGATCTGAACGTAGATGCGCTCCCACGTCTCGTGGTCAGCAACATCAAGGCCGACGAGCGCCCACCGTGCCGACCCACGGTGGCCCAGGGGTCCCCAGTCCGAAATCTGCGCGTCGCCGAGGACGATGTCGTGGTTCGATCGCAGCCGACCGGTGACCCGCGCGTGATGTTCGGCGGGCTTGGGGAAGCCGCCCATCGTCGTCGGGCCATAGCCGTGCACGCTGAACGTCGGTGGACGGTCTGGCTGGAGGTCGAGGACTGTGTCGCCAGGACCGAGCGGGAGGTCGAGCAAGCCGAGGTACTCGCCGGGCTCGAAGGGGGCCTTTGCGGACACCTGTGTGACGCTACAAAACTACACGGTGGACGTGCGAGGTGTTGGCCGACGGGCTCGGTGAGGCTGGCGGCGTCATGATCGGTGAGGCTGGGACTGGCGCGTAGAAGCGCTGGTGTTGGCCGGTTGGTCACTGGTCGCGGGTGCTGGTGGTGAGGGTGCCGCGTCCGGGGATGTGGAGGGTGGCGTCGGCGTCGATGCTGTCGGCTTGGAGCGCAGTGATGAGGTGGAGGAGGGCGTTGGCGGCGTGGATGTGAACGAGGCCGTCGTCGTTGAGGTCGAGGTGGACGGTCACGCGGGCTCGGTCGTTGGGGTGCTCACTCATTCGGCGGTGACTTCGTTCACGGCGGCCCGGGCGGAGGACTCGTCGACGATGGTCTTTTTGGCCGCGTAGGCGGCGATGAGGGCTTGGACGGCGAGGTTGTTGACGGCCCGGGGCAGGCCTCGTCCGACTTGGTGGATCAGCTCGACGGCGTCGTTGCTGAACATTGTGTCGTTGCGGCCGGCGAGGGCGAGGTGATGGGCGATGTAGCCGGCGGTCTCGGCGGGGGTCATGGGGGGCATGGCGAAGCGGAGGCCGATGCGTTGGTCGAGGGCGGCGAAGGTGCCGAGCTTGATGCGTCGGCGGAGGGTGGGCTGGCCGATGAGCAGGCATGCGAACGCGGACCGGGAGTCCATGTCGGTGTTGGTCAGCAGGCGCGTTTCTTCGAGTTGGTCGGCGGTGAGCAGGTGGGCTTCGTCGACGACTAGGACGACGCGTTTGCCGCGCTCGTTCTCTTCGGCGGCGAGGGCGTCGGCGGCTTGGGGGATGAGCATGGCCTTGTGGAAGCGGGGGACGCCGCCGAGGGCGGTGACGATGGCGGCGTAGATGCCGCGGGCGCCGATAGCGGGGTTGCCGAGGTAGATGACGGTGTGTCGGGACGTGTCGAGGCTGGCGGTGGCGGCGCGGGCGGCGACGGTTTTGCCGGAGCCGACCTCGCCGGTGATGACACCGAGAGCCCGGTCGCCGACGCACCAGGTGACGCGGGCGACGGCCTGATCGTGGCCGGCGGTCTTGTGGAGCATGCCGGGCGCGAGGTCGCGGCCGAAGGGTGTGCGGGTGAACCCGTAGTGGGCTTGGAGGATGTCGACGCTCATCAGATGTTCTCGCTTTCGGGGTGGTTGATCGTCAGCTGGCCGGTGCACTGCTCTGGGTCGGTCGTCTCGATGAGCGCCGAGTAGTCGATGCCTGGCGTCTGCTCACGGAGACGTTGGGCGTGGGTGTCGGCGAGGAGGCCGAGGTAGTCGATGCCCGTCGCTGGAGGCGCGGCAGGTTCGGGTTCGGGCCGGGCTTGGGGGTGGACGTGCCGGCCGATGACTTGGGGGACGCCGCGGCCCATGGGCCGGTCCTGCCAGCGGATCTCGACTTCGGTCAGATTGAACGGGTCGAACACGACATCGACGGTCCGACCGACAAGCGAGGCGTCGACCTCATAGGTGTTGCCGTGCAGGGCGACGGTCGCGGTCTTAGTCACTTGCCGCTTCTCCGACCACAGGAACGCTTCGCGCAGCTGCTCGGGGGTGGGCAGGGCGGGCGGTCCGGCTGCGTTGAAGCGTTCGAGTGGGGCCTGACCGGTCTCGGTGTGAACGCGGTGGTGGTAGACGGTCTCGACCCAGGCCGTGAACAGGCGGTTCATCTCGGCCAGGTCGGCGACGCCACGAGCGTCGACCTCGACCAGGAACTGGTCCCGGACGGTCCGGAAGAACCGTTCGATCTTCCCCCGCCCCTCGGGTTATCCGGCCAATCGGGGCCGAGGGGAGGGCCGCCGTCCTCGGCGGGACGTCGGGTCTAGTTGTTGTTGGTGGGGGGTCGAAGGGTCCGGAGGAGCTCTTCGTGGCGGCGGACTCGGGTTGCGACGGCTTCGAGGCTGTGGCGGAGCTGGTCGATCTGGACGACCAGCCCGGAGAGGGTGTGGGCTTCCCGGTCCCGGGTGCGGTGTTCTTCGATGATCGAGCGCAGCTCGGTCCGCCGGTAGAGGGTGGCCTTGCTGGTCCCGGCCCGAGAGGCAACTTCGGCGAAGGTGACGGGGGCGCGCTGGTCGGTGAGCTGGGCGCAGGCCTGTTCGACTCGGGTGACGAGTCCGTCGTTCATGCCGTCTCGGAGCGGGAGATGAGGGTGTCGAGTCGTTCGACCAGCCGGCGGTGCCGGGATGCTTCTTCGCCCCAGCCGCGAGCTTCTGCGTCGGCGGCCAGAGCGGCGGCGTCGGTTCGCTGGGTGGCGAGGATGGGCAGGAACGTGGCGTCGGAGCGGTAGTTCGGGCAGTGCTCGCAGATGTTGGTGTAGGTGCAGGTCCCCTGGGCCAGGGTGCGCACGCAGTAGCCGCCGGCCATGCGGGCCTTGATGAGCGGCGCGGCTCGCCAGTCGGTGTTGATGGACACCGGTGTCGCTTCGGGCATGACCGGGCCGAGGTGTTCCTTGGCGAGGGTGAGGGCCCGGTCGTAGTCGGCGCGCACGGTGGCGTCGAAGAGCCGCCCGTAGCGCAGGCTCATCTCCGCAGAGACGTGCCCGAGCATCGCCATCAGGGCTTGCAGCGAGCAGCCCGAGTTGACCAACGCCGTGGCGAAGGTGTGCCTGAGCTGGTGCGGCACGACGTCGTCGAGGCCGGCGTCGCCGGCGGCGCGGTGCAGCTCGGCGCGGAGGGCGTCGGCTGACACCCGCCGGCCCTGGTGGGTGAGGAGGAACTCGACGAAGCGGCCGGTGCGGGGGTGGCGCAGCGGCCTGCCTGGGGAGCGGTTCTCGACGATCCGGTCGATGAGGTCGACGGTGTCGTCGTCGAGGGGGACCATGCGTTCGGTGGCCAGCTTTCCGAGCGGGACCTTCAGCCACGCTCCTTGGCCGGGGACCTCGTGCACGCAGTCGAGCTCGAGGTCGATGAGCTCGCCGATGCGCATCCCTGTCGCCCGGGCCAGCAGCAAGGCGTCAGCCCGCAGCCGGTTGGGTGAGGTGTCGAGCGCGTCGATGAGCCGACGGTCGGCGTCAGGGGGCAGGTAGCGGGGCAGCGGGCGGGGCAGGCGCGGGCTGTCGCGCTCGAAGATCAGCCGGCGGTCCGGTGCCTCTTCCCAACCCCACTCGGCCATGGCGTCGAACATCCGGCCGACCGCCTGGATCCGGGAGCGTTGGCTGGAGATGGTGATCGGGTTCCCGGTGCGGTGGTTGACCGCAGCCGCCACTGCGGACAGGTAGGGCTCGATGTGACGCCGGCGGTCCAGGTCGGCGAAGGTGACCAGGTCGGGGTGGTTGGCGGCCAGGAACCTTCCGAAGTGGGCGAGCTCGCTGGCGACGCCCGACACCGTGGAACGGGCCAGGGTGGCCGAGCAGCGTTCCAGGTAGGCGACCATCGACCGGCGCACGGTGTTGTTGACGCCGTCGAGATGGCGCTCCCAGCTCCAGCGGCCCAACGTCGAGCGTTTCGGGGCGGGCTCGGCCGGGGCGCCCAGGTGGTAGAGGACGGCGCTCGAGGCGTAGAGGGCATGGTGGTAGTGCTTGTAGGTCCGGCCGTTGCGGGCCTCACGTTCACCGATGGCCGCGGCGAACGCGGCCACGTCGTCATCGCCCAGCGCAGCCAGCGGTCGCCCCGTTTCGATGAGCAACCGAGCGGCCACCTCCGAGGCCATGCCCGTCCGGGCCCCCAGCGAGTAGCCGATCTGCTCGGCGCCCGACAGGAACCGGGCCAGCTCCGGTCCGAGCGGACTGACCGCCGCGTCCCGCAACACCGAGTGCAGCCGCCGTTCCAGCAGGTAGTCGTAGCCGGGGTGGAGGTGCCCGTGGAACATCAGAAAGTTCAGCAAAGGCCGGACATGTGAGCGCGCATCGAGGCGGACCGCCAAGGGCAGAGCGGCCCACGCCTGAGGTTCGGGGAACCGGACCAGGAACCCTCGCGCCCCGCTGAAGAACGTCGGGTTCCCAACCCCACGGGAGGCCAACCAGCCGAGGTAGCCGTCGTAGAGGTCGACCGCCTGAGGCGGCACGGGCCACGGCGCTGGCGGCATCAGGGCCTCGATCCCAAAGAACGTTGCCGGGCACGGGCATCGTCGTAGGAGCGGCGCACGTGCGCCGGGGACAGGTGGATGTAGGCGGCGGCCGAGTCGACGTGGTCGTGGCCCATCAGCGCCTGCATGACGGCCACATCGACGCCCGCCTCGGCCAGAGCGGTCCCGAAGCTGTGGCGCAGCGCGTGAGGATGACCGGCCGGGACGCCGGCCCGCTCCCGGTGATAGCGGAACACCCGTCGCAACCCGGCCGAAGTCAGCCCCTGACCACGGCTCGGCCCCTTGGCCACCACGAACAGCGCCCTCGACACCGTCTCGGGGCGTTCAGCCAGCAAGTACGACTGCACCAGCCCGGCCACATCAGGATCGATCGGCACCCGGCGCTCCTTGTCGCCCTTGCCGATCACACGCACCCAGCCCCGCCCGATGTCAACGTCGGTGACCTCCAAGCCGAGGACCTCCGCCGAACGCAGGCCGGAGAACAGCATCAGCCCACAGATGGCCCGATCCCGGTCGGTGTGGAAGCTGGCCACCAACGCCCGGATCTCCTCCCTGTCCAAGCCACGGGGCAGCCGGCGCGGCTCACGCACCCGCAGCTGCGAGCGCGCCTTCGGTCGGGCCAGGTGGCCCAGCATCCCCGAGCGCTCACCCTTGGCCGTGCGTCGGGCCGCCGGTCCCCGGGGAACCGGGTTCACCGCCGTCGGGTCGCGCATCGCCCGGAACGAGAACAGCCCTGAGATCGCCGCCATCCTCCGGTTCACCGTCGCCGGCGCGTAGCCGACGGCCCGGCCACTGCGCAGATCCACGACGTTGCCGCCGTGCTGGCCGGGCAGAACCGCCTCCCGGCACGCCGCCAGATAGCGCAGCAGCACGTCGGTGCTGACCGTCGCCAAGCCGACCTCCTCGTGGAGCAGCCATCGGCAGAAGTGCAACAAGTCGAACGCGTAGGACCGCACCGTGCGCGGCGAGTAGCGCCGGTCGACCAGATAGCCGAGGTAGTCGTTCACCAGATCGAACCCGCCGACCTCGGGGCCCACCAGCACCCACCCGGCGTCGCCAGCCTCAACCCTGAGCCGTTGCGTCCCCTCCTCGAAGGTCATGAGCCATCAGTAACACGACCGTCCCCTCAGGTGGTGGATCACCGACCGATCTCTCAGACGCCGCAGCGGATCCTCCCTGCCAACCTCCCGAACCATTGGCCGGATAAGGGGGGCCGGCCGGGCCGGGAGTGGACCAGACCGATGCGCAACTCCCCGCACGCCCGCACCAGCTGACCCGAACTCATGGCCGAGCCGTTATCCAAGTACACCTGGCGGGGCACGCCCCGCGAAGCGAGCCCGTGCCGGAGCGCGGCCTCGAGGCGGACGGTGTCTTCGGAGAGGCCCCACCGGTAGCCGACACAGACCCGGCTGTGATCATCGATAAAGGCGAACAGGTACGTCTTGCGGGCCCCGACGCGGGGCCCGTGAAGGGCGTCACCGGTCCACCGGTCATTCGGCGCCTCAGCCTCGAACCGTCCGAACGCCTCCGGAGGCCGCCCGTCCGGCCGGGTGTTCAAGCCGTGCTCGGCGAACAGCCGCTGGACTGTCCGGCGAGACGGGCCCGTGCCTTCGGCGGTGGCGATGATGGCCGCCACCTGCGCCGCGGTCCGGGCCGGGGCCTCGAGCTTGAGTGCCAACGCCAGCTCCACCACCCGCGGTGCTGTCGAGCGGGGCTGCGATCGTGGCGGGTCGACGAGGGCATCGAAGCCGCCAGTCCGCCACCGGCTCAGCCAGCGATCCAGGGTGGAACGACCGACCCGGCCCCACGACCCATCGGGTAGCAAATGCTCCCGACGGGCCAGGTCCCGCACGATCGCGCCCCGCTCGCGCTTGGACAGACGGGTGTCGGCCGGCTCTCGGATGAGTGAGTAGCGGAACAACGCGGCATCACGACGACGGTCAACCACAGCGACCTCCACAGGGTTCAGGCATGGCCGCCGACCCTGACCGTCAACGAGGCCCGGCGACTACGGGCAGCCCGTGTTGGCCAGCAGAAGGCCACCACTGACCGACGCCGCGAACGACCACCCGTCGACCGGGCCGAGCCTGCGGGCCGCGGCCTGCGCGGCCACGCCGATCGCCTCCACGGCGTCGCCGACTGTGGAGGTAGCCGGTCGGACCGGGGCCAGCAGCGGGTCCAGATCATGCGCCAGGACCGTGAACCGGACCCGAACTCCCTCAGCGTTGACAGCGAACCGGCGAACCCAGCCACGGACCGTCGAGAACGCCACCCCCCGCACCGCCGCTGCGACCTTGCCGATGCTCATCCCACGGGCCCGAGCGGTCAACGCCGCCCCGATCACCGAGACGCCGTCACGGCGTCGCAGCAGCGTGTCCGCCCACAACAACACGTGCGTCACCCGACACGACGAGCACCGCGACCGGCGAGGCCGCCGCCGCTCCTCGACCCCGCCCCACAACCGGACCGGACGCCACCCACCCCACCCCCACGGCACCAGCCGATACCCGCAGCACGGGCAGTCCAGCTCGCCCGCCACCAGCGCGCGTTCGACCTCTGGGCCGTTGATCCCTACGATCCTCACAAGTGCCTCCGGGCATCTAGGAAGGACCCTCCCGACGATCGCCGGTCAAGTGATGACGGGAGGGTCCTTGCGTGTCCACGCGCACCCTCGCCCAGCCACCCCCATCGGCGCCAGCCTCGCCAAGCCCGTCGCTACACGCCT
>JBBQRO010000127.1:0-9628 GCA_038214685.1 Acidimicrobiales bacterium
GGCAACGCCACCGTGCACCTCGAGGCCGAGACCATCGTGCTCAGCGGCCCGGCCGACCACATCGCCACCGTGGAGGTTCCCTGGCTGTGATCCGACGAATGGAGTGTTCTTGGCGCTGATCGAACGGCACCGGCGGGAGACGGTCATTCTCGTCGGCGTGGCCATCCCCCCGGTGAGCGTGGGCGAAGCGGAGGCCTCGCTGGAGGAACTGGCCGCCCTGGCCGACACCGCCGGCGCCGACGAGGCCGACCGCGTCCTGCAGCGGCGGACCGGGCCGGATGCGGCCACCTTCGTGGGCAAGGGCAAGGCCGAGGAGCTGCGCGACCTGTCGAACGAGGTCGACGCCGACACCGTCATCTTCGACGACGAGCTGTCGCCGGCCCAGAGCCGCAACCTGGAGAAGATCCTCGGGCGCACGGCTATCGACCGCACCGCCCTGATCCTCGATATCTTCGCCCAGCACGCCCACACCCAGGAGGGCAAGGCCCAGGTGGAGCTGGCCCAGCTCCGCTACCGCCTGCCCCGCTTGCGGGGCAAGGGCCTGGGCCTCAGCCAGCAGGCCGGGCGTATCGGCACCCGGGGCCCGGGCGAGACCCAGCTCGAGGTCGACCGCCGGCGTCTGGTGCGCCGGGTCACCAAGCTGCAGGCCGACCTCAAGGAGCTGACCCAGAACCGGCGGACCCAGCGCAAGGCCCGGGCCCGCTCCCGCCTGTCGACGGTCACCATCGTCGGCTACACCAACGCCGGCAAGTCCACCCTCCTGAACCGCCTCACCGACGCCGGCGTGCTGGTGGAGGACCGTCTCTTCGCCACTGTCGACCCCACCACCCGCCGCCTCGACCTCCCGGGCGGCGAGCGGGTACTGGTCACCGACACGGTGGGCTTCGTCCGCAAGCTGCCCCACCAGCTGGTGCAGGCCTTCCGCTCCACCCTCGACGAGGTGGCCGAGGCCGACCTCCTGGTCCACGTGGTCGACGCGTCGGCGTCCGACCCGAGGGCCCACATGGATGCGGTGCGGGCCGTGCTGCGCGAGATCGGCGCCGACGACGTGCCCGAGCTGATCGTATTCAACAAGGCGGACCTTGTTGGCCGAACGTCGACCGATCTCGACGACGCCACGCGTCTGGTGCAGAGCCATCCCGGCTCCGTCCTGCTCTCGGCCCAGACCGGGGAGGGCCTGGATCGGCTGCTCACCGCCATCGGCGACCGCCTCCGCGAGATGACCCATGTGGTCGAGCTGGTTGTGCCCTACGACCGGGGCGACGTGGTGGCAGCCGTCCACCGTCACGGCGAGGTCGTGTCGGAGTGCCACGACCCCGACGCCACCCGCATGTGGGCCCGGATCCGCCCGGAGGACCTGGGCCGCTTCCGCGAGTTCGTGGCGTGAGCAGCGCGGGAGGCTTCGTCCCGCCGCCCTACCCCTACGACCGCCTCGACGGGGCCAAGGCGGCGGCGTCGGCGCATGAGGGCGGCCTGGTCGACCTGTCCATCGGGACTCCCAACGACCCGCCGCCGCCCGAGGTGGTGGCCGCTTTGTCGTCGTCCGACGCGGAACGGGGCTATCCGGCGTCGATCGGGTCGAGACGCCTGCGAGAGGCGGCGGTGGGCTGGATGGCCCGACGCTTCGGGGTCGACGTTCCCATCGACGCGGTGGCGGCATGCGTGGGCACCAAGGAACTGGTGGCCAACGTGGTCGGGTGGCTGCACCTGCGCACGCCGGCGCGCGACACCGTCCTGTGCCCCTCGGTGGCGTACCCAACCTATGAGATGGGGGCCGTCCTGGCCGCCTGCCGCTCGCTCCCGGTCGACGACTTGTCGACGGTGCCCGAGGCCGACGCGGCCCGGGCCCTGTGCCTGTGGGTGAACTCACCGGCCAATCCCACCGGCGCCCTCGCCGACCTGGGCGCGGCGGCCAGGTGGGGCCGGACCCATGGCGTGCCCGTGCTGAGCGACGAGTGCTACGCCGAGTTCACCTGGGACGGGCTGCCCCACACCATCCTGGAGCACGGGCTCGACGGGGTGCTGGCCGTGCACTCGCTGTCAAAGCGTTCGAACCTGGCCGGGCTGCGGGTGGGCTTCTATGCCGGCGACGCCGACCTGGTCCACTACCTGGCCGAGGTGCGCAAGCACGCCGGGTTCATGGTGCCGGGGCCCACCCAGGCTGCAGCGGCTGTCGCCCTCGACGACGACGTCCACGTCGACGAGCAGCGCGACCGCTACCTCGAGCGGCTGTGGTTCTTCGCCGACGTGCTTCGCAAGGAGGGCGCCAAGGTGGACCTACCCGGTGGCAGCTTCTACCTCTGGGCGGAAGTACCCGGAGGCGACGCCTGGGCCTTCACACGGGATCTGGCGGCGCGGGGTGGGGTGTTGATGTCGCCCGGTGACCTCTACGGCCCGGGAGGCGCCGGCCACGTCCGGGTGGCCATGGTCCAGCCCATGGACCGACTGATGCTCGTGGCGCAACGACTGGGCGCCTGAGCCCACTCGGCGTGGGCAATCCGACGGCGCGGCTAGGTGGTCGACCTGTCGTCGGACGGAGCGCGCACGTCGAGGCCGGCGTCGACCAGGCGCTGCTCGAGCCGGAGCCGATCGTCCTCGTCGAGGACCGTGTCCCCCCGTCCACGCCCCGCAGGGGCCTCGACTCCGAGCATGGCCGCCGCCTTCAGCAGGCGCCGGTCGTAGCGGTCGTAGTCGGCGGCGAGCTCTTCTTCCTTGGTGGGCCAGGAGTGCTGGTTCGTCTGCTGGGCGTCGATGCGCGTCCGTAGGGGACGGAGCTGGGCGGCGACGCTCTCGATGCTCATTGGTGTGATTACCTCCGTCGCAGGGCTGAACCGCTGGCACACGACACGCACTGGGACGCCTCCGGCACCGCTTCGAGCCGAACCAGGGGAATCGCCCGATGGCAGGTCCGGCACGCACCGTACGCGCCGGAGTCGAGTCGTCGGGCGGCGGCGTCGATCTCGTCGATCCGCCGTCTGGCCAGTGCGGTCAGGGAACGGACGCGGTCCCGCTCCACGCTGAGGGAGTCCGCCTCGGCGAAGCCCTGCTCGTCGCCGAGATCCGTATCCCCGCCGGCCTGGGCCAGCTCGTCCACCGCCACCGAGAGGCGTTCGACCTGCTCGCGGTAGGAGGCCCTACGGATCCCAAGCTCACTGCGCTGTCGGAGGAGGAAGTCGTCGTCGACGTGCGATACCGCAGACGCGTTGCTGGAGTTCATGGATCGGCCTTTGCTCTCGCCGTTCGGTCGGGAATCGGGGGCCGTCGGCTGAAGCCCACCCAGTTGGAAACGTTCCCGTCCCCCTAGTTGTTCCCCGCTGGCTGCCCGGTTAGACATGAAACCGGACGGCCGGTCGAGATTTCTCAGATCTCGCCCCGGGCGATGTGGACGGCCTGCCAGCAGTACCAGGCGGCGACCGACCGCACCGGCTGGAGGGGGTCGCCCAGGAGCTGGAGCTGGGCGGGCGTGGGCTGGGCGTCGAGGCCGTGGGCCAGCCGCCAGCCCTCCCGGACCCCGAGGTCGCCGGTGGGCCACACGTCGAGCCGGCGCAGCTCGAAGAGCAGGAACATCTCGGCCGTCCACCGGCCGATGCCCCGGACCGCGCTGAGGCAAGCCACGATCTCGTCGTCCGGCATGCGGCTGAGGCCGCCCAGCGCCACCTGCCCGCTCGCGGCGTGCAAGGCCAGGTCTCGGATGGCCGCGGTCTTGGCCCCCGACAGGCCGGCCGACCGCATCGCCTCCTCGGGAAGGGCGAGCACGGCCTCGGGGGTCAGCGGCCCGGGCAGGAGGGCCCGGAACCGTCCGTGGATGGCCGCCGCCGCCCTGCCCGCCAGTTGCTGGTAGGCGATGGCCCGGACGAGGGCCCCGAATGGCCCGTCGGGGTCCTTGGTCCGCAGCCGGGCCGGACCGGCCCGCTCGATGACCACACCCAGCGCCGGGTCGAGGCGGGCGACCTCGGCCGCCGCTGCGCTCCAACTCATCTTCGCCATGACAGCCAACCCCGTTCGACGAGGGCGGTCACGAACCGCCCGTAGCTCTCCTCCATCCGGTCCCGCTCCGCGGCCACCGGCACCACCTCGGCGCCGGTCGTGGCCACCATGGCGTCGGTCGCAGCCCGCAGGTTCTCGTGCAGCGTGCCCGATGCGGCCAGGACGCACGCGCCGAACGCGGTGTCGGCCGACTCCGGCCGGACGACGGCCACGTCGAGCACCGTGGCCCGGATGGCCGACCACGCCTCGCTGCGGCTGCCCCCGCCGGCGGTCCGCACCGGGCCCTCGAGCGCGGCGCCCAGGTCGCCGAGGCGCTCGTAGGCCAGGCGTTCGACGAAGGCCACGCCTTCCAGCACGGCCCGGTAGGCATCGATCCCGTCCGCTGGTGGCGCGGTCCAGAGCTCCTGGGCCTCGGCGGCCACGAACGGGAACCGCTCCCCGGTGCCGGACAGGGGGTAGCAGACCGTGCGGGACGGGCCGCGAGCCGCGGCGCCCCGGTCGAGATCGACCATCGACTCCGACGCGAAGCGGGTGGTCAGCGAACCGCCGCCGGTGTTCGACGCACCTCCCGGCAGCCACCAGCCGTCGGGATGGCGGTGGCTGTAGAGGCCGGAGAGCGGATCGTCGATCCGGCGCTCGCTCGCCCCCTTGACCACCAGCGTGGTGCCCAGCACGGTGACGAACCGACCGGGCCGGTCGGCGCCGGCGGCCACCTGAGCCGCGCAGCCGTCGGTCATGCCCAGCCGCACCTGGCAGCCGGAGGTGAGGCCGGTGGCGGCTGCGGCCCGGTGGCAGACGACGCCGGCCGACGTCGTGGGAGCGACCACGTTGGGGCGCAGTTCCGAGGCCGCCCCGGCCAGGCGCCACTGCAGGGTGGCGGGGTCGAAGCCGGTCTTTAGGGCCGAGCTCCAGTCGGTGGGCGGTGGTGCGCCGATCAGCCGGCTCACGATCAGGTCGGCGGCGTGCCAAGCGTGGACGGCCACGTCGACGGCCCCCGGGCGGGCGAGCAGCCAGTCCCACCGCCGGTAAACGGGCATGCGGGCGTCGTCGTACAGGAGGGCCGGCCCCACCGGGTCGCCTCTCTCATCGGCGAGTACGACGGTGCCCGAGGTGGCCGACACGGCGACGGCCACCACCCGGGCCTCGAGGCCGGCGACCGCCTCCCGCAGGGCCAGGGCCGCCGCCGGCCACCACGACGTGGCGTCCTGCTCGGAGGCCCCCGGCTCCGGACGGTGGGGCCGGGCGAGGGGCGCTGCGCTGCGGGCCACGACGCGGCCGGACGCCTCCGCCACCGCAACCCGTACCTCGGCCGTGGCCAGGTCGATCCCCGCCACCAGCGGGGCGGGGGAAGGGGTCGGAGCCATGGCCGCAGGTAAGCCTACGATTGCGCCTCATGCCGACCGAGCCCGACCTGCCGCCCCCGCCCGTAGTGACCGAGACGGAGACGGAGACGGAGTCGATCCTCGGGCTCCGCCACCTGGTGGCCCAGATCGCCGACCCTTCCCTCCCGGCGACGGGGCGCATCGCCGCCACCAACGCGGCCCGCAGCTACCTGGAGGCCGTCACCAGGAACCTGGTCGAGGAGGCGCGCAAGGACGGCACCACCTGGTTGCAGATCGCCGACTTGTTCGTCACCAGCGAACGTAACGTAAAGGCCCGCTTCGGCGACCTCCACGACTACGGGGACACCGACGACTGAGCGCGATAGCGGCTCTCCGCCGACCGATCCCGCCGGCGCGGACGACAAGAGGGACCGGCTGGCCGGGCGCTTGCGCGACCTGCGCCGCCGCCTCGACGCGCCCGCCGAGGACCAGGACGTCTTCGAGCTCGACCTCTACAGCTACGACGAGTCGCTGATCGTGGCCGCCGACCTGCTCGACGTGGAGGTGCCCAAAGGGGCGCGCGACGAGATGAGCGCCGAGCAGCGTGCGGTGCTCGAGGTGCGGCTGGCCGCCGCCGGGATACATGTGCGGGGCGGCGACTGAGCCGCCGAATGAGTCGGGGCGACTGGCCGACCTGGTCCCAGAGCGGCGAGCCCCGAACCGATCACTGGTCCACCATCTGACGATGGCCGACCAGTGAGTGCTTGTTGGGACCGGCCTTTCGGGCCGATCACTGGTCCATCATCTGACGATGGTCGACCAGTGAGTGCTTGTTGGACCGGCCTTCCGGGCCGATCACTCCGTCTCGTCCCGGGTGTCGGATCGATGGGGAGCTCATGGTCCCCGGCGCTCGACCTGCTGAAGTGGCCACGGCACGATCTCGCTGGTGGTGAGCAGGGCCCGCCCGTCGCTGCGGTAGGCGATGGCCTCGCCCTGCAGGCGCGCTCCGATGGCTACGGGAATCGGCCGCTGGGCCCACACGTCGTCGAAGACCGCGTCGGCCGGCAACTCGAGCTCGTAGCCCTGGGCGTAGGACGACAGGGCCACCCGGCGGCCGTCCGGGGAGACGTCGGCCCCGGTCACCACCTCGAGGCCTCGGCTGCCGGAGCCCAGCCGCACCGACCCCACCTCGGCCATGGTGGTCGCCGCCGAGGCATCGAGCGGGGCCTTGGCCTTGTACACCTTGGCCGACTGGGCGTCTTTGGTGATCACGTACAGGTCGCCGGTGGTTGGATGGACGAGTAGCGCCTCGGCATTGTGCGGCCCGTCGGGGTACCGGAGCCGCAGGGCCTCTGCCGGCACCGTCGCCGCCGGCGCTGCTGCGGTGGGGACTGCGCCACCTCCTCCCGCCTCCGGCTCGGGGATTCGGTAGACGACGATCTGGGTGCGCTGGTCGATGTTGTCGCCGATGTCGCCCAGGTAGAGATAGGGCTCGCCGGCCCGGGGGCCCGGCCCAACGGCCATGTCCTCCCAGTCGAACGCCTCGGCGCCGGTCACGTTCCATACGCCGCAGCTGCGGCCACGGAGGTCGAGGCAGTAGACGGTGGGATCGTCGCCGGAGTCGTTGTGGGTCCAGAGCAGGCCGGGGTTGCGCCGCGACGCGGCCAGGCCGCTGCTCTCGCCGATTGCGGTATCGGTGATCGTCCCCAGCACGGTGGCCGCCTGGTAGCCCGCCGACGACGCGCCGTCACGAGCACCCGCGGTGGTGGCCGGCGCCTCCGCCAGCGGGTCATCGGGGCCGCCATCGCCCGAGCCGCCGCTGCAGCCGGCGGCCAGGGCGAGGGCGAATGCGGCTGCGGCCCAACGGCGGCCCACTACTTCTTGGTGAAGCCGTGCTGGGTCAGCCACTCCCTGGCCAAGTTCGCAGGGTCGGCTTTGTCCACGTCGGCCCGCTTGTTCAGCTGGATGAGGTCCTCGGTCGTCAGCTCGGCCGACACCCGGTTGAGGACGGCCCGGATGTCGTCGTCGATGACGTCCTTGCGGATGACCGGGATCAGGTTGTCGACGGTCTGCAGCATCTTGTCGTCCTCGAGCACGACAAGGTTGCGGGCGGCCACCGCGCCGTCGCTGGAGAACACCTGGCCGACGTCGATGTCCCCTGCGCTCAGCGCCTCCATGGTCTTGGGGCCGCCCGAGTCGAGCACGCGGAAGGTCTTGAACTTCAGGCCGTAGGTCTTCTCCAACCCCGGCTGGCAGAACGGCCGGGCCGGGCACTCCGGTCCGGCGCCCAAGGTGAGCTGGCCGGCGACCGGGGTGAGGTCGGACAGCTTCTTGAGCCGGAGGCGGTCGGCGGTGGCCCGGGTGACCGCGAAGGCGTTCTGGTCGGCGGCGCGCGACGCGTTCATGGCGGCGAGACCGATGCCGTCGAGGGCGGCCCGGAGCTTCGTCACGCTGTCGTCGAGGTTGCCGCTGGCCTGGCCGGCGTTCTTGTTGACGAACTCCAGCAGCGTGCCGACGTATTCGGGGACGAGATCGATCCCGTTGTCGACGCCGCCCTTCTGAAGGGCTGGGAGGTAGATTTCCCGCTGGCCCAGGCCCTTGCGCACGGTCACCTGGTAGCCCTCGGCCTGCAGGGCTCCGGCGTACATATTGGCCACGATGACCGACTCGGAGGACGGCGCCGAACCGATGACGATCGTCTTGGCCGCCTTGTCCGACGGGCTGTCGCTGTCAGACGCGCAGGCCATCATGACCAGGGCGCCCAAGGACACAACAGCGACGGCGCGGGGCCGGACCGGGTTCAGGACCATGTTCCTCCTTGCAAAGGACGGGCGGTCATGCCGCCGCCATGGTCTCGTCCACCCGGAGCTGCTCCGCTCGCAAGCCCTTTGGGCATCACTCGCCGCTGAACGCCCGCCAGGGTCAGCTCGGCAAGCAGGGCGAGGGGGCCGACCAGCAGCGCTCCGGCCACGATCTGGGCGTTGTCCTCCTGACCGAAGCCGTCGACGATGAAGCGCCCCAGCCCACCCCACGCGGTCACTGCCGCCAGGGTAGCCGTGGCCACCACCTGGACAGCGGACGTGCGGACGACGGCCCATGACCAGGGGGAGGGCGATCGGCAGCTCCACCCGGCGTAGGAGCTCCGTGCCGGTCATCCCCATGCCCCGCGCCGCCTCGACGACGTCACGGTCGACGCCCCGCTCCTCGGCGTGCTCACCCCGGGCTGTCCACGCCGAGGCCCGGCGGGTCGCCAACACCTAGCCCCGAGTACCCTCGCCGCCATGGCTGACTTGCAGGCCCAGATCACCGAGCTGTGGGACCGCCGCACCGAGCTCACGCCCGACGACCACGATGCCCTGGCCGTGGTCCGAGAGGCGGTGGCCCTGCTCGACTGTGGGGAAGCGCGAGTCGCAGAGGTTGACCCGACGACTGGGGAGGTGGTGGTCCACATCTGGCTGAAGCAGGCCATCCTCATGCTCTTCCGGCTGTCGGAACTGGAGACCATGGAGATCGGCCCCTTCGAGTTCGCCGACCGGATCCCCCTCAAGCGGGGCTGGGCCGAGGCCGGCGTCCGCGTCGTTCCGGGGGCGTCGGCCCGCTGGGGCTCGTTCGTCGATCGGGGGGCGGTGCTCATGCCCAGCTATGTCAACATCGGGGCACGGGTCGGCGCCAACACCATGGTCGACACGTGGGCCACCGTGGGTTCCTGCGCCCAGGTCGGCGAGCGGGTCCATCTGTCGGGCGGCGTGGGGATCGGCGGGGTGCTGGAGCCGCCCCAGGCCGCGCCGGTGATCATCGGCGACGACTGCCTGGTCGGGAGCCGGTGCATGGTCACCGAGGGGGCTCGGGTCGGCCAGGGCTCAGTGCTGGGCGCCGGCCTCATCCTCTCCCGGTCGATCCCGGTGATCGACGCCGAGACCGGCGACGAGTTGGGTCGGGGGGAGATCCCGCCGTGGAGCGTGGCCGTCACCGCCACCCGCCCCCGCACCTACGGTGGCGGCGAGTTCGGGTTGCCCTGCGCCCTGGTCATCCGCCGGCTGGTCGAGGGCGAGCGCCACGACAAGGGCCAGCTCGAGACCCTGCTCCGCCAGCACGGCGCCTCAGGCACGTGAGGTGGCCGACCTCCTCAAGCTGACGGCCGAGCTGGTCGATATTCCCTCCGTGAGTCATCACGAAGGGGCGGTGACCGACCGCTTGCACGCGGTGCTGGCGCAGGTCCCGTGGCTCTCGGTGACGCGCGTGGGCGACAACCTGGTGGCCCGCACCGAGCTGGGCCGGTCGTCCCGGCTGATCCTGGCCGGCCACACCGATACCGTGCC
>JBBQRO010000128.1:0-9579 GCA_038214685.1 Acidimicrobiales bacterium
GGATGCACGCCGGGAACGGGGCCAGGGATGGCGGCGCCCAAGTCAAGGAGCGGTTGCTCCCAGTGCGCATTGTGTGGGCAGTTCTCACCCCGTACGAGATGGGCGAGGGCGTGGCGATGCTCGGCGTCATCGAGGCCTACCAGGAGTTCGAACGGCACTCGCCGGGGACGCGCTCGCAGACGGGCTCGCTCCCGTACCCGAAGATGACCGTCGGCATCGGCACCTACGCGTAGCCCGCAGCCATCCAGACGGCGGTCGAGTTCAGCGACCGCGGCGGCGCTTCGCTCGAGCGTCCAGCCCATCCACTCCGCGATCACTGTGGTCGTGGCCGCTCCCCCGAGGCGCATGACGAGGGCGCCGCACGCACGGGCATCGCCCGGTTCCGTCTCCGTGGCGGCGTCGTCCACGCGGGCGGATGGCGCGAGGAATGCGGCGAATCGCTGGCGGAGGACGTCGCTGTGGCCCGGAGGGGCGCCACCGACCCGGCGACGGACCTCCTCCCAGCTGAGGTCACATTCGCCCAGTGCCGCCATGGGATCAACGACGTCGTCGGGCACGAGGGGGCCTGGTCCAGTCCATGGGGGGATCGCCGATGCGGCGGAACGCCCGGCAGTCGATCATCTCGCACTCAACCGTGAGCGCCTCGGGCGGCGGCGTGCGCCAGAGGCATCGCTGCCGACCGTCGCTCGGGCGCGGCGGGGCGACAGCCCATCGGGACCGATGCGAGGAAGCTTCTGTCTTGTCCCAGGCCCGCATCAGGGGCCGGGCCTGGACGGGGACGAGGTGGGCGGTGTCGTCCAGGTGGACCCAGGCGCCGTCGCCATGGACGCTGAACGCCCAAGAGGTTCCCGGCATCCCCGCCAGCACGCCTGCGACAGCCTGGTCGGGCAAGACGAGTCGGCGGAGCTGGGCGAGGCGGTCCGCAGTAAGGAGGTCATCGAAGGCCACTCCGCAGTCACGGCGAAAGCCGAGGTGGTAGCCCCGCAGGAGCCCCGCGGCGCGCACTGCGTGTATGGCCAGCGGCACCGCATCGAGATCGGGCGTCCGGGCGAGGGCGCAGCGGAAGGCGTGCTCGGCGTCGGCCCATGTGAGCAGCCGATTCGAGGGCAGGGCGTCGAAAGCGGCGGCGAGGGCGTCGTCGTAGATGGCCTGCGCTCGGGTCGCGTGGTCAGCTTCGAGCAGCTGGGCGCACGCCGCCGGAAGCGCTGGGAACTCGGCGTCGGGAAGTGCCGCTCCAACCGGGGGCTGGACCTGCCGCCAGTCCGGGTGAGACTCAAGGTGGGTGGGCCCTCCCAGGTGCAGCGAGCCGGGCAGCTGGGCGAGCCACCGTGGCGGCTCGGCGCTCACGAACACCATGTCGCAGCCGACCTGGTCACCGAGTTGGCAGAGCTCGGCCCAGACGCCGACAGGAAGGGCGTCGGCGCCGGTTACGAACAGCCGAGCGAGTTCATGGGCGCGCATCCACAACTGGGTGAGTTCCAGGCTCGGGCGGCCCGGGCGTGCCAGCACCTCGGTCTTGCCGAGCGCGCAGAGCAGGTCGGGGATGACGTCGGTGAGGGTTCTGGCTCCGGGCACCGGTCGGCACGTGGCCACCCCGTAGTAGGTCCCGAAGGGGACGGCGAGCGCCTCCAGCAGTTTCGGGGCGTCGGCCACCACGCTGTGAGACCGGGTTTCAGCTCGCGTCATTGGCACCGCCGAGCAAGGTGAAGGCGTTGGCCGCCGCCTCCTTGGTGAGACGACTGCTGCCGCCGAGCACGTCAAGGACGGTGCGGGTGAAGACCGCCCAGTTGCGGAACAGTCCGTGGCCGCAGTGGTGGTCGATGAACGACAGGAGGTCAGCCGGAGCCTCCCGGTACAGCGGGTGGAAGGCCGGCATCCAGGTCACGACCTGCTCAGGGCGCAGCCGGCGGCACTGGACTCGCCGGTACAAGCGGCTTCGCAGCATGGGGTCGGAGGCGAGCACCCCCCACGCCTGGTCCCCGCCCACCAGCAACATCGGCGAGCGACGGGCAACGCCTCCAAGGCCGCGCTCGGCCGGATCGTGGAGGTAGCGCAGGAACTCGAAGCACTCCCGGTTGAGCCGCTGCGCCTCGTCGACCACGATCAGCACCGGGTCGACGTCGAGGCGGGCCCGCAGCAGCCGGGTCAGGCCCTTCTGGTCGGTACGCCCGGGGTCGAAGTCGAACAGCCGGGCGCACAGCTCCTCGGCCATGCCCCGCATGGTGGGTCGAGCGGCGAAGGCCAGGAACACGGCGCCCTCGCCGCTTGCGGTCACGGCGTCTTCGACCGCGAAGGTCTTGCCGGCTCCGGCCTGGCCATGGACGATCCCCATGGCCCCCGCCTCGATCACGTCCCGCACGGCGCGCTGGCACAGCGCGTAGTCCTGGGTGCGCACGACGCCGGCGTCGAGGTCTAAGAAGTGCCGGCCCATCAGTCGGTCTCCAGGCCGAGGAGCGACACCGAACGGGGCTCGGCCTCCGTGGCCGTGCTCGGGAGATCGTCACGGGTGAGCACCGTCGTGGGCTCAGGGTCGGCGGTGGCCGTTGCCGGCGACAGGCCGTAGCGGGCCCGCCGGGCCGCCTTTCGCCGGAGCCGGTCGGCCTCGAGCTTCTGGTGCCGCCGCTCGGCGAGGACCTCGGCACGCTGGTCAGCCGACAGGGTGCCCTGCGGGTGGGCCGTGCACAGCCACTCCCCATCCAGCACCACCTCGACCCGGCGTTGGTCATGGGGCCAGTGCAGGACAACCACGGCTGTCCCCCGTCTGCCGGTGAGCTCGGGGGCGGTGAAGTAGCGCCCGCCGAGGCGGACTCCCTCCTTCTGCACGGTCCGGTGGTCCTCGGCCAGCATCATCCACCAAAGGCGGTCGGCGGGCACCATACGGATGGGCGTCGCATCGCGCTCCCAGGCCTCGCTAAGGGTGCAGCCGAGGACGGGATGGGCGTGGGATCTGTTCCATGCTTCGATCCCCGCTCGGAGAAGCTCGACCAGCTCGCCGAGGCTGATGAGCGTCGAGCGAGCCTGGCGCGTCTCTCGCCCTGCGGCGAGGTAGCCGGGCAGAGGGGGCAGGATCCCTCGGTCGATCGACTTGCCGGCGGCCTCGACCTTTCCCTTGCGAAACGGGGAGTACGCGGGAGCAGGATCGAGAACGACGCCGAGGCGTCCGCAAGCCTCCCTGAGGGCGTCGCAGAGGAAGTCCGCCCCACGGTCCACTCGCAGGCGGACCGGGACCCCGCCCCAGGGCTTGGTCGACGTCACGGCCACCGCCGAGCCCAAGGCGGCCAGGATCGAGCCCGAGTGTGGCCTCACCGACAGGGCCCAGCCTGGGACGACCCGTGAGAACGCCTCTACGAACAGCGTCAGCCAAGGCCGCACCGGCCGTTCGAACCCCTGGGCCCGTACCTCGATGTCGAGCTGCTTGTGGTCCGCCTCCCACAGGTCGTTTCGCCCCTGGGGCTCCCAGCGGAGGTACGCATCGAACTCGCGCCGGGCCTTCTCCCCCGCCCTGAGCCCGGCTCGTTGCCCTGGCGTCAACGCTGCGGCGATCCCCTCCTGGAAGGTGCGCAACGACGGGACGGCGGCTCCAGCCTGGCGGCGTTCCCGCCAAGCTGCCGAGGCGTTGGCGCACCAGCGGGCGTAGGCGACGAGGTCCTCCTCGGTCGGCCGCCACGGCGTCTTCGGCGCTCTCGCCTCAGATCGGGCCAGCCATCGCCACAGCGTCCGCTCCGACACGCCTGCCTGTGCGGCCACGGTGCGAACGGCCGCACGCAGCGTGAGACCCCGTGCGACGCCATGACGTACGCCGGCAACGGTCAGGTCCCAGTCGCGGCGCTGCTCTCCCCCACCATCGCCCGGTACGCTCAACCTGGCTCCCGATCGACACGGAACACGACTCGGTTACGTTTCGTATCACTTCCGGGCCGAGATGTCCAATGCCTCGACCTTGCCCAGCTGATCCCCTAGGACTCCTCGACCGCCGCTGGTCGCCCCAGGTTCTGGTCCGCCTCCTCGACGGCCCTCAGCGCTTCGCTCAGCTGGCAGCAGACATCCCCGGGGTGTCCCGCCGCATGCTCACCGAGCGGCTCCGGGAACTGGAAGCAGCGGGCATCGTTCTTCGCCAGGTCGAGACCGGTCCACCGATCTCAGTCAGTTACGCCCTCGTTGACCAAGCCGGCGAGCTGACGGTCGCGCTTCGTGCCTTGAGGGCATGGGCCGCCACCCGATCAAGCCCGAGCCAGAGCATGAGTACTGGGGCCCGCTGACAGCGAGTCGCAGATTCGTGCTGACACGTCGCTGCGCAAACCCGCTGCCACTTCGAGCGCGTCATGACAACCGGCGGGGCGACTCCCCTGTCAAAGCAGACCGAAGAGGGCTTCGTGCGGGTCGAGCTGTCACCCGTGCTGGGACGGGGTCCGAACATCGGCCTCCCCACGACGAACAGGGAGAGCGCGATAGGAACGCTCCTCGAGGCAGGGCTGAGCGCAGCACCCGCAGCGCCAGCGATCAGCAGAGCCAACCCGAAGGTGATCGACGGCACCGCGCCTCGCCGCGCCACGATCCGTCCGACGAAAGGGGCGAGAGCAAACATGCCGACGAAATGAGCGGTCATGATCCCTCCGATCGCCGCAAGCCCGTGACCCTGATCTCTCGCGTGAACCGGGGTCATCGTCATAATTAGAACCATCGCGGCTTGGCCCATGACCATCACTATCAGCGCAAGCCGTACGTGTGGGAGCCGCAACAAGGCCCCCAAGAGAGAGCCGGCTCGATCGATTGCTGCAGCGGAGGTGTCCTCAACCGCAATCGCGCTGGGGTCGGATCGCATCACCCCGACAACGACGAGTGCAGCGAGGTAGAACAACGACGCCAACATCAGTGCGCCCGACAATGGTGGCCGGTCTAGATACCCGGCGATCGGTGCTCCCGCGCGCAACAGCGAAGGGCCGAGGATGGCTCCGATGGTTCCGGCCCACACGACCCATCCGAGAACCGGGGGCCGCCGGGCGGCATCGTGCATGTCCGCAGCAGCGAACCGGGAGAGCTGGTTGGCGGCGTGTCCGATGCCCAGGAAGAACATGGTGACCACGAGCAATGGGAATGCGCTTGACGTTGCGGTCACGAGCAATGCCGCCACCGCCCCGGCTAGCCCAACCGCGTAGCCCAGCCGCAGGCCAGATCGTCTACCTCTTCGTGCCATCACCAGGGAGAGGAGTGCCGAGCCGACCGCTGTCCCCAAGATGGCTGTTGCCCCAGGGACACCGCTCGTCGCGCGCGAACCCGTCATCTCAGTCGCTATGAGCGGCGCAGCCGTGAAAGCGGCGTACAGGCTCGTACTGCCGAACGCGACGGCGGCAAAGATCGCGCCTGTCGCACGGCCCCTCTCGCGGTCCAGGGATGGTTCCAGGCACCGTCCGATCGATCGTTTCCTTCCTCTGAGGTGATCCGATCATTGAAGCAGATGGTCAATTAGGCCGGCGCCGATGATGGTGTCGCCCCTGGTCAAAGCGGTGAACGAGTTCTGGCACCCTACGCGGATCAAGCGGGCGCAGAACTTGAGGCAGGCCGAGCCCATCAGTGGTGGTGGGTGACGAGATCCATGAGGAGGTGGACACAGGCGGCGAGGGCGACCCCGAGGGCCGCTCCCCCCAGGGCATCGAGCGGAAAGTGGGCACCGTAGTACAGGCGGGCGAAGGCCACCACGGTGGCTAGGACGGCAGCGACCACTCGCCAGCGAAGTGAAAGGTAGGGAAAGCACACCACCGCTAGGGCGAAGGCCACCGCCGAATGGCCAGACGGAAACCCGAGGCCCAGGTCGCTCCCGCCACTGAGCGATCCCCGGAGGTTCACGTCGTCGTAGAAGGATGCGGGCCGGCCCCGTTCGAGCAGGTCTTTCAGCACCCGGGCCAGCAGCCAGGCGGAGGTTCCCGCCACCAGCAGGTCGACGGCTGGACGCAGGCGGCGCCACCCCACGAAGGCCAACAGCGCGATGACTGGGATGGCCAGCGCGGCACCGAGTTGCATCACCACCCACAACGGCCGCTCGAAGGCGTTGGGTAGGCCGTTGACGGCGCCGAACAGCTGCTCCTCCACCTCGGTGACGTTGCGAGGGATGGCGCTGATCGACGCCACCACCAGGGCGACGAAGGCGACGACGAAGGACCGCACGGCATGGACGCGGGAGCGTTCCCGGGCGAGGCGTCGATGGGACCGGCGAGAACTCGTCCCGACCTGCGCCACAGGCGGAACGCTACCCCACGGCCCCACGGCCCCACGGCCCCTGGCGCCGGCATCAGCCGCGGCTACCGTGCAGCCGTGGGTGAGGTCCCCGAAGGAGCGGATCCATCGGTGCATCCTCCAGGCGGTCGCCTCGTCCGGCGGCTCGGTGTCTTCGACGCAGTGATCATCGGGCTCGGTTCGATGATCGGCGCCGGCGTGTTCTCTGCTGTTGGCCCTGCGGCAGCGGCGGCGGGCAGCGCCCTGCTCGTTGGCCTCGGGATCGCCGCCTTCGTGGCCTATTGCAACGCCACCTCCTCAGCGCAGCTGGCGGCCGTCTACCCCGCGTCTGGGGGGACCTATGTCTTTGGCCGTGAGCGCCTCGGTCCCTTCTGGGGCTACCTGGCCGGATGGGGATTTGTCGTCGGCAAGACCGCCAGCTGTGCGGTGATGGCCCTGACCTTCGGGGCCTATGCCTCTCCCCCACTGCAGCGACCACTCGCCGTCGTCGCGGTGGTGGCGATCACCGCGGTGAACTACCAAGGCATCCACAAGACGGCCTGGCTCACCCGGGGCATCGTCGCGGTGGTGCTCGTCGCCCTAGCCGGCGTTGTCGCCGCCACGCTGTTCGGGGGTGAGGCGTCGACCGACCGCCTCGGCTCGGGGGGAGGGTCCGATATCGGCGGAGTCTTCGAATCGGCGGGACTGCTCTTCTTCGCCTTCGCCGGCTATGCCCGCATCGCCACGCTGGGAGAGGAGGTGGTCGACCCGGCCCGCACCATCCCCCGAGCGATCCCTCTCGCCCTCGGCATCACCCTCGGGGTTTATGTCACCGTTGCCGTCTCGGCGCTGCTCGCGGTGGGCCCAAAATCACTGGCGGGCTCGTCGGCCCCGCTTGTCACCGCCGTCCAGGCCGGATCGCTCGGCTGGCTGGCGCCGGCGGTCCGGGTGGGCGCGGCGGTGGCATCCCTGGGTGTGCTCTTGTCGCTCCTCGCAGGGGTGAGCCGCACCGCCTTTGCCATGGCCGCCAACCGAGATCTTCCCGGTTGGCTGGAGGTGGTGCACCCGAAGCACCGGATCCCTCACCGGGCCGAGGTGGTCGCCGGCGTCCTGGTCATCACCCTCGTCCTCGTCATCGACCTCCGGGGTGCCATCGGCTTCAGCTCCTTTGCCGTGCTCGTCTACTACGCCATCGCCAACGCCGCCGCCTGGACCTTGCCCACCGAGCAACGACGATGGCCCCGGCCCCTAGCCGCCGCCGGCCTGGCTGGCTGCGTGCTGCTCGCCTTGACCCTGCCCGGGGCCAGCGTCGTCGGCGGGGTCGTCGTCTTATCCATCGGCGCTGCCAGCTGGATCCTGCGGGCGGCGCCGGCCCGCCGTGGGACGGCGCTGTGAACGGTGCGGCCGCACCGTCTGGCCGCTCGATGAATGCGGCGTCGGCCGCTGGGTCCCGATGCAACTGCTGCTGCCAGGGCCAGGCCCCGGACGTAGACTGACTGCGTAGCGGTCCTGCGACCAGCGGGAGGATGACCGCCGGATGACGTCGGAAGATCAGCGGGGACCGGGCGGGAACGAGGAAGGCCGAGCGACCCCCGCTCGTTGGAGCTCCGCCGCTCCCGACATCGATGTCGTTCCGCCCCAGGGCAACTACCCCATCTCCCGGGGAGCGCCCGAGCGCAAGCTCGAACGTGTCAACCGCTATGACCGCCGGGCGGCGCTCGTGGCCCGTCAGACGGTGGCCGCCACCGGCACGCTTAGCCTCACCTTCGAGGTGGTCGACGACGGCCCCTTCATGTTCCATCCCGGATACTTCATTGCTATTCAGGCGGAGTCCGATGGTCTGCAGAAGCAGCGCAGCCCCTACTGCATCACCTGTCCACCCAACGCCGACCGCACATTCCGACTGCTGATCCGGCTGGTGGCAGGTGGTCAGCTCTCCGATCACCTGGCTACCCTCGCCCTGGGCGACGTGATCAACTTCCGGGGCCCGAGCGGTCGCTCCATGGTGCCAAAGCGTGACACCGACGAGCTGCTGTTGCTGGCGACGGGCGTAGGGATCGGTCCCGTCCTTTCGCTCTGCCCGCCCCTGCTCGCCGGCGGCTACCGCACCCCGATCCGGCTCTTCTGGGGGCTGCGCCTGGCCGAGGACATCTGCTTGGTCGACGAGCTCGACGCGTTGGTGAACACCTACGACAACTTCCGCTACGACATCTCGCTTTCCCAGCCGCCGTCGGAGTGGACCGGCTTGCGGGGACGGCTGACCGAAAGTGTTCCCGGCCTGTTACGGCGCCTGGGCAGGAAGCAGTTCTACCTGGTGGGGAATGGGGCGATGATCGAGGAGATGGCCACCGTGCTGTCCGACCTCGGCGTCGACCAGCGTGACGTCTATCAGGAGGCGTACTTCAACAGCCGCTACCGCGCTGACGCCTGCACGTTGGCCGAGATCCGGAGCCGCTTCGTGGCCAGCGACCTCTTCTCGCCCTTTGCCCACCTCGAGGCCGGCTTGTTCATGCCCGAAGCCCCCCTGACGAGAACTCGCGCCGAGCGACCCTAATGGGCCCTAGATGAAGCTCGCCGGTGCTCCAGATCAACCCCCTGGGGGTATGCTTGGGCGTCCGAACAAGGAGGAGGACATGCCCGGGTACGAAATGCACAGGGATGCTGTCCAGCGTCGGCTGCGCCGGATCGAGGGCCAGGTGCGAGGTATCCAACGCATGGTCGACGAGGACACCTACTGCATCGACGTCCTTACTCAGATCTCGGCCGTCAACCGTGCCCTGCAGAGCGTGGCCGTCGGCCTGCTGCACGACCACCTCGGGCACTGTGTCTCCGACGCTGTCCGCAGCAGCGATGCCGAGGGCGACGCCAAAGTCAACGAGGCGACCGCTGCCATCGAGCGCCTGCTCAAGGCCTGATCCCGACGACGCCACCTACCAGTCTCAGGATCCGAGGAAGCTGAGGCGGACCTGACGTCGGGGGTTGTCGGCGTTGAGGTCGACCAGGACCACCCGCTGCCAGGTGCCGAGAGCCGGACGCCCGTCGTCGACGGGGAGAACGAGTGAGGGGCTCACTACTACCGGTAGGAGATGATCAGCACCGTGGCCGGGTGTGCCGTGGCGGTGGCGGTATCGGTCGTCTCGGGGCAAGAGCCGCTCCAGCAGGTCGATCAGGTCGGCTTCGGAGCCAGAGCCCGTCTCCATGAGGGCCACGCCGGCGGTGGCATGGGGCACGAAGACGTTCACCAGGCCGTCGCCTCGACCGGTACAGAATTCCCCGAGGTCCTCAGTCAGATCGACCAGCCGGCGGTCGCTGGTGTCGACGGTGAAGATCACCACTTCAGGTTGTCACGTTCCGAAGGACTAGCGTGGT
>JBBQRO010000129.1:0-9536 GCA_038214685.1 Acidimicrobiales bacterium
ACCGGCGACGGCATCGGCCGGCCGTTCGGGATCGCGGCGGGTCCTGACGGGAACCTGTGGTTCACCAACAGCCGCGATTCGATCGGGCGGATCACGCCGACCGGTACGGTCTCCAACTTCACCGGCCCCGGCATCGGCCAGCCGTTCGGGATCGCGGCGGGTCCCGACGGGAACCTGTGGTTCACCAACTCCAGCAACAAATCGATCGGACGGATCACGCCGACCGGGACGGTCTCCAACTTCACCGGCCCCGGCATCAGCAGCCCTCGTGGAATCGCCGCCGGTCCTGACGGGAACATGTGGTTCACCGACTCCTCCGGCCTGATCGGGTTCGTCGGGACGGACGTGGTGGCGCGTGGCTACCGGATGGTGGCCACCGACGGGGGCATCTTCGCCTTCGGTGACGCCGGCTTCTTCGGATCGACGGGGGGAACATTGCTCAACAAGCCAGTGGTCGGCATGGCAAACACGGCCTCGAACAACGGCTACTGGCTCGTCGCCTCCGACGGCGGCATCTTCGCGTACGGCGACGCAACCTTCCACGGTTCCACCGGCGGCACCACCCTGGACAAGCCCATCGTCGGGATGGAACGCACCGCCACCGGCAACGGCTACTGGCTCGTCGCCTCCGACGGCGGCATCTTCGCCTACGGCGACGCAACCTTCCACGGTTCCACCGGCGGCACCACCCTGGACAAGCCCATCGTCGGAATGGGCAGAACACCCTCGGGCGCCGGCTACTGGCTCGTTGCCTCCGACGGCGGAATTTTTGCCTACGGCGACGCCGCTTTCCTCGGCTCCACCGGCGGCACCCGCCTCGACAAGCCCATCGTCGCCATAGCCGCCTAAGCCTCGAAGACTCCCGACAGGACAAACTCAACGCCAGGGCTTTGGTTTGACGGTCGGGCAGCGGCTCCCCGGGCGTTCTATTTGAGCCACTGGAACCAGTCAGTACCTGCGCATAGGTCAACCGGTACCTGGTCCTCGAGCCGGCGACGGCCGACTTCGTGCGCAAGCTGCCGTCCGTACTGAGCGAACACGGCCACCACGTTGGCCATGAGTTCCCCGCCGGGCGTGGTGCTGTCCACGACCACGTCGAGGACGACGAGGCCCCAGCCGCCGGTCTTGGCCCGCTCCATCAGCGTGGCGAAGTCGAGGAGGAGCGGGAGATGCGGCCGAGCTTGGCGGCGACGATGGTTGCCGCCAGACCCGACTCGACGGCAGCGGTGAGGCCGGGGCGGGCCAAGTTCTTGCCGGAGAGGCCGGCGTCCTCGTGCCAGCCCAAGATTTTCCAGCCCCGCCGGACGGCTTCTGCCATATCGGCGCCGACGGAACGACCGTTCCCATCAGCAGCGGACAGCGATTCGATTCAGGATCCCCGGGCACGCTCAGGCTCGCAGGTGCCCCGCAGGAGAGCAGGAAGGCCCGGGGGTGGGAACAAGGGGTACGTCGCCCCGCTCGGGCGACGTAGTGCGGATAAGCATCCATATCCGTGGCTACACAGACGTCCCCACGGCAGGCGCCCACCGTCGGCGGGTGGGTGGGCAGCGGCTCGTCTGGAGCAAGGCTCGGGTCCGTTCCAGCCCCTTGGCTCCGGCTGACGTCCCCGTAGAGGCGCTGGATCGGCGGGGAAGAGGTAGGGGTGCCGCCGATCGAGGATTACCTGGGGGCGGTCCGGGGCCCTGAACACTTCATGCAGCCCCCTTACGCTGAACCGGTTGCAGGTCCCTTGGTCAGCTCTCGAAGTCCTTTACCCAATCGTCAAAGATACTTTCGAACCTCGGTCCGAGGAGTTCGAGAGTTCGGGAGTTGAGGCGCCTGCGGAGTGCCTCGTCGGATCGGACTTTAGCATCGACATTCACCACCTTCTCCAACTTCTTGATGATCTGCTCAGCGTCCTCACAGACGTCATGTACAGGCTGCCCCTTTGCGAGTCCGGACGGGTCGACGCCTGTGGCATAAGTCGGAGTACATTTGACGGATAGGTGGACCATGCCGTACGCATCTGGGTCCCAATCCAATTCGTAGACGAAGGCCGCCCGCAAATTCATTCTCCAGAACGGCCCGCGGCCGGCGCAGTGCTGCAGCCATCGGCAGACGGCGACCGCTGCCATGTATACGAACACGTTACCGTCCGGGTCGTTATCGAGCGCATCCGTAGTGAGCCCGAACAGATCGGCGCATAGTTCCTCCAAGTGCGGACAGTCTTCGAGCAGACGATCGAACTCTCGACGGAAGTGCTGGACTGAGTCCGGGCTAAACGTGGGTTGATCGAGTGTCGACGTCAGGAGGAGCATCCACGGACGCGTGCGGCCTATCTGCAACTGGAGAATGTTCTGAACCGCGTCGTACATCGACGGCTTAGCCGTCAGCGGGTCGGCCCCGATGCTCTGGGTCAAGTCCAAGTTGATAACATCGTACGGAGCCGCCTCACTTACCGCATCATGGGCAATGGTATTCAGACTGCCCACCATTCGAATATCGTCGGACACAATTCGGGACTGAGCGTCGACCTGTGCGTCTCTTAGGTGCACCTCGCTGAGCGCAAGGCTCAACTCTGTCGCTTCGGGCGAAGAACCGGTAGCGGCGTTGTTGAAGCCGACAAAACGCATCTTGCGACCATCGGTACACAGTTCGTCCAAGAAGTAGCGGATATCCAGGAGATCAGTCCCGGGCAATCCAAGATAGCGCAACCCTTCGTCCACCTGAACCCCGGCGAGGAGGTCTTTGGTCGGTGCAAGCCAACACTTCTCCCGGACGTATTGCTTACGAGGCCTGTGCCACGGCGCACAGGCCCGGGAGGGGCCGTCCGGATCGGCGTATTCCGGCACATCCAACTTGAACTCTTCGACTGCGATGTCCTCCTCAGCCACTCTTCAACCTCACGATTGTAGCGAGGTCGGCCAGCAGCGCCTCCCTGTCCTCAGGCTCTAGGTCGTCTAGCAGCCCATAGGCCGCCAGGACCTGCACTATCGCCGCAACCTTCCGCTCGGCCTCCTTGGCGGGCTTCGAGCCGGAATAGGCGTCCGCCCCAAGGACCCGACTGCGGTCGAAAACGTACTCATCACCGACGGGTGCCGACGGTGAACTCGCCCCCGCCAGGCGCACCTCAGGAATGTCCTCAGGTTCACCGCCGGCCTCTTCGTAAGCATGAAGCACAATTGCTTCAAGGTCTGCTTCAAACTGCTCGGCTTGCTCCGATGACTTCGTGGCTCTCTCGGCCTTCGCTACCGCTTTTACCTGCGTGAAGGATCTGGTCATTGCATTGTGCAGCCAGGACGTGAGACGAATCACATGGGGGTGCGCCGCATTGAACGACTCTCGATCGATATTCAGGGCAGCCTCAAGTCCCTCGTGCACCAAGACTTCGCAGGTCATCTGGCGAAGCTTGACGGTCTCCTGCACGGGGTAGCCGAGGAAACTCGGGTCGAACCCTGTACCGCTGGCCCCGTGGAGCCGGATGAGACAGCCGACATTGTCAATTGGCGCAATCTTGGGAGCCCACAACAAGTACGCCGAGAAGCGAAGTGGTCCGCCTGATCGTGCGGAGTCCACGCCCGGGAAATCCTCATTAAGCTGGCCGTAGAAGATGATGGGCTTCTTGATTGCGTTCGAAGTCTCGGGCATGTCCTCGAAGCGGAGCGGCCTGCGGAGCTCGAGGTCGTCGAGGAGGACTCGAAAGGAGTCTGCTAAGCCATCGGTGGGGACATCGGACTGAGCCCAGCTGAACTTTTCGGAGACGGGGACCGAAGTCGGCAAGTCCAGCGGCCGTGCCGCAGCAGGAACACCTCCGGACAGCACATATCGAAGGGTTGACACACCCGAAATATCGAAGGGACTGACGTGGACGTAGGTCAGCGGCACGGCCAGGCTCAAGTTCCAGGCCATCTGCAGGTAGTTGTCGAGGAGATGCTTCAGGCTGGGACTGCGCTCGCCCTGCGCATAGCTTGCGGTTACGCCACCCACCAGCGACTGGAAGGCTTCGTCGGGCTCACCGTGCGGGGACTGCCAGGGCAGGCTCGCTGAGGTTCCATCGATTTCCCGCAGCGTCCCATCGCCCAGGTGGTCGCCGATATGGAATCGGGGAGGTTCCCGGTCGCCTCGATCGACCAGCCGCCAAATCCCCTTGCTTTGCAAGGTCTCTACCGTCGACTGACGCACTGACGTGAGGATGACGGACGTTCCCTTGGCCGCCGGGTCGTCGGCCCTCTCCCGCCAGACCTTGACTCGGCCGGCCTCGTACTCGGCATCGCCATCGGGCGGTGGCTCGTCCCACTGCCGAAGTACGACGTCTGCGACTGTCTGCCACTCGTCGCCTTCTGTCTTGGTGATGATCTGGAACGAGTAGGCGAGCTGAGCGACCGAGAAGAGGCCGATACCGATGCGCCCGATGAGACGGCGGCCCCCTGGGCTCAGTCGGGTGTCGTCGAGGTTCGTCACACCGAGTGGTATGCCATCGGCAGACCGCTTGGAACTGCCGCCGATGTTGTGAAGCATGTGGGTGAGGGCCGCTGGGGACATCCCGTGGCCGTTGTCTTGGACGACGATGCGGCTGAACCGGGGGCGGTCAGTCTGGATGTGGACCCACGACGCGTCGGCGTCGTATGCGTTCGCTACGAGCTCTCGAACAGCGGACTCTGGCCGGCGGTAGATCCCATCCGTGATCCGCCCGAGAACCTTGCTTGACGTGCGCAGCGTCGTACTCGCTGGCTGAGCACCAGCCTCGGTCCCCCGGATCTGGGACTCAAGGTCTTGCGGCATCCTCGGTCCCTCCCCCGCTGAGTCGTCACCCGGGCGCTCAGCATCCCACAGCGGTTGGATCGACAACGGGTGGCGACCCTCGGGCCTAAGCCCTCGACGAGCGACGACCACCTTCGCCTCGTCCGGATGCTCGGTGCACGGGTCCCAGGTTTCGAACACCCGTTCGGAGGGATCCACCCTCCTCGGCACGGCTTGGCGTAGGTTCCCGAGCGTGGCACCTGGTCTGGAGCACAGCCGCGTAATCACTTTCGTGGACCTTTTTGCCGGTGCTGGTGGCATCTCAGAGGGTTTCCGCCAGGCCGGCTGGTCGCCGGTGGCCGGCTCGGACGTCGATCCGGATGCCTGTGCGACCTACCGCCGCAACTTCCCTTCTGCTAGATCGCTCCACGGTGACCTGCGCTCGCCACAACTGAGGCGGAAGCTCCTCGGTCTCGCCCAGCGCGTCGACGTCGTGGCAGGCGGCCCGCCCTGTCAGGGCTTCTCGCAGGTACGCAACCACGCCCGCCTGATCGACGACCCCAAGAACAGCCTGTACCGAGAGTTCGTGCGGCTGGTTGATCGGCTCATGCCCCGAGCTTTCGTGATGGAGAACGTCCCGGGCATGGCCCAGATGGGCGTCCTTGAGCAGGTCACGGCGGACCTCGCCTGCCGGGGTAAGTATCGGGTTCATCCGATGCTGCTCGACGCCGCTGACTTCGGCGTCCCACAGACTCGCAAGCGCATCGTCTTCCTCGGCCTGCACCGGGACCTGGGCGTCGAACCACCGCACCTCGTGGGCACGGGTGCCAGCGCTGCTCTCGCCCTGGGGCGGGCGCCACTGACCAACCAGCGCACTGTCATGACAATGGGCCAGCGGACGGTCGCTGGCGAATTGACTGACTGGCTGCGGGACCCGTTCGACGAGCGTGTCGTGTCGGTCGAGCAGGCGATCGGCGATCTCGCCGACCTCGAGCCCAGTGGCTACCGAGCGGATCAGCGCCCGGTCGACAGCGCCTTGCGGGCGCCGAGCTCTGCGTACCAGAAGGTGATGCGTGACGGCCTTGGCGAGGTGATCGAAAACGTGGCGGTGCCTCGGATCAACGACGACACACGCATCCGACTCGGCGCCATCCCCCCCGGCGGCAACTACCTCGACCTGCCCGACGACCTCACGGCCCGCTTCCTCACCGGACAGCGCTGGGGCCAGGACAACGGAACGGGCCTGCTCAGCCGGAAACACTTCTACGCCTACCGCCGGCTGCACCCCGACATCTGGTCCTGGACGCTCAACACCAAGGCCGACAGCGTGTACCACTGGTCTCGGCCTCGTGGGCTGTCCGTGCGGGAGTTCGCTCGACTGCAGAGCTTCCCCGACCGGTACGTCGTCACGACGGACGAGCGCAAGGGACCTCTGCCCGGGCGCATCGATGGTGGCGCTGCTCACTCCCGCTACCGCCAGATCGGCAACGCCGTACCGCCCCTCCTCGCTCAGGCGATCGCAGAAGCGCTGGGCACGGTCCTTCAGTAGGTCGTACGCCTATCGTCCCGAGCCGTGACCTACGCCGAGGTGCCCCCCGCCGAGGCGGCCGCCATCGAGCGCGCCTTCGGCGAGGTCAATCGGCGACGCATCCTCGACGGCTACTTCGACGGGGTAGACGACCTGTCCTTCGCCGACGCATGGGAGCACGTCTATCGGCTCCTGCTCTGGATCAACCCGACCATCTCCCTCGCCCACTGCTACGAGTCGGACAAGTGTCAGCCGCACAAGGCATGGTATGCCCGCTCCCTCGCCTTCCATGCCTGGGTCGCACAACGTCTCGCCGTGGAGCCGAGAGCGCTGCGGGACCACATCGATCACCTGTTCCGCTCGGCACTGCCGGCGCTTGTGCGTGTCGAAGTGGACGCTCGCCGGGAGGCCGCCGGACGCCACCTGCAAGCGTACCCGTCCGACTCGATGCCGGTACCCGGTGACGACGACGACCTTGTCGAGATCATCGTGAAGGCGCTCGGCTCGACGGTCTCGGTCGAGGCGCTGGAGCCCGAGCGTAGGCGAGCACTGGTCGAGCAAGTCTACGCTTACTTCGCCCAGGAGAACAAGCGCAAGAACCTCCTCGGCCGAGGCTTCGAGGACACCCTGAAGGCTCTGATCGAGCCACTGCCCGGGCACGAGCAGTGGCAGGTCGACACCCGAGTGGCGCTCGGCCGAGTGCCCGGGTTCACCCCGCACAACGCCACCCTCCGGCGGGCCGAGATCGACTTGGCCCTCTGGCAGCCACAGCCCGGCGGTCGTCGAGTTCTCGTCAGCGCCAAGTGGTCGGTGCGGGCTGACCGGGAACGCCAGTTCGACAGCGACTTCGATGACTACTCGACTGCCAACAGCGCCGGCCTGTTCGAGTACTCCCTCATCACCAACGAGTTCGATGCCGCACGGCTGCACTCTGCGTGCAGAAAGCTCCGGGGCAACCAGTACCTTTTCACTCACGTCGTGCACGTTCAGCCGAAAGCGGTGCTGGTCGCCTACGGCAGAGAAGCAGAGGCGCAAGCGCAACGGGCCGGTGGCGCCGGCCGCCGGGCCGCCCGTGAGCTTCTTGGCTACATCAAGTCTGGGCGGCTGGTCTCGCTCGAGCGGTGGCTAACGGAGACGCTAGGACCGTGACGACGTCCTGGGCATCCACGCCGGGTGTGCGCCGCTGCATGCAGGCCCAGCGCACCAGGGACACGGCGCCCGAGGTTGCTCTTCGGCGTGAGCTGCATCGGCGGGGACTGCGCTTCAGACTCGACCGGGCAATCGTTCCCGGTTCCCGCCGTCGGCAGCGAGTCGACATCGTCTTCGTCTCGACTCGAGTGGCCGTCTTCGTGGACGGTTGTTTCTGGCACGGCTGCGACGAACACCGGAAGAATCGTCCAGCCGCCAACGACTGGTACTGGCCAGACAAGATCGCCGGCAACCGGGCGAGGGACGAGGACACGACCATCCGCCTCACCGAGGGCGGGTGGCTGGTCCTCCGGTATTGGGAGCGCGAGTCGCCGGTCGAGGCCGCCCATCAGATCGAGCGAGCGGTTCGGGCCAACTCGGCAGCACGCCGGCGGAACTCCGGAGGATGAGGACGAGGCACACAGACTCCTTCCCGAGATGGTGCTACCACCTCAGCGCAGGTGTCCGCAGGACCGGGGGATGCTCACCGACGCCAAGCGAGCCAATTTCGTGGTGCACCCGTCCACCGCGCCAATGTCACTGGAAGTCGAGGCTGCACCGGATATCCATGATCCGGGCCATCGTCGGCGGCCTGTTCGCCGCTACGTAGACCGGTATTGGGCAGGGTTGGCTGCTGCACCGACGGGATGGCGGTCTGGTCGGGCCACGGCGGGTGTTGACATACCGGCGAGAGTGTCATGCCAGGAGCCCACCGCTGACCCGTCGGCACCGCCACAGCCGAGCGCCGTACACCGCACCAGCGGTACCAATGAGATGACGCTGCGAGCCCACTGCAAGGCCCATGCGAGGCCCCGCTAGTCGATCGAGCGCATGCCGATCGTCGATCGCTTCGACACCAGCGACCCTGATTCGCGCCGGACGGTGGTCAGGGAACTTCTTCGGGGGGAGTACGCGCAGAACCCCGTCAGAGACCGAGTTGGGTGGCGGCGTTGTCGTCCCAGGCTTGGGCGACTCGGACGTACTGGCCGAGGGAGGCGAGCGACTGGTGGCGGGTCTGGTGGGCGATCGCCCGGTCCGAGGCGCCACGGAGATGGGCGTAGGTGACGAACCCGGCCCGGAGGCTGTGGGCCGAGTAAGCGGCCGGGTCGAGGCCGGCTCGGGCAGCGGCCTGCTGGACGAGGACGTTGACCGAAGCGGGGTTCATCGGCTGGGTGCCGGGCCGGTTGCCGGTGGAGACGGCCCGGAAGACCGGGCCGTCGGTGATAGCAGTCGCGGTGAGCCAGGCCTGGAGGGCGGAGACGGGGCACCGGCTGGCCATCCGGGCCCGGGGGAGGACGGCCAGCTCGGCCTGTTCGCCGGTCTGGTTGGTCTTGGAGCGGCCGATGGCCAGGACGAGGCCATTGGTGTGCTCGGCGACCTGGTCGACGGTGAGGCCGGTGAGCTCGGAGCGGCGGAGGGCGGCGACGAATCCGACGAGGAGCAGGGCCCGATCCCGGAGGCCGGCCAGGTCCGGCTCCGGTGGCCGCTTGGCCGTCTTCCAGGTTTTGAGGGTGGGGCAGCGGTCGATGACGTCCCACAGCTCGGGGGGCATCAGCGGGGCGGCCTGCTCTGGCGGGGCGCCGTGGGTGCGGCGGATCCCTTCCCAGACGGCGATGACCCGGGCGGCAGCGGTCGGGTCGGGCAGGTCACGCATCTTGTGGGCGAACCGGATCCCGGACAGGCGGCGGCTCATGGTGCCGACCTTGGCGCCGCAGCCGGCTAGGAAGCTCAGGTAGCGGCTGATGCCCTCGGCGGTGGCCGGCAGCTCCGGGTAGCCCTCCCTCTTCGACCAGGCGCACCACTCGGCCCAGTCCGACCGGTAGCCCCGCAGGGTGTTGACGGCCCGGGCCGCCCGCACGTACCCTGCCTCCGCCTCGCTCAGGGCACCGACCTCGACGACCTCCAACGGGTCCGACGAAGCGGCCGGGGACACCTCGAAAGTCACCCCTCTCACCCTAGCCTGCTACACGCGATAATCGACAGAATCGCATGTAGCAACGGCTACGACTGAAGGATCTGCCGACTGTCAGGAGTCAGTGAAGTTGGCACCTACGCAAGGAAGTTGGCACCAAGGTGGCACCGCTCAGCGAAGGTGGCATTC
>JBBQRO010000130.1:0-9421 GCA_038214685.1 Acidimicrobiales bacterium
CGTCCGGGCCTACCACGGTGACGCTGAGCTGCCCAAGGCGCACGTGACCCGCATGCGCCTGTCGATGCACGCCAGCGTGGACACCTGGGTGTGTGACGCCTTCGGGGACGGTGTCTTGTGCTGGACGGCGCCGCCGCCGGCGTCACTGGTGGGCGAACTGGCCCAGCGATACCGGCACTCCGCAAGGCGGGATCTTGTCACCGCTTCTGGCCAACATCGCCCTGTCGGTCCTCGACGAGTTCATCGCTGCCGGCGATGGCGGTCCTGGGTCGACTCGGGCGGAGCGGGCCAGACGGCGGCGCCGGGAGCTCCCCAACTATCGCCTGGTGCGGTATGCGGACGACTTCCTGGTACTGGTCTCGGGCAACCGGGACCACGCCGAAGACCTGTGCGAGCAGGTCGCTGCGGTCCTCGCCCCGATGGGCCTGCGCCTGTCGGCCGAGAAGACACTGATCACGCACATCGAGAACGGGTTCGATTTCCTCGGATGGCGCATCCAGCGTCACACCAAACGAGGAACTGCCGACCGGCTTTACGTCTACACCTACCCGGCGGAGAAGTCGCTGGCTTCGATAACCGGGAAAGTGAAAGCGATCTGCCAGTCGGATACGAACCTGCCCTTGGCAGCCCTGCTCCACCAGCTCAACGGGGTGCTGCGGGGCTGGGCCACCTACTTCCGGCCCGGCGTGTCCTTTGCGACGTTCCGATACCTGCGTGCCTTCGTCTGGAAGCACGTCATGATGTGGGCTCGCCGCAAGCACCGTCGGATCACCTGGAAAGAACTCCGTCGTCGCTACTGCAACGGCGGCTGGTGGCCCATCGACGGCAAGGTCAAGCTGTTCAACCCGACCGATGCGGGCACCACCCGCTACCGGTACCGGGGAGCAGCCATCCCCTCACCGTGGAACCAGCCTGAACAGACCACCAGCCCGGCACCAACGGGACCCGTGGAGAGCCGGATGCGGTGAGAGCCGCACGTCCGGTTCGGGAGGAGGCCCGGAGAAACGGGCCGGCCGCAAGACCGGCACCGCGCTCCGGGCCTACCTCACAACGTCAAGATCCGCGAGGGTCAGGTCGCGAACCGGCCGATCTACCTGGCCATCGGCGTCACCGTGGACGGCGAACGGGACATCCTCGGGCTCTGGGCCGGCGAAGGCGCACCGTACCGATCAGCTGATCGGTACGGTGCGACGATGCCGGGGCGACGAACGGGCGGTGGCGCCGGTGTCGGCGACGCTCCTGGCCGAGCCGTCCTCGATCCGACGACACCGCCTGTGCGAACCGAGCCCCGGTACGGGCGCCCACCCCGTCGTCACGGTCAGATGGCGCCGGCGGCGCGCAGGCGGCCGATGTCCTCGTGCGTGTAGTCGAGCCCGTGGAGGATCTCCTCGGTGTGGGCGCCCGGGAGCGGCGTGGGGAAGCGCAGCGAGCCCGGGGTCTGCGACAGCTTGATGGCCACTCCGGGGTTCAGGGCGACAGCTCCGTCGACGTCGATGTCGACGGCCATGCCCCGATGGCGCACCTGGGCGTCCTCGAAGATCTCGTGGGGGTCATGGAGCTTGCCGACGCACACGTCCGCCTTGGTCAGCACCTCGTACCACTCGTCGCGGGGCTTGGTCCGCATGAGCGCGGCGACCTCGGCCTTGACCGCGACCTGCTCGGGCCGGGGGCCGCGCGTCGCCTCCCCCGGCATCAGCTGGGCACCCTTCCAGTCGGGCCTGTCGACCGCGTCGCAGAAGTTGTGCCACAGGTGCGGCTCCGTGGAGCCGATCGACAGCAGCTTGCCGTCCGCGCACTCGTAGGTCGTGTAGTACGGGCGGCTGCCGTCGAAGGTCCCCACCCCCCGTCGGGGCTCGGGCCCGCCCCCCAGGAACGCCATGAAGCTGGGCACGGCGCACAGCAGGGAGATGGTGGCGTCGAGGTAGGACACGTCGACGAGCTGGCCCCGCCCGGTGCGTTCGCGGGCGAACAGGGCGAACATCACGCCCAGCGCGCCGTGCATCGATGCTCCGGCGTAGTCCGCGATCAGGTTCAGCGGGATGGTGGGCTCCTCCCCGGGCTGGCCCAGCTGGTTGAGGACACCGGCGAGGGAGAGGTAGTTGATGTCGTGGGCCGGGAAGTCGCGGTAGGGGCCGTCCTGGCCGAAACCGGACAGCGAGCAGTACACGAGCCGCGGGTTGCGCCCTGAGAGAGTGTCGTAGTCGGCGCCCAGCCGCTCCATCACCCCGGGACGGAACCCCTCGACGAGCACATCGGCCCCGTCGGCCAGCCGCAGGAGCACCTCCCGGGCCTCGGCCTTCTTCAGGTCGAGGCTCAAGCTCCGCTTGTTGCGGTCGACCCAGACGCCGGCGCGCCGCCGCCGACGCCGGGCGGCCTGTTCGCGGTCGCCCTCGTCGGGGTCCGCCCCGTCGCGGTTCGCGGGCTCGACGACGCGGATCACGTCGGCCCCCATGTCCGCCAGCAGCACGGTGGTCAGCGATCCGGGTGCGACCCGGTTGCACTCGATGACCGTGATGCCCTCCAACGGTCCTGGCATGACGTCCCCCCTCGCGTGGGCCCCGGCCGGACGGACGGTCCCCGCCGGGATTGTGTCACCCGCCCCGGGCGGCATGCGGGGCGGTTGAGCGGACAAAGGGGGATCGCCGATGCAGCGTTCGATCGTCGACGTGGCGGGATGGCCGACACCGGTCCAGGTCGGCGGCGACGGGCCGCCGCTGCTGTTCCTCCACGCCGAGGGGGACACCTCGGTATGGAGCGAGGTGCACGACGCGCTGGCTTCGTCGTTCACGGTCCACGCCCCCATCGCTCCCGGGTTCGGCGGCACGCCGGTCCCCGATTGGCTCGACGCATAGCTCGCGCACCTCGGGAGGCGCGATCCACGCCTCCGCCAGCCGGCCCAGCCGCAACAAGTCGGCCAGGTCCTCTGCGTCGCGGAGATCGTTTTTGACCCGACGGTTGCCCCAGTTGTTGCCCAACGGGTGCGCCAGGTGCACCTCGGCGCCCTGCTCGCGGAGCAGGTCCACCACCCAGTACCACCCGTAGGTCGCTTCGATCACCACTCCGGCTCCGGGCCGGCCTTCGCCAACTCCGCCGCCAACACCTACGGGTCGTTGACCACCCGGGCCACGCCCAGCGACTCGCCCATCGCGTCTCGCCGCACCAGCACCGACCGGCGACGGTGATAGTCGATCCCGACGTACTCTCGCTCCACAGGGGCCTCCCTCAACACGGGTTGATGTGAAGAAGCCCGCAGCGTCCCACGCCGCGGAAACCACGGGGACGGAGGCCCCGCTCCTTCATGGCATCAGCCCCGGCGGGACGGCTTTCGAAACCGCTGGATGCGCAGTCGAGGACTGTCCGGCCGTCGGCGAGCAACCTCCACGTCTCCGAAGTATCGATCGGTGACGCCTCGCCGGCGTCTGCGCTTGCTGCGCTGCGTGATGATCTGCGGCTGCCGCGGAGCGGGACCCGGCTGGCCGCCGACAGAAGCAACGGGACGTCATTCGAACCATGAGGACACCACGTCGGCAGCGCGGAGCCACCGGACACCCGCTGCCAGCTCTGACCAGGCCAGACCTAGCCAGAGTGGCCACGCGCGCTGCACCCGAGCGCGAGGGCCGGGCGACTTGCTCAGGCGGGCCGCCCGAGCTGGTAGAAGCGGGCCGCGTTGAGGCCCATCACCTTCGCCTGGTCGTCGGTGGGCAGCGTGGCGATACGGGAGCGGATCTCACCGACCACGCCGAAGCTGGCGTCGATGTGGGGGTAATCCGAGGCCCACACGAAGTAGTCCGCCCCGACGGCTTCGATGATGGGGGCGATGACGGTCTCGTCGGGGTCGGCCGATACCACGCATTGCCGGTAGAAGAACTCGCTCGGCTTCGACGAGATCGGCGTCAGCTCGCGCATGACCTCGTACTTGTGGTCCATGCGGTCGAGCCAGGCCGCGATCCAGGTCGCCCCGGACTCCAACACCGTGCAGCGCAGCTTCGGGTGCTTCTCGAACACGCCACCCGCGAGCATCTGGGTGAACGCCGCCATCACGTCGATGGCCAGGAACGCGAAGAAGAACAACGGCGAACCGGCCCCGCGCCGCGGCATCCACGAGCGGAAGATCGGGTTGTCGCGCACCACGACGTGGAAACCCACGGGCATCTCGAGATCCGACACCGCCGCCCAGAACGGGTCGAACACCGGGTCCATCAGGTGCCGGCCTCCCCGCGACTCGAGGTCGGGGGACAGGTAGACGGCTCGGCAACCAGCGCCGCGGGCTCGGGTGGCCTCCTCCACAGCGAAGTCCGGGTCGAGCAGCGAGATGTGCGCTACCGGCACCAGCCTGGATCGATCGTGGGAGCAGAAGTCCACGATGTAGCGGTTATAGGCCCGGGTGTACGCGTTGGCTAGGGCCGGGTCGGTGACCATGCCCTCCCAGCAGATGCCCATGGTGGGGTAGAGCAGGGCGACGTCGATCTCCTCGGCGTCCATCACCTTGAGCCGGGCCGCGGGGTCATAGCCGCCGAGCGGGCAGCCGTCCTCGTAGCGCAGGCGGCTGGCGGGGTTGATGGCCACGGTGGGATCCAGCTCGATCCCGCCCAACGCGGCCAACGAGTTGCGCAGCGTCTCCACCGGCCGCCCGTCTACCAGCATTACCTCGTCGCCACGCTCGTCGTCGTCGATGCGTATGGCCCGGTCACGGAAGGCGGGGTCGATGTAGCGCACCCACGTGTCGCGTGGCTCCAACACGTGCCCGTCGGCATCGACGGTGAAGAGGTGGCCCTCCGGCTGTTGCGGCATCGGTGTCCCCCGTTATCTGTCTGGCCCGCTGCCCCCACATAGCCGCCGAACCTTACCACTCGCTGCTCGGTGGATGGATCGGCACTGTTTGCGTTGGTTGAACGTCCCGTCGCGGAGCGCGGTCGAGCGGCCTGGCGAATGCTCTCGCTGCAACCTTTCGCTGTATTTGCTGAACCTCCGGATGCGACGGAAGGCGCCGTCTGGAGCCCTCGCCACCACACTCCGTCCCAATGCAACAGTGCCACGAGCGGCTACCCGCCACGTGCCGGCACGGCCGCGCCGCGTCGATCAGCAGCGGTGTGAACCGCTGCACCCACCGGTGCACCGTGACATAGTCGACCTCGACGCCCCGCTCGGCGAGCAGCTCCTCGACATCCCGGTAGGACAGCCCGAAGCGCAGGTACCAGCGAACAGCCACCACGACACGTCAGGCGGGAACCGGAAACCGGCGAAGGACGACACCGACGAACACAGATCCCTGGACCGTTTTCCCTGTACGCGACCACCCAGACCCAGCGAGGGCCTGCAACCCAACGCAACAGCGCCGCGACGACGCCGCCCACCGGTCGACGTGGGCGGCCATGTCGGCGAACGTCTCGAAGGTGATCCGCCGGGACTGGCGTGCCATGCCGGCGACGATCACGAAACCCGGTCCCGGAGTTGCTCCCGGCGGCAGTCCCCGAGTTGGTCCCGATCGCCAATCGGGACCAGGAGCACCGCGCTGCTGCGCCTACCTCGCACTGCCTTCGCCGCGTGCCTCGTGTGCGCCTGCCCTGATGAGCGATGCCTCCCGCTTGCAGGCTTTGTACGGGTCTGAGGACCGGCAACGAAGCGCGGGGCAGAACGCCGCGGCGACCTGTCACAGGGCGCTGGTAGAACACGAGTGTGACCGCCCGCTTCACAATCCAGGTTGACGCCGACCAGTTCGACCGGTTGGCACGGCCTACGCAGCCGCTCCCCAGGGGTGTCGCCGAGCTGGTCTGGAACTCGTTGGACACCGAGGCAGAGGTCGTCACGGTCTCGATCGCGCGGACCGAGCTGGACGCCGTGGACTACGTCGTCGTCGCCGATGACGGCCACGGCATGACCCACGAGGATGCCATCCGCACTGTTCACGAAGGCTCGTGCGCCCGAGGATGACTGGGATCGCACCCTGTTGGCCAACCGCCACTCGATGGACGCCGCCCTCCTGCGCGGGTTCGAGCTGTACAAGCCGGTGGTCGTGGGCGTGAACGGTCACGCACTGGCCGGTGGCACCGAGATCCTGCTGGGCACCAACTTCCGCATCGCCTCCAGCGAGGCCACCTTTGGCACCACCGAGGTGCGCTGGGGCATCATCCCCGCCGGCGGGTCGCTCGTCCGGTTGGCCCGGCAGATCCCGTACACGGCCGCCATGGAAATCATCCTGGGGGGCGAGCCCATCAGCGTCCAGGCGGCCCTGCGCTACGGCCTGGTGAGCCGGGTCGTCCCACCGGGCGAGGTGCTGGCGGGGGCGACCGACGTCGCCTGGCGGGTGGCCAGGGGGGCGCCGATCGCGCTCCGTAAGACCAAGGAGTCGGTGGGCAGCACGTCGGGGCTCCCTCGAGGAGGCGTACAAGATCGAGAACCAGTGCGCCCGGGAGGTCATGGTGACCGAGGACGCCCGGGAGGGCCCCCGAGCGTTCCTCGAACGCCGCGAGCCTCGTTGGCCGGGCCGCTGAGCGACACCCGGGCAGAGCCGTAGCCGCGACAGATACCGTGTGGTGTCGTAAGCCGGGACGACGTGTCGGCCGGGGGAACGAGGGGGTTTGGGGTATGACCGTGCACGACGAGCTCACGGCCACGCACGTGCGCGACTTCGGCCCGCTGGTGACCGATCGGGGGGTGCACCGCCGCCTCTACGTCGACCCGGCGGTGTTCGAGGCCGAGATGGCCCGCATCTTCGGCCGGGTCTGGGTGTACGTCGGCCACGAGAGCGAGGTCCGCGAGCCCGGCGACTACAAGACGAGCTGGATCGGCCGCCAACCGGTCATCGTCACCCGCGACGAACAGCACCGCCTCCACGTGCTGTTCAACCGCTGCACGCACCGGGCCGCTACGATCTGCCAGCAGCGGGAGGGCACGGCCAACTACTTCCGCTGCGGCTACCACGGCTGGACGTTCCGCAACGACGGCGCACTCATCGGGCCGACCTTCGGCTCGGGTTACGCGGCGGAGGACTTCCAGCCGGAGGACTTCGCCCTGGGCAAGGCACCCCGGGTCGACACTCACCGGGGCTTCATCTTCGCCAGCCTGGCGGCCGATGGGCCGACGCTGCGCGAGCATCTCGGCAACGCCGCTCCCTACATCGACCTGTTCTGCGACCTGGCCCCCTCCGGCGAGATCGAGGTGGGACGGCCGGGCCAGCACCACTACGGCTACGGCGGAAACTGGAAGCTGCAGAGCGAGAACGGCGTCGACGGCTACCACCCCAACTTTGTGCACCAGGCCTTCCTGGAGGGTTCGGGCCGAGGCGGGTTGGCCATGCAGCTGTTCCACGGCAGCTCGGCCGCTACCGCCGCCGATCTGGGCAACGGGCACGCCCTTTTGGACAGCCGGCCGAACCTGGCCGAGGTCCACGAGAAGATGCTGCGCTCCTCCCCCGACGGCCAGGCCTACCTGTCGCGCCTGGCCGACCGCCTGGGCGACGAGCGGGCGCGGGAGGTCGTGCGGACCAACGGCGCCCAAGGGTTCAACCTGCTGGTCTTCCCGAACCTGCTGATCATCCAGGTGCAGATCCGCGTGGTGCACCCCCGTCGGGTCGACCTGACCGAGGTCGACCTGTACCCGGCGCTGCTCGGCGGGGCGGCGGAGGGAATAAACTCGGCCCGCCTGCGGGTCCATGAGGCCTTCTACGGGCCGGCCGGCGGGGGTGCCCCCGGCGACCTGGAGATGTTCCGCCGGGTGCAGGACGGCCTGGCCGTCGAGTCCGTGGAGTGGTTGCCGCTGTTGCGGGGGCTGCGCCGCACGGAGGAGGGCCTCAACGGCGAGTTGGTCGGACACGTGACCGACGAGCACCCCCAACGCGGTTTCTACCGTCGCTGGCGCCAGGAGATGGTCGGATGAGCGCCGTCGACCGCGCCGCGGTGGAGGCGTTCCTGTACGACGAGGCGGCCCTGCTCGACGCCGGCGACCTGGCGGCGTGGATGGCCCTGTTCGCCGACGACGGGCTGTACTGGATCCCCTCCCGGCACGGACGGGCCGACCCGCACCGCCACGTGTCGATCGTCTTCGACGACAAGGGGCGCCTCGTCTCCCGGGTCCAGCGCCTGTTGTCGGGTAAGGAGTACGCACAGGACCCCCCTTCGGTCACCTGCCGTCAGCTTTCCAATCTGGTGGCCGGCGCGGCCGGTGACGGTGAGGTGCACGTCACCGGGGTCATGGTCGTGTACGAGAAGCGACCGACCACGACGATGCAGGTGCTCCCGGCCCAGGCACTGTGGCGGCTGCGCGCGGACGGGGACAGCTACCGCATCGTGGAGAAGCGGGTGACGCTGGTCGACCTCGACCGCTACTACGAGAACCTCACGTTCATCCTGTGAACGTCGACCCCGGCCCGGGCTTCGAGCTGCGCAGCGAGTTCGCCGTCGTCGGGGTCCGCCTCGACCGCGACGCCAACGGCGACCGCCTGGAGATCACCGACCTGCGAACCGGCAACCGGATCCACCTCGACCCTCTCGAGCTCGAACGTCTCACCGCCGCCTCCCACCACGATCTCGAGGCGCTGATGCGGCCGGCTTTCTGACGCTCCCAGGGAGCGAAGCGACCACGGACCGAACCGGGCGGTCCGCCGACAACAGCCGGGACGTCAGTCGGAGGTCGGCGCCCAATGCAGGAGACGGATCACAGCCCCGTCTTCGGCGACCGGCTCCTCCCACGTGCTTCGACGCCCATCCCGATGCGGACACTTGCTCGATGGGATGCCCACCACGTTGCCGATGACCCGCACCTGGGGGACGTCGTCGAGGGCCACGAGGACCACGGCGTAGGGCACCGAGTCGACTAGTAGAGCCCGATGGACCTGGTAGTGGGCGACGGTGTAGCTGCACACGGTGCCCGGAGGGGGGTGTTGATGGGCAGCCGGCCGCGCGGCCAGCGGATGTTGCCGTCCGCCACGACATCGTCGAGCTCGCCCGGCTGACAGAACCCCATCTCGACGATCGCCATCCGCACGGGACCGGTGAAGTTTTCGTAGAACTGGGCGACGGGGACAGCGGCCGGCTTCACCCTCGCCCGGGCCCTGAGTTGCTCACCCACGAAGCGATGGTGCGCGGTGGGGAAGTTGGTCTCGTTGAAGGCGCCGTTACCGCCGCCGCCGAACGTCTGCCCGGTGAACACGACGTCGCCGATGCCCACGCGCTCGACAGCCGGATCGGCTCGTTGCGATCCATGTAGGAGGCGAACCCGTCGACGTCGGCCAGTCGCAGGCCGCCGTCGGCCACCGCGTTGCGGATGCCATGCACGCCAACTGGAACTCCGACTCCGACTCCGACTCCGACTCCGACTCCGACTCCGACTCCGACTCCGACTCCGACTCCGACTCCGACTCCGACTCCGACTCCGACTCCGACTCCGACTCCGACTCCGACTCCGACTCCGACTCCGACTCCGA
>JBBQRO010000131.1:0-9405 GCA_038214685.1 Acidimicrobiales bacterium
ACATAGGAATCTGCTCGGAACGGGTGGGGCGGCCGGGACTACTTGCTACCCGCCGACCAGCGGAACCCGAACTGGTAGTAGCCATCGGCGTCCTGGTGGCCCCGGAAGTAGCGCTCTTCCTTGGTGATCGTCACGGCCGATCCTGTGCTCGTGAGCGTGCAGATCGAGCAGAACGTGCGGTTGGCATCGGGGTTGTTCAACTCGACCAGGGTCTCGTTCCCCTCCTGGTCCTTGATCGTCATGTGACCGCCGACGCTGGTGAAGTCGCCCGCGCCCTCGTAGATCATGGCGAACACCATGGCCCGGCGGACGAGCTCCGGGCGCATGAAGTAGAGATTCTCACCGTCGGCGGCAGCGCCCGTGCGGTCGTCCTTGTCGAGGTGGATGAACGGGGGGCCCTCGCGGCTCCCGAACTTCTTGCCCAGGGGCTGGATGACTCCCATCTCGCCGGTGGTCAGCTCGTACATACAGCCGAGGTCGAGGTCGGGTGTGTTGCTGGCCCGCATCGACGCCAGGAAGCCCCGCTTCTGGCCGCCGCCCTGGTTCCAGTTCAGGTTGAAGTGGATGGGCTGGGCGCCACCGCCCTTGCGCAGGTTGACAGTGCGCTGGTCGCCCTTCTTCTCCAGGGTGATCTTGGAGAGCGAGATCGGCGGCGGCTTCGGGGGCGCAGGAGGCGGGGACGGGGACCGGGGCGGCGGTGATGCGGTACGGGGCGGGGTTGGCGCCGGGCTCGACGACGCTTCCTCGCCGCCGAAGTGCTTGAGCAGCGCCGGCAGGCCACCGCTGAAACCCTGGCCCACGGCCGCGAACCGCCACACGTCCTTGAAGTAGACCTCGCCGAGGATGAGGGCCTTCTCGGTGGTGAAATCGGCTCCGGTGAATGCGTAGCGGGCCACCTCGTTGCTACCAACCGAGATGCGCAAATGCCCGGCCCGCACCGACGACATCGACCCGGCGCCGTCGACAGTGGCGGTGAACACCATCTTCTTGATGCTCGGAGGGAGGCCGGCAAGGTTCACCTGGAAAACCTCGGTGTCGGCCCCGCTGGGACCTTTTGCCGCAAGGGCCCCCTCGGGGGACGTCCGCTGGTTGTAGAAGATCATGTACCGGTCGTCGGAGAGCTGACCGGCGGCGTCGACGCCGAAGAGCGAGACGTCGAACGTGTCGCTCCCGCTCCCGCTCAGTGAAACGGCGACAGTGAGATCGACGCTGGGGGTGAGATCGGAGAGCTTGGACTTCTCGCCCTTCTGGAAGGTTCTCACGATCAGCCGACGTTGACGCCGAAGTTGCGGGCCAGAGGGCCGAGGCCGCCGGTGTAGCCCTGGCCAACTGCACGGAACTTCCACTCCCCGCCGTGGCGGTAGACCTCCCCGAAGATCATGGCCGTCTCGGTGGAGGCGTCCTCGGAAAGGTCGTAGCGCACAATCTCATTGTTGTTTTCCTCGTTCACGATCCGGATGAAGGCGTTGTCGACCTGGCCGAAGCTCTGACGCCGGGCCTCGGCATCGTGGATGGTCACCGTGACCGCCAGCTTGTCGATTTCGGCCGGCACCGTGTCGAGGCTCACCCGGATCGACTCGTCGTCGCCCTCGCCCACGCCGGTGAGGTTGTCGCCGGTGTGCTCGACCGAGCCATCGGTTGAGCGGAGGTTGTTGTAGAAGATGAAGTCCTGGTCCGAACGCACCCGACCGCCGGCGCCGACCATGAACAGGCTGGCGTCGAGGTCGAAATCGGCGCCGGCGGTCTCACGCGTGTCCCATCCCAGCCCGATGAGAATGCGCCGGAGGCCAGGGTCGGATTTCGACAGCGAGACGTTGCCACCCTTCGACAACGAAACACCCATGGGCCTGCTCCTTCCGTCTCGGTCCGCGCCGCTCCACGATCGCCGGGAGGCTCACGCAACCCTGTCGGCTGTGTCCGGACTCTAACGGTCGCCGACCCCCGGATGTCAACGGTCGCGGCGCCCACGCCGCCGAGGCCGTTCGTGGGTCACGCCGGACCGAGGACCGGGTGCCGACCACACGAGCGCACTCCCCTCCCGAGCCCCGGGCACAACCTGGAAGTGGTAGCGCCCGGCCTCGGCCTTCGGCATCCGCCAGCCCTGCTTCAGCTCATAGGCCATGTTGGTGACCTTGGACTGCTCGGGCTGGGTGGCATCGACCCCCGTCGACGACCCACTGTGGCTCCACAGGACGAGGACCTCGGTGCACCCGGGCGGCCACGTCCACCGCAGGACGATGTCGGCACCGTCGTCCTCGGCGACGACATCGGTCACATCGCCCAACCCCGTGTGGCGGATCGACTCCCCCACCACCCCCTGGACACCGACGACCGTCACCGGCACATACCAGCGCACACCACCGCCCGTGCGATCGGACGCTTCGGCGCGGCCAGGGTCGACGGGCAATACCTGGCCGAGGCGTTCCAGGTGCCGGGCGTCGACGACCTCGCCCACCTCCGGGGCCCGGCCGGCCATCACCCGGACGACGGCGACCGCGCCGGCTTCCGGCGCCGGCCACGAGAGGCTGACCCGCTCCGCCTCAGCCGAAGCCTGCAGGCCCCGGAGTGGGGCGGGCATGGCGAAGGGCTGGCCGGTGACCGACCGGCCATCAGTGCGGAGCGGGTTGCCTTGAGGAGTCCGGTACTCGACGAAGACCCGGTACCGGTAGGTGCCGCCGTTGGCCACGGAGGTGTCAACCAGTCCTCCCACGCCGCCCCGCAGCCGCTGGGCCGGCTCGCCCGCCACATCTGAACGGGTGCGCTCGACCCAGACCTCGCCCACCCCGGCGGGGTGGCGCCAGCGCACGTCGACCGAGCCATCGTGGTCGATCGCGGTGAGCCCCTCCACCTCCCGGGCGACGAAGACCGGGCTGGTACGACTCTCACCGGACTCGATGCCGTGGCGGCGGGCCTTGACGCTGTAGACCACGGTGGTCCCCGTGGGGCAGCCGGCGTCCTCGAACTCGGTGGCCTCGGTGGTCCAGGTGCGGGGCGGCTCGGTTTTTCCGTCGGATGCCGTCGTCTCGCGAGCCACCCGGTAGTCGAGAGGCCCCGGGGCCCGCGAGGCCCGCCAGGTGACCCGCACGCTCGACGGGCCGACCACGGCCAAGAGCCGGCTCGGCCCCGCCACCGGGATGGTGCGCAGCTGGGCCAGTGCCTCGGAGGAATCCGGCGCGTCGGCCAGGAGGGCAATGAGGGCCTGCTCCTGCTCCACGCCGGCGAGCCCCTCGGCGGCGGCGAGCCGGGCTCGGACCGCGGCCAGACCTTCGGCGGCCTGCCGGCGGAGGTCGTCGAGGGAGATCCCCTCGGGGTCGGTGACGTCGGTGGCGGTGCGGGTCAGGACGCCGGCCAACTGGGTGGCGTCGGAGAAACGACCCTCGCTCACGGCCGCCTGCAGCGACACCCGCTGCTCCACGGCCGCCCGGTACGCGCCCTCGATCTCGGCGATGGTCTGCTGCACCTTCGGCTCGAGTGCGCCCCACGAGGCCGCGGCCCGGGCTCGCCGCAGCGCCTCGGCCAGCTGACCTTCGGCTCGCATCGCCTGGGCCCGCACGAGGTCGGCCCTCACCTCGGCCAGCTGCCGGAAGTTGAACGAGCACGACGGGCAGACGAGCGCCGAGGCCTCGATCTCCGTCGAGCATTTCGGACAGCTCATGTAGAGGTCGGTCTGGCACTGGCGGCACCGACGCCGGGTGCGGTCGGCCACCTCGGCCGCACCGCAGGACGGGCAGGTCACGTAGTCGACGGCGGCACCGGTTTCGACTGCGCCGCCCAGCTCCCGGGCCAGGCCGGTGATGGCGGTACGAGCCTCCATAGCGCTCAGCCCGCCGGCCACCGCGGTTCGCACCAGTCGCTCGAACTCCGGAGCGGTGACCCGGTCGTCGACCAGGATGGCGGTCTCGACCTCGGGCCGAAGGCGCTCGACGACGTCAGCCGCCAGTCCGGCCACGTACCGGGCCCGGTCGCCATCGATCAGGCAGGTGGTCGTGAACGCCAACAGCTCGTCGAGCACGGTGCGAAGCCGGTTGTGCTCCCGCTGGCGGTTCCGGGCCGCCATGGCGTCGCGCCTGGCCTCGATCGACGCCTGCGGCGCGTCGTGCGGCACTCCCAGCACGTCGAAAAGGCTGCGATGGGCCTGCGACGTAGAGGCCGCCGTGCCCGCCGTCACCTCGAGCATGTGGAGCTCATCGAGCAGCTTTGCGATCTGGCTGCGGAGAGGAGCGGGCAGCGGCTCAGCCTTGGCCGCTTCGTCGTCGATGACGCGGTACCGGGCGAGCCAGGCGTCGAACTCGGCGTCGCCGGCCCCGAACCGCTTCCCGACCGCCCGCAGGCGTTCGACGCGTGAGCGCGGGATGCCGCCGTAGCGGGGCACGAGCCCGGCGGCCATGGTCTCGAGACGACCGAACCGGTCCTGGGTCGCCGTGGCTCGCTCGGCCAGGACGGCCCGGCGCAGGGCCGTCCTTCGCGACCGGTCGAGCAGCGGAGCCGACAACTCCTTCTGCTGGCCGAGGAGCGCGGTGACGAGCGCCTTGTACCGGGGGTTGCGGCTCTGTTCCCGGCGCCAGAAGACGACGACCTCGTCGACCCGGGACCGGATGGCAGCGTCGTCGTCGACCGACGGATCGAGGCCGAAGATGGCGAAGGCGTCGTGGAAGTCACGCGTCCCCCCGTCGAGGAGCGGCTTCAGGATCTCCTTGCGATAGGCGTTGTCATCGAAGGCGATCGTCATCGAAGGCGGTGACCGCAGGCGCCGGGGGCCTTGGCGGCTACTGCTTGTGCTTCAACAACGAGACCTGCTGGCGCTCGGCGGCGACGGCCTCGGGGCTCAGCGCCGCGCCAGTGTCGACCCGGAGGCGGAAGGGTTCGTCCTTGGCCGCGTGGCGAGCGGCCACGTCGAGCATGCCGTCGGTGCCCATCGAAAAGCTGATCTCCACGCCCGTGCCACGCGGATAGCCATGGGGAATTCCGGTGATCGAACCGGAGATCAAAACCTTGTTGTCCTCCACCCGCTCCGACTCCTCACTGCCACCCTGCTCGAAGACCTCGATTCTCACCTCGGTCTGGTTGTCGGTGACCGTGGAGAAGGAATCGGAGACGACAAGGGGCAGGCGGTCGTTGCGGTGGGTGAGGAAGCTGGCCATCAGCTCCTCGGAGCCCTCCCGCTGGATCAGGATGCCGAACCCGCGCGAGCACACGTTCTGGACCTGGGTCTCGACCAGGTCCTGCACCGCTTCGCTGGGCAGGCCATACGCGGCGGCCGCGCCCTGGACCACCTTCTCCAGGTCGACCGGATTGGCGTCGGCGATGCTTTGGCCCTCGTCGAGCTTGCCGCGCGCCACGAGGTCGTCGATGACGACCTGCTCGAGCTCCTTCTTCTGCCCGTAGATGGCGGCGCCCTTGGCCACGGCGAGGTCGGGGTCGGCCAGGGTGGCATCGAACCCGAACTCCTCCTTGAGCCGGCGGGCCACCACGGGCATCTTCGAGGAGCCGCCGACCAACAGGACCCGATCGATCTTCTCCACGTCGCGGGCCTCGGCCGCCTTCAGCACCGCCCTGGTCAGCTCGACGGTTCGCCGCACCAGGGTGGCGGTGATCGTCTCGAACTCGCTCTGGGTGAGGCTGATGTTGGCCCGGTGGCCACCGTGGATGACCAGCACGTCGGCCGTCTCCCGGACCGAGAGGGTGTGTTTGGCCTCCTCGGCGGCGGAGATCAGGTCCTGGGCCCCGTAGGAGTCGTCGAGGGGGTCCTCGGCGCCGGGGTTCTCGGCCCGGAAGCGATCGGAGAGGTGGCTGGCCAGCCGGTCGTCCCAGTCGGCACCGCCCAGCTCGTGGTCGCCGTCGGTGGCCACCACCTGGATGCGCTTCTGCGACAGCTTGATGACGGTGACGTCGAAGGTGCCGCCACCGAGGTCGTAGACCAGCACGGTCTCGTCGGGATGGTCGGACTTCTGGGCGAACCCGTAGGCGAAGGCGGCAGCCGTCGGCTCGTTGATGATGTCGACCACATTGAGCCCGGCGTACTCACCCGCCAGCTTGGTGGCCTTGCGCTCCTCGTCGCCGAAGTACGCCGGCACGGTGATCACCGCGTCGGTCACCGGCGCGCCGGTGGCCCGCTCGGCGTCGGCCATAAGGGACTTCAGGATGAGCGACGAGACGGCGGGGGCCGACCAGTCCTTGTCGTGGACTGTGAACCGCCACTCGCTGTCGCCCATGTGCCGCTTGACCAGCGCGGCCACGCTGTTGGGATTGATGCGGGCCTGGCTCTTCGCCTGCTTCCCGACCACGAAATTGCTCGCCGAGTCGAACAGGACCACCGACGGCGTCGTCTGGTCGTTGTCGAGGTTGCTGAGGACCTCGGGCCGGCCGTAGCTGTCGATCTGGGAGATGCACGAATACGTGGTCCCGAGGTCGATTCCGAACACCTTGTTAGCCATCGACACCTCCTCGTCGGAGAGCATAGGGGGAAGCTGGTACCAGGCCGCCTGCGGCTGCGATCATCGGGCCCGGTAGACCTCGACCTCGGCGGCACGGACGATGCGCCCGTCGTCAGACACGAACCCGCACCTCCGCATACGGGCGACGGTGCCGTCGAGGGCGACATCATCGGTGTCGGTCCGGCCCACGCCCTGATGGCGGGAAGCGTCGAACGGCTCGTCAGGCCCGACGTCGAAGGACTCCACCCCGGCGATGCTGAGCACGTTGAGCAGGCCGGCTCGCACGTCGCGGAGGGCATGGGACTCGGCGTCGTTTTCGACCACGCTCTCCTCCATCTTGGCCACGTTGTCGTGGTGACGAACGAGGCTTCGTAGCATCGGGGACATGGCCTGGCGCAGCTCCCCCGCCCGTAGCTGCTGATTCTCCGCATGCAGCTGGTCGATGTGGCCCATCTGCCGCTCGCTGAGGCGGCTGAGCTCGTCGAGGCGGAGGTGCAGGCGCTCGAGGCTGATGAGGACCGAGTCGAGTTGATCGACGGGGCCCGCCGGCTCTGCCGGCACGGGCGAGTCCGCCTCGACTGCCTCTGGCTCCAACGGCTCGACTGCCTCTGGCTGCGCCGACTCAACCTGGGCAGCGTCGGCCGCGGGGATTGGGGCCGGCTCCTGCGCCGGTGCCTCCTCCGCCGGAGCCTCCTGGGGCCGCGCGTCACCCAGCTCTCCGGCGGGTGCCCCCGGGTCCACGGTGCCGGCGTCGGCCTCCGTCGTCTCGTCGGGCATCACCACTCCTGGCCGGAATACTGCATCTGGCCGAAACTCTGCATCGTCGGGATGCCGGCGGTTTTAGAGGTCGAACTCTGAAGGGCTGATGCCCACGGCGTTGCACGCCTCGCGGACGGCTCGCTTCTCGTCGTCGTCGAAGTTGCCGTCCGAGCCACCGATGATGATGCCGACCTGGATGACGGCCCGGCCCTGGTCTTCCTTTTTCTTCAGCTTGCTGATGGCCTGGATGGCTTCGATCTTGCCGAAGTCGTAGTCGGCCTGGAGCTTGTTGCAGTAGTGGTCGAACTTGGCCCGCAGCTCCTCGCTCGGGAAGATCGAGAGTACGTCGTTCGACGTGATGAAGGCGGCCGTCTTCTGGCGTTCGGCGGCGTCGATGCTGCCGTCGGCCGCGGCGATGAGGGCACAGACCGCCATGGATGCGTTGGCAAAGTCGGCGTTCTTGAAGGTGTGGGCCTTGGACTTCAGTTGGGCGCTCATGGTGGTCGACTTCGACTTCAGCTGGTCCCAAAGCGGCATCTGGTCCTCCTCGGCGCGAGCGCGCCAGTGCGGCGCATCAGACAGCGTAGCCGTCAGCATCCCGTTCGGTGCTCGGCGCTACTTGTCGAGTTCGGAAAGCACCTCACCGATGATCTTGGTGGTCTGGTGGGCGGGGAGCGGGTCGCCGCCCTCGGCCTCGGCGACCTCGGCGGCGAAGTCCTCCACCGAGTGGACGCCGCCGACGAGCACGTGGCGGAGCGCCTCTCCGCTGGCCTCGGGGTCGTCGAGCGCTTCCACCGCCGGGGCGACGTCGTGGTCGGGCGATGTGGCCACCGCATGCACGAGGGCCATCGCCTCCTGCCGCCCGCTGGGGGTGGAGACGACGGGCTCACGGTCGGGGTTCTGCTGCAGGTCCCACGCGGCGAGCGCCTCGTCGTAGCCGCCTTCGCCCGGGTGGATCACCCTGGTCTCCGGCGCGGCATCGGGCTGGGGAGCCTCGGTGCCGCCGCCGGCGGAGGGGTCCGAGGTCTCGTCGGCGTCGTGCTGGCGTACCGGCTGCACGGGTACGACGAGGGTGCCGTCGGCATTGCGAACGATGTCCATAGCTGAGGGGGCTCCTTGCCTAGAGGGTGAGTCCGATGGGCGCACTGCAGACCTGGCTCAGCCCACACTGGACCCGAACCAGCGGAGAACCTCGGCGGCTCCGGCCTCCATGGTGGTCCAGGCTTTCCAACCCAGGTGTATCCCGGCCCGGGCCGGGTCGAGCGACGACCGGGCCAGCTCCCCCGATCGCGCCGGGGCGTACACGGCCGGAGTGTCCGAGCCGGCGGCGGCGGCCATGGTGGCATAGAGCTGGTTCACCGAGGTCTCCACGCCCGTGCCCACGTTCATCAGCAGGCCGCTGCCCTTGTGGGCGGCCCGGGCGAAAGCGTCGACCACGTCGTCGACGTAGACGAAGTCGCGGGTCTGGTTCCCGTCGCCGAAGATGGTGCAGGGCTCGCCGGCCAGCAGCCGTCCGGCGAAGATGGCGACGACGCCCGCCTCGCCGTGGGGATCCTGGCGGGGGCCGTAGATATTGGCCAGGGCCAGGGCGGTGAACTCGATGCCGTGCAGCTCCCGATAGGCGGCCAGGTAGTCGCACGCCGCCTTCTTCGACACTCCGTAGGGCGACAGTGGCCGCTGGGGGTGCGACTCCGGCACGGGCAGCTTCTCGGGCTCGCCATAGAGGGTGCCCCCGCTGGCCGCGAAGACCACCTTGCGAGCCCCGGCCGCCCGAGCCCCCTCGAGCACGTTGAGGGTGCCGATCACGTTGACCTCGGCATCGAACGCCGGCCGCTCGACCGACACCCGCACGTCGGCCTGGGCCGCGAGATGGAAGACCACCTCGGGCCGCCGATGGGCCAGGAGCTCGACGACTGCGGCGTCGCGGATGTCGAGGCGGTGAAAGGTCAGCTCGTACCCCTGGGTGGAGCGGGCCTCGGCCAGGTTGGAGAGCACGCCGGTGGACAGGTCGTCGACCACGTCGACGGCATGGCCCTCGGCCAACAACCGGTCGACCAGGGTGGAGCCGATGAACCCTGCGCCCCCGGTGACCAGCGTTCTCACGACGCCTCCGACGGCAGCCGCGCCGCCACCAGGTGGGCTCCGGCCCCCACCACGTAGCCGTCGCCCAGCACCGAGGTGCCCGACACCTCGGCTTCGTGGCCCACCCGGG
>JBBQRO010000132.1:0-9369 GCA_038214685.1 Acidimicrobiales bacterium
TGGTCGTAGAGGTAGGGGCTGTCGGCCTGGCCCCGCCCGTAGACGCTGTCCAGGTCGAACCGCGGCGTGCGGAAGGTGGAGAGGGCGTCGGGGTCGTTAACCCGGTCGAGGCTCGAGACCGGGTCGAAGGTGATGTCGTGGTCGACGAACTGGCCGAGGTAGGTGTACCCCGACGCGATGTCGGTGTTATCCCCCGCCGGGCCGGCAGGGGCATCGGCCATGGAGGCCGCGAGGGCCTCCAGAGCGGCGTCGGAGGGGACGAACGGCGGGAGCGACCGGAACATGCGGCCGTAGCGGCCGTCGAAGGAAGGCGACCGCGACACGCTGTCGAGGCCGCGGGGCCGGCTGCCGCCATGATGATCGAGCGAGGCATGAGAAGGCGTGGAGTCCGTCGTGTGCCAGAGTATGGCAGGGTGGCCAGCGAGCCGTCGTTTCGCCGGCGCACGTGCCGGCCAACAGGTGGAGGTGGCCGGGCTCCGCTCGTCCGTGGAGGGGTGGCGGTCCGCCCACCCGGTGGAGGGGACGGTGGCGATGGAGAATGACGACGTAGCCGCGCCGGCCTCCGCTGCGAGGTCGCCGCTGCTCGACGTGGTGGACCTGGCCGTTTGTTTCGACGGTGAGGTTGAGGCGTTGCGGAAGGTGAGCTTCTCGCTGGAGCGCGGCGAGTCGCTGGCGATCGTCGGGGAGAGCGGATCCGGCAAGTCGACGCTCGCTCGGTGCCTGGCCGGGCTCGTCCAGCCGCCCGAGGCCCGGGGGAGCGTACGGGTGGATGGTGTTCAGCTTCTCGGTGCCACCGAGGAGGCGCTCCGTCCGGTGCGCTGGGCCACCGTCGCCCTGGCCCTGCAGGGCTCCCCGTTCAACCCGGTGGCCACCGTGGGCGACCAGGTGGCCGAACCCCTGCGCGACCGTCTGGGCATGAGCCGGCGTGAAGGGAGGGCGCGGGCCGCCGAGCTCGCCGGTGAGGTGCTGCTCGAGCCGGCCCTGCTCGATCGGTACCCCCACGAGATCTCGGGCGGGCAGCGTCGCCGGGCGGCCCTGGCCATGACCCTTGCCCTCGACCCGTCCCTCGTCGTGCTCGACGAGCCCACGGCGGGCCTCGACCCGGCCATTCGTCAGGAGCTCGTGCAACGCATCGTGCGCCTGTCCGAGGCCAGGGGTTTCTCCCTCGTCGTCATCTCCCACGACCTGCCCGACGCGGCCAGCATGGCCACCCGGACGATCGTGCTCTATGCCGGAGAGATAATGGAGGACGGCCCGACCCACCGGGTCATCTCCGAGCCCGCCCATCCCTACACCTGGGCCCTGGTCAACGCCTATCCCGTGATGACCACCACCAAGGACCTGCGACCCATTCGCGGCCGTCCACCCGACCCTCGCACCGTCCCCCCCGGCTGCCCGTTCAACCCCAGGTGCACTCAGGTCGAGCCCGTCTGCAGCGAGGTCCACCCGGAGCTGGTCCCGGTACGCCAGCGGCTGGTGCTCTGCCACTTCGGTGGGCTGAAAGAGCTCCTGTCCGCTCACGACGTGACCAAGTCGTTCGGTCGCGGCCGCAGTGCGGTGCCGGCCCTGGCCGGCGTCTCGCTCACCCTTCGCGAAGGCGAGTCGGTGGGGATCGTCGGACCGTCGGGGAGCGGGAAGTCCACCCTGGCCCGCATTCTGGCCGGTCACCTGGCCGCAGATTCGGGCCACGTCGTGCTCGAGGGCGAGGCCCTGCCGGATTCGTGGCGGGGCGCCGATCGCCTGCGCCGCCGGCGCGTCCAGCTCATCCTGCAGGACCCTGCCGATGCTCTGTCGCCCCGGCTGCGGGTTGAGGACCTCGTCGGCGAGCCCCTCGCCGTAGTTGGCGTAGCGTCTGCGGAGCGGCGATCGGCGGTCGCCGGGGTGTTGGAGAGCGTGGGCCTCCCGTCGTCGGGTTCCTTTCTTGACGCCCACACCCATCAACTTTCCGGTGGGCAGATGCAACGGGTGGCTCTGGCCCGGGCCCTGGTCTGCCAACCGAAGGTGCTGGTGGCCGACGAGCCCACGGCCATGCTCGATGCGTCGGAGCAGGCCCGACTCCTGGTGGTGCTGCGCGAGCGGCAGGTCGAGATGGGTCTCGGGCTCGTGCTCGTGTCCCACGATCTGGCCTCGGTGCGCAAGGTCACCGACCGCATGGTGGTCCTCGACGCCGGCCGGGTGGTGGAGGAAGGTCCGTCATCGCTGGTGTCGACCATGCCGCAGAGCGCCACCGCCCGGCTCCTGGTCGAGTCGTCACCCGCCTTTCGCCCCGCCGACGCTCGCCACTGAGCACTAGGTGTGAGATATCCCTAGTGACGGCTCGGATGTCATCTCGTAGGCTTTCCTTGCGGCGGGTACTCCACGTGAGGATGGTCGAATGGGTCGTCCTGCGTCTCGACCAACCGCGTGGCCCGAACACAGAGGGTGGCACCCGTAGTGTGTATTCCATCGAGTGTGACCACATCGGCGATGTTGCTGGCGGCGTGCGGGCGGGTACAACCCGTCAGACCTTCATGACGACCGGGATCTCTGACCGGATCACCCAGTCGTGACAACCCGGTCCAGGCAGTAGGTACGGAGGAGTGCGGATGGGGAAGTCACGGTTTCGAGCATGCCGGAGGGCGGTCGTGATCGCTTTCGCGTTGTCGGCCACGTTGACGGGAGTGCGGGTCGGGCCGGCGGTCGCTCAGGTTTCCGCGGTGAAGGGGAGCGCCCTCGGCTATCTGCTCAATGTGAGCCTGTTCGACGGCCCGGTCAACGCCATAGGCCCGGCTCCCACTGTGGCCCTGCCAGTCGGTGGCTCCTCGACCGCTGTGGAGGCAACGAACCCGTCGGCGAGCGCCATCGTCGGGCCCGCCACCTTCTTCTCGTCGGGTGTGCTCGAGGTCAGCACCCGGGGAACCCCCGGAGGTGGAACCGTCACCAGCTCGAGCAAGGTGTCCAATCTCAACGTCTCCGACGCCGAGGTACTGGCCGCCACCTCGGTCGCCAGCACGTGCACCGCGTCGGCGTCCGGCGTCAGTGGATCGAGCACGATCACCGGCGGTGTCCTCCAAACCGACAGCGGCGACGACGACCCTGGTACCACCATCCCGGACCACCCGCCCGCATCGGTGACCGTTCCTGTGAATCCGGGCCCCAACACAGTCATCGAGGGCCATCTTCACGTGGGCAACACCACCGACAGCTACCGGTACGTGTTCAACGAGCAGATCACCAACGCAGACGGATCGATCACGGTGAACGCCGCCCATCAGTATCTGACCGGGCCCCTGGCCAAGGGCGACCTGATCATCGGCCAGTCGGTTTGTGGCGTGACCGCAAGCGCCGCCACGACGACGACCACTGCGCCGGGCGGCACCACCACGACAGCGGCCGGGGCCACCACCACCACGACGATCGCCGGCACCACCACCACGATGGCCGGCGCCACCACCACTGCCCCCGGCGCAACGACGACCACCGCCCCAACGACGACCATGGCCCCAACGACGACCACGACTGCGCCGACCACGACCACAACGGTCGCCTCGACCACGACCACCACGGCCGGCTCAACCAGCGGGGTCGGTGGTGGTGCCTACGGCTTCTCTGTCAGCGTCGGGCTCTTCGGTGGAGCTCCGGGCACCCGGGGGCCGGCTCCCACGGTGACGTTGCCGGCGGCCGGCTCGGCCAGCCCTGTTACCGAATCCGCTCCGTCGTCGCTCGCCCAGTTCGGTCCGGCCACGATCCTCAGCTCCGGCCCCCTCGAGGTCAGCACCCAGGGGGTTCCGGGCGGGTCCGTGACCAGCTCGGCCAAGATCACCAACGTCAACGTCTCGGGCCAGGAGGTCCTGGCTGCGGCGGAGATCGCCAGCACGTGCACGGCGTCGACGTCGGGCGCCAGCGGCTCGTCCACCGTGACTGGTGGAAAGCTCACGGTCTCCGAAGGGGCGAACCTCGACTCCGACGCCGATGACACCGTCGTGTCGCTGCCGGCCAACCCGGCGCCCAACACCTCGTATGAAGGAAAGATCGAGACCATCGGTGACGCGTTCCGGTACGTGTTCAACGAACAGATAAGGAACTCCGACGGCTCGATCACCGTCAACGCCGCTCACCAGTACCTCCTCGGGCCGACAGCCGTCGGCGAGGTCGTCATCGGCCAGTCCCTCTGTGGGATCACGGCCGGATCGGGCGGCGGTGGCCAGGGGTCGGGCGGCAACCAGGTCGCGGCGCGCTCGGGCGGCGCCCTGGCCAGCACCGGCGGTGCTGTGGCCGTATTCGCGGCCGCGGCTCTCATGCTTTTGGTCGGGGGCTCGACCACCACGTTCTGGGTTGGTGGGGTCCGGTGGCGTGAAGGTCGAGGCCGGCGGATGCCGTGGCCGCGAGGGCTCCTGCGCTGAGCGGGCGGCGTCCGGCGGTGCGAGCCAACGGAGCGGATGATGGACACTGAGCTCGGCGGACGGACGGCCCCGCCGGTGGCCGGCGGGGCCCGGCGTCACGGCCGGCGCCGTCGCTGGGGCGCCATTGCGTCGTACCTGGTCATGGTGTTCGCACTCGTCACCTTGAACTTCTTCCTGCCCCGTGCCATGCCCGGGAACCCGATCGACGGCCTTCTCGGCCAGGGCGGGTCGGGGTTCAGCTTGGGCGAGCAGAGCCGGGCATCGCTCGAGGCCTACTATCGCCTCGACGGCTCCCTCGCCTCCCAGTACCGCCACTACCTCTCCCGGCTGGCCCACGGTGACCTGGGTCGCTCGATCCAGACCAATGCCCCGGTACGCAAGGAACTTGGCCGCCGGCTCCCGTGGACCATCCTGTTGGTCGGCGGCTCGATCGTGCTGGCTACGCTGATCGGTGCGGCGGCGGGCGTCCACTCCGGTTGGCGGCGGGACAAACCGGTTGACCGGGCCCTGCTCACGGGCATGCTCACGATCTGGCAGTTCCCGCCCTACCTTCTCGGGACCATGTTGCTCTTCATCTTCGCGGTGAAGCTCCGCTGGCTGCCTCTCGCCGGCGCCCGCACGCCCTTCTCTGGGTCGCTTGGACCGGTGCAACAGATCCTCGACATCGGTTCGTACCTGGTGCTGCCGCTCACAGTTCTCACCGCCGGCCTCTGCGCGGTCAGCTATCTGGTCATGCGGGCAGGCATGGTGAACGAACTTGGCTCGGACTACCTCCTCCTCGGTCGGGCCAAGGGCCTCCGTACCCGCCGGCTCAAGTACCGCTACGCGGCCCGCAACGCCCTCTTGCCGCTAGTGGGCCTCACCGCCGTCGAGGTCGGCTCGGCGGTTGCCGCCAACGTGTTCGTCGAACGGATCTTCTCCTATCCGGGGCTGGGCGGCCTGCTCTTCCAGTCGATCGGCATTCGTGACTACCCCACGATCCAAGGTGTGTTCCTGTGCCTCAGCCTGGGTGTCGTCACCATCAATGCCCTGGCCGAGGTGCTCTACCGGCGGCTCGACCCGCGGGCAGCATTTTGAGCGCCCAGGTGGCGGCCACCGTCGAGGTCGCCCTGCCACCGGCCGTCGACGACGATCGGCGCGCTCCCCACACCCGCAGGCGCCGATCGCCGCTGCTGGCGTTCGGCCTTGTCGTGCTCGGCGTCGTCGTGCTGATGGCGGTGTTCGCCCCACTGCTCACCCAGTACGACCCCAGGGACCCGGCCGCCGGGGCGGCCCTCGAGCAGCCGTCGGCCCGGCACTGGCTGGGCACTGACCAGCCAGGGCGCGACATCTTCGCTCAGCTCGTCTACGGGGCTCGGGCGTCGCTGGTCGTGGCCCTGGTCGCCGGGACTTTGGCCATGGCGGGAGCGCTGCTGCTCGGCGTGCTCCCCGCCCTGCTCGGAGGGGCCACGGACCGGGCGTCCAACCGGCTCGTGGTGTTCCTGCTCGCCCTGCCCGGCGCACCGCTGCTTGTGCTGATCGGCTCGCTCGGTCTCAACGGCCGGCTGCCAATACTTCTGGTGATCGCCCTTCTCGGAGCGCCGCCCAACGCCCGCATCCTTCGCACCCAGGCGCTTTCCCTGCGCCAACGAGGATTCATCGCCGCGGCCCAGGGTTTCGGTGGAGGTCCGCTGTATGTGCTCCGGCACCACTACGTGCCCGGGCTGGCCCCCCTGATCGCCGTCGGCTTCGTGAACTGGGCCAGCGTCGCTGTCGGCCTCGAGGCGGGCCTCACCTTCCTCGGCCTGGGCGACCCAAGCGGGATTAGTTGGGGACTTATGCTCAATCGCGCCCTAGCCCAACAGTCGATCTACTTCAGCCCGATGTGGATCTGGTGGGTGCTCCCCGTCGGGCTCACCCTGACCATCACCCTCCTCGCCCTCACCGTTGTGGGCGTGGCCCTCGAGCCGGCGTTCAACCCTCGGTCCCACACGTCATCATGACGGAACCGATGCTGCTCGACCGCCGGCAGTTCCTGCTCGCCTCACTGGGAGGAATGGGCGCACTCGTTCTCGGCTCGTGTACGCAGACGGTCGACCAGGGTACCGGCCTCACCGTACGCCTGCCCCAGGGAGCCACCGGCTTCCCGTCGCCGTGGGCCTCCAATGCCGACATCGGCTATGCCCAGATGAGCCTGCTCTACGACACCCTGCTGTGGCGGGACGGAAGTGGCGAGCTCCTGCCTTGGCTAGCCCAGCGTTATCAGAGCTCCGCCGATCACCTCACCTATACCTTCGAGCTGCGCGAGAACCTCAGATGGAGCGACGGGCGGCCCCTGACCGCCGACGACGTGGTCTTCACCTTCGACTACTACGCCGCCCAGGGCACCCTCCCGCCTCCGGTCATCATCCAACCGCCGCAGGGCATTGCCAACGTGGCAGCTCGCGGGCCCAGCACCGTCGAGATCACCCTCACCCGCCCGCACAACACCTTCGTCGGGCAAGTGGCGGCGGCTCTGCCCATCGTGCCGAAACACGTGTGGGCGTCGATCAACGACCCGGTCGGCGTCGACGACCTCAAGAAGCTGGTCGGCTCCGGGGCTTACCGGCTGCGGGAGTACAACGGCGACGGTGGGGCCATGCTCTACACGGCCCGCGACGACTTCTTCCTGGGAGCGCCATTCGTGAAGCGCATCGAGGAGCGGGCCATCGAGGACCCGATCGCCGCTCTGGCCGCGGGCCAGACCGACGCCGGGCGCGGTGTCGGTCTGCGGGCCGACACCCTAGCCCCCTTCGCCAACGACACCTTCGGCAAGATCACTGAGCAGGGTGCCTCCACCTTGCCCCTCTACTGGAACCTCAACAAGGAGGGTCCCCTCTCCGACGTGCGGTTCCGCCGGGCGTGCGCCATGGCCATCGATCGCCGCGACCTCGTCAACCGCCTCGCCGCCGGGAGGGGACTGCCGGGCAACCCCGGGTTTCTCAGCCCGGCCAATCCATTCTTCGCCCCCGTGCGCCAGTACGACTTCGACGTTCCCGGGGCGGGCGCGCTGCTCGACGCCGCCGGCTACCGGATGGGACCCGGCGGTATCCGCCAGGACCGGGGCCAGCCGCTCAGCTTCGAGTTGCTGATCAGCAACGCGGAGGCACCGCTGTCGGAGATCCTGGTCGGCTCACTACGCCGCGTGGGTGTCGAGCTCAGACCGACGGCGGTCGAGATCGGGCCGCAGCTGTTCGGGAACAAGCTGATCGGCAAGTACGACATGGCGGTGCTGTTCTTCCCCGGTCCCGGCCCCGGCGGCCCCAACACCGACCCGGACGTGCTACGGGTGCTGTTTTCCTCGAAGGTGGAACCGTCGCTCCAGGCCGCCACCGCCTACGCCAGCCCAGCCTTCGACGACTTGGCCGAGAAGCAGCGCCTCGCCTTCGACGACGGGGAGCGGAAGGCCCTCGTCGCCCAGATGCAGCAAATCTTGGCCGACGATCTCCCGATGCTCCCGTTGTTCTACCCCGAGACCGTGGTCCTGTTCCGCACGCAGGTCCTCGACGAGTGGTACTTCACCCCGGGCCAGTTCCCGACGCTGCAGGACAACAAGCAGCTGTTCATCACTGGGCGCAGGACCGGCACCACCATTCGCTCATGAACCGCCCAGCCATCTCTCGAAGGAGGGCAATGTCCAAATACCGTGCAGTCCTGGTCCTGGTGGTCGTCGCCGTGCTTGGTGCCGGCTGTGGGGGCGGGGGTGGCGACACCCAGACCGCGCCGATACCTCCGGCGCCCGAGGTCACCACGGCCACCATTCCGGGAACGGATCCAGCCCTGGTGGGCAAGGCCAGGTCGGCGACCCTGCAGCCGTCCGACTTCCCTCCCGGCTACGAGCCGCAGTCCGAGGAGCCGGGACAGGGCCTCAGCATCGACCTGGTCTGGAGCGAGCTCACCAGCTGTCTGGGCGTTGAGCGGATGGCGCCGCCGGCAGGCGTGGCCACGTCGCCCACGTTCAAGCAGGGTCTGGCCACCCAGGGCCGGTCGACGGTGGAGTACGTCGGTGAGCCGGCAGCCGCCGCTATCGCCACCGCCCTCGCTGGTCCGAAGGCGCTGGACTGCCTGACCAAGGTTTTCGTGGCCGACGTCGACCGCAGTAAGCCTGAGGGGGCCACTCCCGGGCCCGTGAAGGTGACGCCTCGTGAAGGCCCCACCGGCGGCCAGAGAAGTATGGCCTGGCGGATCAATGCGTCCGTCAACCTCGCCGAGTTGGTGGTGCCGCTGTTCCAGGATTTCGTAGTCATCTTCGACCGGGGCACCGTGATCCGCTTGCTCTTCCTCAATCCCGGCAGTGAGTTTCCCCAAACCCTGGAGCGGTCACTGGTCGACAAGGTGGTGGTCCGGGCGTCGGCTACGCCGTAAGTGTCAGCCCTCGCCTACGCAGGGCTGGTTGACCTTGGCGAAGTCGTTCCCCTCCCAGACGTTGCTGCCGCAGGCCGGCGTGTTGCCGTCGTAGCCGTCGAACTGGCCGTTGCCCTTCCCACTGTTGCCGGTGACCTTGTTCTTCGGGGGGCCGGGGTTGGCGGCGCCGACGGTGTCAATGGCGATGCCGAACGTCACGTTGTCATTGGTCACATTGCCGGTGATCTTGGTCTTGGAGGCCGCCACCGGTTGGGGCACGGCGAACAGCCGGATGCCGCTGCCCTGGCCGCTGGTGCCATTCCCGTGGCTCATGTTCTCGGCGATCTCGTTGCCCTCGTTCCCCGGCGTGCCCGCGCAGCCGGCCTGGGGGTCGGCGCAGGTAGGCAGGACGGTGATACCTTCCGCGCCGCTGCCAGTGACGGTGTTGCCGATGATCTTGTTGTTGTTGGCGCCCGGCCCCTCGAGGCGGATCCCCATGTCCTGGCGGCCCATGCTCGGATCCCCGGGCAGCATGTTGTTGTCACTGATCACGTTGTCGCGGATCTCGTTCTTGGTGCATGCGCCGACGAGGGAAATGCCGGCGAACGGGCCGTTGCGCCGGACG
>JBBQRO010000133.1:0-9352 GCA_038214685.1 Acidimicrobiales bacterium
GACCACGTGGCGCAGGACACTGCCCTGCCCGTAGGGCACGTCGGCAAGCACCCGGCCCAGGTAGGCCGAGGTCTCGATCCGGCCGAGGAGCCGGGTGCGCAGCGCCATGTCGTCGAGCACGACGTCGGTGTGCAGAAGCGCGGCGGCGGCCTCGGCGTCACCGGCGACGAGCGCCGACTGCAGCGCCGAGGCGGCGGCCATCACTTCGGGAGCGGCCTGGCGGAACCCGACCTGTCCGGCAACGCCGAGCAGCCCCAGACCGGCCCCAGGAACAGTGTGGGAGACCAGGTTGCCGGCCAGGAACCCGCTGACGGGATGGCGTCCTCCAGCCGAGCCGGCTGTCACCGGGCGTCGACTGCCCTCGGGGTCACCTTCTTCGACCGGCACCCGTGACACTTGCCGCCGTCGGGCGACCAGGTCCGGCCAGCAGACCGCTGCTGTGTCAGAAGACGTTCGTTTGCTGACGGAGATCCCCCTGACCGGCTGTGGCTCCGAGACTGGGCGGCACCAGTAGCCTGGTCGGATGGCCCGGTCACGCCACCTTCGGCTCTGGGCGATGGTCATGTTGGCGGCGGTGTGTCTGGGGGGCGTCGGTGCCGACTACGCCGGGCAGTCCCCAACGCCACGCGTGGCCGACGCCCCGCTTGTCGCCATCTCCGCCCTGGAGCCCGGCGCAGCTCCCGCTGTTCTACCCGTCCCGGCCTCCGACGAGCTGCGGGCCGCCACCCAATTGGTGAAGCTGCGCGCCCTCCTCATCATGGCGGTGCTGGCCGGGACGCTCGGCCTCCTCGAAGCCCGCTGGCGCCGGTCCATCGGCCCCGGTTGGGGCCGCCGGCCGCTGTGCGCCTGTCACCACACCATCTGCCTGCGGGCACCACCGCTCCTCCAGTTCGCCTGAGGTCTCGGCGGCTCCCCGCCGCATGAAGCGAACCACTCGTCGCCGTCCCCATCCAACCGGGGCCGGCTGAATCGGAGGAGTACCCCCATGAAGAAGCTTCGCTGGCGCGCCCTGGCGGTCCTGGCCGTGCTGGCCGGCGCCACCGCCCTCATCGCCACCCGTCCGGCCCGCTTGGGCCTCGATCTGCAGGGCGGCACCCAAATCGTCCTCGAAGCCAGGGATGGCGACGGTCGCCGTATCGACGACGACACGCTGGACCGCACCCTCGAGGTGCTGCGCCGGCGCGTCGACCAGCTCGGCGTCTCCGAACCGTCGCTGCAGCGCTCCGGCGACCGCCGGATCATCGTCGAGCTGCCGGGCCTCGACGACCCGGCCGAGGCGATCGCCGTCATCGGCAAGACCGCGCAGCTGACCTTTCACCCCATCGTCGCCGCCGGGACCGGCGATCTGACCCTCCCCGACGAGTCGGGAGCCGAGCTGCCTCTCGGACCCGCCTCCCTCACGGGCAACGACGTGAGTACGGCCCGTGCCGGTCTCGCCGGTGAGTTCTCGGCCCTCTGGCAGGTGGAGGTCGACTTTCGCAACGAGCGGGCGTGGGCCCGGCTCACAGGCGAAGCCGCATGTGCCCCCCAGGGCGACCCGGCCCGGCGCATCGCCATCGTCCTGGACAATCGGGTCATCTCCAGCCCCCAGGTCTCATCCGGGATCGGCTGCAACCAGGGGATCACCGGTGGGACCACGTCCATCACCGGCAGCTTCACCGAGCGCGAGGCCAAGGATCTGGCCCTACTCATCCGAGCCGGTGCTCTGCCGGTGCCGGTGGATGTGGTCGAGCAGCGCACCATCGGCCCCACCCTGGGCGACGCCGCCGTCCGGGCCAGCATCCTGGCCGCCCTCATCGGCGCCGGCCTTACCGCGCTCTACATGATCGCCTACTACCGGCTCCTGGGCGTGCTGGCCGTACTCGCCCTGGTCGCCTACGGAGCCATCAGCTTCGCCGTGCTCCTGGCCATGGGCGCCACGCTCACCCTGCCCGGCATCGCCGGATTCGTGCTGGCCATCGGCATGGCCGTCGACGCCAACGTGCTCGTCTACGAGCGCATCAAGGAGGAGGTGAGCGGCGGGGCCACCACCAGGCGGGCTGCCGACCACGGGTTCAAGCGGGCCTGGACCGCCATCGCCGACTCCAACGCCACCACCCTGCTGGCGGCGGTCCTGCTCTTCTTCTTCGCCTCCGGCGCGGTCCGGGGCTTCGGGATCACCCTGTCGGTCGGGGTTGTGGTGTCGGTCTTCACCGCCCTGTTCGTCACCCGCTTCCTGGTCGACGCCGTCCTGCGCACCAGCCTCCGCGACCGGCCGCGGCTGCTCGGCCTTGAGGTCGGTGGCCGGTTCCGGGCCTGGATCGCCCGCCGCCGGCCCAACCTCCTGCGCCATTCCCCACGCTGGCTGGCCGCCTCCGCCGTCGCCCTCGTCCTTGCCGGGGCCGGCATTGTCACCCAGGGCTTCGAGGTGGGACTGGAGTTCTCGGGGGGCCGCCTCGTCGAGTACGACACAGAGCGCCCAGCGGCCCTGGACGCGGTGCGGAGAGCCGTCGCCGACGCCGGGTTCCCGAGGGCAGTGGTACAGGAGTCGGGCGACGGCAACGTCGCCATTCGCACAGCTCAGCTCGACGCCTCCGAGGTCGACAGGATCCGGAAGGCGGTCGAGGCGACAGCGGGCGAGTCGACCGTCGTGCGCGATGAGTTCGTCGGCCCCACCATCGGCAACGAGCTGCGCCGGAAGGCGCTGATCGCCCTCGGGCTGGCCCTGGCCGCCCAACTGGCCTACCTGGCTGTGCGGTTCCGCTGGACCTATGCCGCGGCAGCTGTGAGCGCCATGGCTCACGACGTCGTCCTGCTCCTCGGCGTGTTCGCCTGGCTGGGCAAAACCCTCGACGGGGTGTTCCTCGCCGCCCTCCTCACCGTGATCGGCTACTCGATCAACGACTCGGTGGTCGTCTTCGACCGCATCCGGGAGCTGCGCCGGGCCCGGCCCAAGGACCGCATGGCCGACGTGGCCAACGACGCCTGCCTGCAGACGGTCCCGAGGACGATAAACACCGGCCTGGGTGCCCTCTTCATCCTCGTTGCCCTCTACGCCTTGGGCGGCGAGACGCTCACCGACTTCGCCCTGGCCCTCCTGGTGGGCATCGTTGTGGGCACCTACTCCTCGGTGTTCACCGCCACCCCGCTGGCGGTGTGGTTCGAGGGGAGCGGCGCCCGGCCCGAGACAGAGCGGGTGCCGCCACCGGCCCTACGACCCAGGCGTGTCGCCGCGCCCGAGGCCGACGTCTTGGTGCCGACCGGCGCGGCCGGGGCCCGACCGCGGGGCGCCGTCGCCGCCAGGGGGGCGGTTACGCCCCGGCCCCGGAAGAAGAAGCGGCCCAAGCCGACCAGGAGGCACTGACATGGACGACGACATCCGCGAACAGGAGCTGCCCGGCATCGGTCGGCGCTACTCCGTGGCGGCCGAGGGCGGCGAGGTCAGCGTGGTCATCCACCACAGCGGGCGGCGCGACCTCTACCTCGCCGACGAGGCGGGCCGCCGGCCCCCCAGCGTGGCCACGCTGTCGGACAACCAGGCCCGGCGGCTGGGTGCGGTGCTGGCTGGCGCCTACTTCCAGCCCACGTTGGCCAACCGCATCGAGTCGGTCGTCGGAGGGCTGCTCATCGACTGGGTGACGATCGGGCCAGACGCCGCGGGCGCCGGTCGCTCCATCGCCGACCTCCAGGTCCGTCGGCGTACCCGCATGACCGTCGTGGCCATCTTGAGGGGCGACGACGTCATCGTCGTCCCGGAGCCGACCGAGGTGCTGGTGACGGGCGACCAGGTGGTCGTGGTCGGCAGGCCAGAGGACCTCGACGGGTTCGTGCGGCACGTGGCCGGGTGACGACGGTGCAGCCCCTCGACGTGCTGGCCGCCGCAGGTCCGGAGGTCGGACGCGAGCTCGTTGCCCTGGGCGCCGCCCTGCTGGTGGCCGGCGTGCTGGCCCGGGCCGGCCGCCGCATCGGGCTGCCCACCATCCCACTGTTCATGGCTGCGGGCATTCTGACCGGCCCCCACACGCCCGGACCGGTGTTCGTGCGCGACCCGGCCGACCTCGGGCTCCTCGCCACCCTGGGACTGATCATGCTGCTGTTCCACCTGGGCCTGGAGTTCTCACTCGACGACCTCCTCGCCGGTGGCCGCCGCCTCCTCGCGGCCGGTGGCATCTACCTGGCCATCAACATGGGCAGTGGGCTGGCGCTCGGCTCGGCCCTGGGATGGGGCGCCCGGGAGACCCTGGTCATCGCCGGCATCGTCGGCATCTCCTCCTCGGCCATCGTGACCAAGCTGCTCGTCGAGCTCCGCCGCCTGGCCAACCCCGAGACCGGGATGCTGCTCGGCATCGTCGTGGTCGAGGACGTCTTCCTCGCCGTCTACCTGTCACTCCTCCAGCCGGTTCTCGGCGACACCCAGGGCGCCGCCGAGGCCGTCGCCTCCGTGGCCAAGGCGCTGGCCTTCCTCCTGGTCATGGGCGCCGCCGCCCGCTGGGGCCGACGTACGGTCGGGCGACTCCTGGGCACGAGCGACGACGAGTTGCTCACCGTTTGCTTCGTCGGCGCCGCCATCCTCATCGCCGGCGTGGCGGCCAACCTCGGTGTGTCGGAGGCCATCGGGGCTTTTCTGGCCGGGCAACTGCTCGCCGGCACGAGCGTCGCCGATCGCATTGAGCGCCTCGTCCTGCCCCTGCGCGACCTCCTGGCGGCAACGTTCTTCTTTGCCTTCGGATTGACGGTGGACCCCTCGACCCTGACCTCTGTCGTCGGCGCGGTGCTGGCCGCAGTGGCCGTGACCGTCGTCGGCTGTGTGGTGGCCGGAGTGATCGCAGCACGCGTCCAGCAGCTGGGCCCGGCAGCCGCCGCCAATATCGGCCTGACCATCCTCGCCCGCGGCGAGTTCTCCCTGATACTGGCCAGCCTGGCCGTGGTAGCCGGCCTCGACGGTCGCCTTGGGCCCTTCGCCGCCGGCTACGTCCTGGTGCTGGCCATCGCCGGGCCCTTGGCCGCGTCCCGTCCGCACCTCCTAGCCGACCATCTGCCCGCCCGCCTGTTCCCCGTTACCGTGGCCAACCGAGAGGACATCTCATGAACCCGCCGACCATCCTTCGACCCGACGCCCCCGGCCGCGCCGGCCGGCGTATCACCCTGGGCCTGGCCGGGCTGGCCGCCGGGCTGCTCGTCGTGGTGGGGGTGACGTACCTTGTCGGCCTCTCGGGGGGCCCGACCACCGTCGCTCGGGTCACCTTCGTGAACCCGACGGCCTACACCCTCAGTGTCGATGTCAGCGACGGCGCGGGAAGCGGCTGGTCGCCGGCGGGCTTCGCCCCGAAGCAGTCCACGGGCGTGGTCGAGCAGGTCTCCGACCAGGGCGACGTGTGGGTCTTCCGGTTCGACGCCCAGGGCAAGAGCGGGGGCGAGATTCGCCTGACCAGCGAGCAGCTGAAGCGAGACGGCTGGCGGGTCGACATTCCCGTCGAGGTCGGCCAACGCCTGGCCGAGGCCGGGGCGCCGCCCACCCCGTAGCGGGACGTGGTGGTGGCGATCACAGCCCTCACCACCCAGGTCGCTGAATTATCGCCCATTGGGCCTTCCGACAATCGCTCGCCGGTAGCGGATGCCCGGACCCTCGGTGACAGACTGGCACGGCCACGGTTGCTGGTGGAATGCCCGGAAGCCTGGATGGCGAAGTGACACTGTTCGCATCCCAGGAGGAACCGCCGCCGCGGCGACAGAGACCGACCAGGAAGGGAAGGGAGGACGGTGTCCGAGGACCGGCTCTGCGTGCCCTCCGCCAATCCGTGGCCAGACCTTGTCGGGGTGGACCGACTCGACGGACCCGTGTCACTCGCTGTCGGCGAGGCGGCACAGGTGGGCCTGCCTACGACTGCGCAGCGGCCACGGCTTCGGTGGCTCTGGCGGGCGCCGTAGACCGTCGCCACTGCCGTCGACGGCCGGGCCAACGCCGCAGTGCGGCAAGTCGACCGACTCCGCAGTGAGCGGCGATCAGGCGGATCCAGGTAACCTACCGGAATCTACTCAGCTCCTCGACCGAGCTGCGGGATGCCGTGAGCGTCAGGCATTGGGACTCCAGGAGCGACTGGCGACGGCCGATGACACGCCGACGCCCCGGTACGCTGTGATGCACGCTCCTGAGAAGGCGGAGCGCGGCCCGAGTCACGGCCTCCTGCGTCGCCACAAGGCACTGGCCACGGTGGTGGCCCTGACTTTCGCCGTGCCGGGTGTCTGGGGGCTCCGGCTATACCAGCTGCGTCAGCAGGTAGACCGATACCGGGACTACTGGTCCGTGCCGAGAGGTGACTCCGGCGGGATCGTGTATGTGGCGCTCGGCGATTCGACGGCCCAAGGGATCGGGGCGAGCCGTCCGGAGCGTGGCTACGTCGGATTGGTCGCTCAGCGCCTCCGAGTTGCGACCGGTCGCCCGGTGCAGGTCATCAACCTGAGCATCTCGGGCGCACGAGTGCACGATGTCGTCGTGGACCAGCTCCCGAAGCTGGCAGGGCTGGTCCCCGACATCGTCACTGTTGCGGTCGGCGCAAATGACATCCGCCAGTACGAGGTGAACCGGTTCAGTGCCGACGTCGACGCCCTGGTCGCGGGGTTGCCGGCGAATGCTGTCGTCGGTGACGTCCCGTGGTTCATGCACGGTGGAATGGGGCGCAGATCGGACGAGGCCGCCGCCTACATGGCTGGCGTGGCCCGGGCGCGCAGCCTGCCCGTCGCCGGGGTCCATGCCGCCACGCAGCGGAGGGGCTGGGCGAGCATGCTCACGGACTTCGCAGCCGACTGGTTCCACCCCAGGGACCGCGGCTACCGCATCTGGGCGGACGCCTTCTGGGAGGTGATGGCCAGCGACCCGGAACTCGCCGCTCTGAGTCGCTCGCCCTCGTGACCTCTCGGGCTACCTCGACGGCGGCACGGCGACTGAGCTCCGAGGGCGTTTGCGTGCAGCCTCCACCCCTGGGCATGGTCCTCATCGACCTTCGAGCGGCCTCGGCGGGGCAACCTTCGAGGCGTGCGATTTGGACATGTCCGTGGCCGCGCCGCCGGTAGGTCAAGATGGTCGTGCCCATTTCGGTGGGGGTGTGCCGGGAAGCCTGGTCGGCGATGGGCCGTCGCGCGACCAAGGGAGCAAGAATCGTGGGCACGAGAGACACTGAAGGACCGGACCGTGCGAATCTGACGGGCGCTGCCGCCGCCCTGCCTGGGCGCCGAGTGCCGAAGCCCCTGCGCCGTTTCCTGGAGACCGAGGCGGCGGGTGGGATCGTGCTGCTCGTCGCCGCAGTGGTGGCGCTGCTGTGGGCCAACTCGCCGTGGAGCGCCTCCTACGAAGCGCTGTGGCACACCGATTTTTCCGTCGGCTTGGGCCGGTTCGTGCTTATCGAGGACCTCCGCCACTGGGTCAACGACGGGCTCATGGCCCTGTTCTTCTTCGTGGTGGGCCTCGAGATCAAGCGCGAGCTCGTGCACGGCGACCTCCGCCAGCCCCGGGTCGCGGCCGTGCCCGCCATCGCCGCCCTCGGTGGCATGGTCGTGCCCGCCTTCCTGTTCCTCCTGGTGACCCTCGGGGGCGGGGGGGCGAAGGGGTGGGGCATCCCGATGGCCACCGACATCGCCTTCGCCGTCGGCGTGGTGGCCCTGTTGGGCTCGAGGGTGCCGGCGTCGCTCAAGCTGTTCCTGCTCACCTTCGCCATAGTCGACGACATCGGCGCCATCGTGGTCATCGCCGTCTTCTACGCCACCGACGTCCAGCCGGCGTTTATCGCCGCCGCAGTCGGGCTGGTGGCGTTGATGCTCGGGCTGCGGAAGGCGGGCGTGGTGTGGCTGGCGCCCTATGTCATCCTCGGCGTCGGGGTATGGCTGGCCACACAGGCGTCGGGCGTGCACGCCACCATCGCAGGGGTTGCGCTCGGCCTCCTCGCTCCGGCGCAGCCGCTGACTCCGGCGGCTCTGACCCGGGAGTGGGCCTCGGACCTGAGCGACGACCCCGACCCGGCCGAGCTCAATGCCATGAGCCGCTTGGCGCAGACCTCGGTTTCTCCCGCCGAGCGCCTGGAGCACCGGCTGCACCCGTGGACAAGCTTTGTGGTCGTGCCCGCCTTCGCCCTGGCCAACGCCGGCGTCGTCATCAAGGCGGACTCCTTCGACGCTCCCGCCACCCTCGGGGTCACCGCAGGCGTGGTGCTCGGGCTCGTCGTCGGCAAGCTCGTCGGGATCACCGTCGCCACATGGCTGGCGGTCCGCACCGGCCTCGGCCGCCTGCCCGAGGGATCAACCTGGCCCATGGTCGTGGGAATCGCCGCCATCGGTGGCATCGGCTTCACCGTCTCGCTGTTCATCGCGGAGCTGGCCTACGAGCCGGGTGCCATCCAGGACGCGGCCAAGCTGGGGGTGCTGGCCGCCTCTACATTGGCGGCGATCCTCGGCGCCACCGTGCTGCTGCGGGCCTCCAGGCCAGGCGAGGAGAGGTCGGAGCCGACGACGCAGGCCAGCTGAGCCCTCAGCCCGCCCTACCTGGTGCCCTCGTCGTCCGGCGGCCTGTCGGCCGGCGTCGGATCAGCCCGAGAACAGAGAACGCCATTCCGCCCGCCGCGATGAGCGCCAGGCTGCGCATTCCGGCGGCGGCCCGGAACGGCACGGCGGTGGCGAAGCCGGCGCCGCCGACCCAGCAGAGCTGGAAGATCGTCTCGTAGCGGGCGAAGGTGCGGCCCCGAACGGTCGAAGGTGCGTCCCCCTGGAGAAGGCTGTCGAACGCCAGTCGACCGCTCGCTGTCGCCAGTCCGACGACGCCTGCCACCACTGCCGCCCGCGGCACGTCGAACGATCCCGCGGCCCAGAGCGCCGCCACCACCATCGCTCCCAGGCTGAGCTGGAGGAGCAGCGTTTCCCGGACAACGGCGCGCAGCGCGGGCGCCAGCACCGCACCCGCGAAGCCACCGATGCCAGCGGCGGCGATGACGACCGCGAAACCCCGGCCCTGCTCGCCCTCGGCTCGGAGCAGGAACGCCAGGAGGAACGTGAGGAAGCCCACCGCCGCCCTGCTGGCACCCATGGCAACCCCTCCGGCCAGCAGGCGCGAGCTGAGCAGCGCCCGGTAGTCGCCGGCGGCGGCGGGCTCCGTGCCCTTCGGACGACGACGGGGGAGGCGCGCCCCGGGCACGACCGCGGCGGAGAACACGGCGACGGCGCCTCCCAAGGCGAGTCCCGGCCCGCTGAGCACGTTGGCCCCTGCCGCCAGCCCGGCCCCGAGAGTTCCGCCCACCACGGAAAGCACGGCCAGTCGGGCGTTGCCCCACATGGGTGACCGGTCCGGGGGAAGCACGTCGGGCATGAGCGCGCGTCGGCTGATGCCGTG
>JBBQRO010000134.1:0-9335 GCA_038214685.1 Acidimicrobiales bacterium
GGCTCTTGCGCGTCTACGACACGCTCAGCCTGACCCGCCACGACGAGCCCCGCCCCCGGCGTCAACCAGCCCCGATCATCCCCGCCTACAGCGTCGCCAGCAACCACGCCCGTGCTCATCGAGCGTGGCGCTCAACAAGGCCCCGCTACTTGTCGGTTGGTGCCAGCTTCCTTAACGGAGGGCCAATCAGGACGTATTGCATCCGGTGGATCATCCAGCCGGGGGCTCAGGATGGCCGGGAGCGGGCGGGCATGCGACCGTGGCTGCGGTCGACTGCGGGACGAGCGTGCGGAGAGGTATCAGTGGTTGAGTTGGTAGTTGACTGCGTCGAGCCATACGAGGACCTCTAGATACTGGCGAAACTGCTCCACATTAGGCGGTTCCGGATTGCTGCAGAAGCAGCACAGCTGACCTTGTGCGTAACGGAGACTCGGTCCATGTCTCTTCTGGGAGCCGAGTGCTCGTTCGGCGGCTTCGATGACGCCTGCCTCCGACAGTCTCCTCTCAAGCTCAGGCGATTCCGTTGCAATCCTCCATTCGTCGGACCTCGGCCAAAAGGATCCAGAGTAATACACCCTCCAGGCCGGGCCGACTTCATTGGACCTTAGGCAAACCTCGGAGTGAGGGCTGTAAAACTGGCCCGTGTGAAACGGGGTTAAACGAGCCTGGACTTCATATCCATTATAAGTGCCCCTCAAGGTGTACGCCACGGGCCCAGAGTCCGGTTGCCGATGACCGTGCTCATGACCGGGTCCCAGGACGTCGCCGACAGCACTCCAGAATGCCTGGAACTGCTTCGGCGAGTCGTAGACAAAGGTCGCAAACACGCCCGCCATCCAAACGCACACAGGAATAAGGAAGAAAGCACCCAGGCACTGGCTAAGTGGTGTATCGTCTATTCCCAGAAGTATACACAGAAGAAGTTTGATGCAAAAAGCTGCGAAGGACACCGCGAAAAGGCCGAGGGCAAGCTGGCATCTGAGGACACCTCTTCGGCTACGTTGCACCCAGTCGTAAATCGACCACCACACTGCTATCAGAATAATGATGCCGCCCAGCCACGCCCACCCGTCCATGTTCTGGACACTATCGTCCGGTCGACGGACCGAACCTCAAGACATGGGTGGTCGCGCGAACGGTTTCCTCGGTGCGCGGCCAGCGCCTCTACTCGCCGGCCCAGCTCCGAGAACCAGTTGGGGTGGGCGTCCAACGGGCCAACCCCCGGATCGTCCATTTCCTATCTCGCTCAGAACTGCGGCGGTGGGCGGCTCGCTCGCAGGACGCGCACCTTCGCTGCAGTAGCCCCGCGACAGCAGCGATATCAAGACTGCAACGGCAACACCCCCACCACGGATCCGGGCGAGCCCACCGCTTGCTCAGCGCCGACCGATCCGCACGCGCCAAAGGTGGGGCGCCGCGCATGCGGCCGGCAGGAGCCCTGCGAGCCACCAGGGCATCGCTGGCCACGCCAGGAGCATCACGATAAGTCCGCCTGCCGTGGGAAACCAGAGGCCGCAGAGCCAGAGCGGCGCGTGATTCGGCCGGAGGTAGGGACGGGGCATGCCGGTCGAGGGAGCCACCTCGTCCGCAGGGGAGGAGCCCAGCATCCCGGTGAGGGTGATCGCTCGATCCACCAGGTCGAGGTGGGCGAGCAGGACGGCCGCAGAGGGGACCAACCCGGTGTTGTCATGGAAGGAGACCTCGTTGACTTTCGGTTCGTAGCTGAGGCGGGCATCGCGGCGGATCCCGCCCGGCAGCCGGGCCACCTCCTCCAGGGCGAGCAGCAGTCCGCCCTTCACGAGCCGCTCCTCGGTGCTCCGCTTGTTGGCCCGCAGCTTCCAGCGGACCTCCTCCCCTGGACCAGGGAGCTTCCCGAGGGTGGCCTGCCAGGCCGGCCCGGGCCGCTCGGCCGGGATCCACAGGGTGTACGTCCAAGGAAACGGCACGCTTGGAAACAAGATCTGGTCGGCGACGGCGGAGAAGGGGCGACCGCGCCAGGTCCCCTTCAGGACGTTTCCCTCATGGACGTGGTCGCCCTCGAGGACATGGCAGACCGCGCGCCAGTCCGCCTCGAACCGGCTTGCGCTCGAGCGCCGGTCCCGATGTTCGAGCTCCAGGGACACCACCTCGAAAGCCGCGACGAGGGCGCAGAGGGCGAGCGGGGAGAAGCAGTGGGCGAAGGCCGTCTCGAAGGCGTGGGTCTTCCAGTAGCAGTGAGCTGCCCATGCAGCAGTGCCGCCGACGAGGCTGACCCCGACGACGAGGTGCCTTCGAGAACGTCCGGAGAGGCTGACCTGCGCCATCTTTTCGCCCTCGTGGGCGATACGCAAGTGGGGTCCCGCCAGTTCACCAAGGTGGCGGAGCCGGCCCGTGGGGAACATCGGCGCGGAAAGTCCCGCTAAGGATGCTGCCGCTGCGGTGGCCGGTCGTGGCGGTTGAGCTCCGGACCGAGGGGCGCTTCGTGGGCTGTCCAACAGGCACCTGCAGCCGGCGACCGCTCGCAGCTCGGCGGCCCGGCGCGCCAACGCGATAGCGGCCGCACCTTGAGCCTTCTCCAACTCGGTAGCACCTCAGCGGTGCCGGGCTGGGGATGGATTCCGCCATCAGGCGGGCTCGTCGTCGCGGGCGTCAGGGTCCCGGAGGTGGGGCGCCGCCCAGGTCGAGCGGGTGGAACGAGTGGTGGCCGTGGACGTTGATGTGGCGGTCGACGAGCTCGACCGGGTCATCATCGCCCTCCTCCTCGGCACCGGACTCCGCTCCGCCGAACTCCTCGGCCTCAACCTCGGGACCTACGAAACCGCTTCCGGCGACGCCGTCGTACGGGTTCTCGGCAAAGGGTCCAAGCCCCGGACCGTACCCGTCCCCCAACCCCTTCCCGAGCTGATCGACAGCTATCTGACGTCCCCCCAGGACAAGTACCCCACCTGGCGGCGGCGCCGGCTGTCCCACGCCCTGCTCGACGCCCCGCCCCGCCGGTCCACTCCCCCGCCGACCCTGCGGGCCGGAGGGCGCCGGCTCACCGCCGACCAGCTCGACTACCTCCTCCGCCAGATCCTGATGGCCGCCGGCCTCGGGAGCCGCAAACCACAGGGCGCGAACGCCCACGCCTACCGGCACACCTACGGGACCCTCCTCCCGCCGAGGGCACCCCGGTCGCCGACCTACGCGGCCTCATGGGCCACGCCTCCCTCGCCACCACCCAGGGCTACGTCGACTCCGTAGCCCGAGACCGCCAAGCCGCCGCCGCCGCCAACCCCGCCCTCCGCCACCTCCGGACCCCACAGAGGCACTAGGGGCCCCTCCCAACACCAGACCCACAGGTATCCAGCCGCCGCTCGGTGCCGCCACGGCCAGCCGAGACCGCTGGCTGACCGAACCGTATCCGTCGTTCTGCCACGTCCCGGCCTCGAGCGGGCCAGTTGACACCGCCGACCGGCATCTGGGCCACCCCGCAGCGGAATGACGGCACCGCTGCTATCGAGTCGGGCCCTCAGTGCCTTTGGAACCAACGTCGGGTTCTGGAAGGGTCGGGCAGCGGGGCACTCGCCGCAGCTGGCCCCGCCTGGGCGGCGGTTGGGAGCGCTGCCGTGGCGCCAGATGCCCCGACGACCTCCTCCAATGCCACAAGGAGCCTGCCGATGTCGTCCTCCCAGCCACGGTCGGACAAGTGCATCGCCTTGCACATAGCCAAGCTTCGGATGTCGTAGGGCAGCTGCTGCTCACCGGGCATGGTGGCGCCCTCGATCAGCACCGGGATGACGAGCACGCCCGGCCGCCGCAGCGCCACCCCGACCTCTCGCTGCACCCAATCCCTTGGAACACCAATGGCCCGTTTAGTCGCGGGGTTCCGGTCCACGAGCCACCGGTCACTGATGATCGCGAGGAGGGCGGCGGACGCGGCCACCGCTTCGTCGATGCGCTGGCCGAAATCGTCACCGGGGCCGACGTTCTCGATGTCGCGATCGACCTGGCGGACGCCGAAGTGCTCGGTCAGGCGGTGGTGTAGGCGATCAACGATGAAGGCGGTGTGCTCGCGCCGGTAGCTGATAAAGATCCCGGTCACGATCCACCAGGGAGCGGCCATGGATCGACACACCGTCGGCACCCGCTCCGGTCGTCCGGCCGCTGCCTCTCGATCATCATGCGCACCCAACCTCCCTGCTGCAGTCTCCCACGAGGCTACGCAACCTCTGCTCGCCAGACCACAAAACAGTGGTCAAGGGCCGCCCGCCGACTCGGCGTACCGGAACCGGCGTTGTGGGGCGTCGCCGGTCCGTCGGCCGCCGGCCATTATGGGCGTGGGGTCCTCGGGTCCAAGAGAACCAGAGCCGTCGATCTGTAGTACCCCCGGCGCACCGGGACAAGGACCATGGACTAGGTCGTCGCTGCCGAGATGGGGCCAGGTGAATACGCCAACCCGCCCTGACGGGCGCGGCGCATCGCGGTCAGACTAGGGCTCCATGACAGATCACCTCAATGGGCGCTGGCTCTTGAAGATGCCGGACGAGGATGTCGACCGCGACGTGTCGAGCGTGGCAGGTGGGATCTTCTTCCACATGTGGGCCACCCGGCAAGAGCCGTACGGCGCGCTTACCGACGGTGACTCGGTGTACTTCGTGGAATCGCACACGAGCCGGATCATCTGGGAACTCCGGGCGCGCCACATCCGCCGGGACCGCTACAGCTCAATGGAGGACGCCTACCGGTTCCTCAGGGAGTCCTACGGTCTGTTCCCCGAGGACTGCAACGACTACATCCTCTCCCGACCAGCGGAGGGATGGTTTTTGGGCTGGGCGATCGAGGTGATCCGCCCCTTGGACGTCGAGCCGCCTGTCCGGATCGACTTCGGGTCCCGAGGTGGACGCCACGGGTACCTTCCCTTCACTCGTGTCCCCGGTGTGACCGAGCTTCTCAACCTGCTGCCCTTACCGGGCTCGCCTGCCATGGCTGAGGCCGGATCTGGGATGCTCGGGGGTTCGGTCTTTGCTCCGCGCGGCGGCGGAAATGCTCGGTACATCCCCCGTGGCATAAGGCGCGCCGTGTTGGAGCGGGACAACGGTCGCTGCCGTGAATGCGGGGCAACCGACAGGCTCCATTTTGACCATGTCTGGCCGTTTAGCAAGGGAGGCCGCACCGAACTCGGTAACATCCAGCTGTTGTGCCGGACGCACAACCTTGCCAAGGCGGCTCGGCTTGTGGTGGGTGCCGTTGCCCCGCCAGACTTCGACCGGTTTGAGGCTCTCGCAGAATCGCTCGGCATTCCGGAACCGCAGTTGCATGTTAGGGAGCTCGTGCAGGCGGCGGTAGCAGCCGGGCGCGCTGCGGATGCGGTGGACGCTCTGCTGGAACATCTCGATGTATGCGAGAATCCGCTCGACCTGCTGCCGGCGCTTCAGTTACTGGGCACAGAAGGTCGAAACGCAGCGCTCTGCCAAGCACGTCTGGCGTTCGATTTAGCTTTCGACCATCCAAAGATCGCGAGGAAGATTGCAACCGGGCTCCTGGAGCACGGCGACGGCGACGTGAAGGCCACCGCCGCCCTTGCCCTCGCCGATGCCGGTCCCGACAAGGCCCGTCGTCAGCATCTTGAGACGGCCGCCGCCGCAGAGGACCAATGGGTCGCCGGTCAAGCGAACCTGCTCCTGGGCCTTTGCCTCGACGAAACGGAGGGGAGAGACGAGTATCTCCGCCGTGCGGCGGAGAGTTCGTCCCCCCAGCCACGAGCTGTGGCTGCGTACGAGCTTGGCGTCTCAACCGAAGACGCCTGCGATGCTCAATCCTGGTTCAGGCGAGCCCTGGTCACGCAGGACCACGAGCTCTTCGCTCTGTGCCTTGGTCAACTCGCCACCCTCATAGGAGACGACCGTGCGTGTGTGTTCGCCGAGCGGGCTGTAGCGACTGGCGTACGAGACGCTCAAGCCATGGGACACCTGGTGCTCGGCGCCCGCGGCTGTGACGACGATGCTACGCAACACCTCAGACGCGTGCAGGAACTCGATGACGTAGGAGATCTTGCGGCGATCGCGGCAGCGGCCCTCGCCAACCTCGATCTAGCTCAGCCCGATGACCGGCTCAAGGTCGTACTCGCTCGGCCGACCAAGTGGACCTAACTATTCGCAATCTTTCTGACCTTCTCCAGGAGACTGGGTCCGAGTGTCGATCGGACCTCGAGAGGATGATCAACGAGGAAACTGAGCTTGACGCTTGGGTTGATTGGAATTCGTCAAACGATGACGAGATCGTGGTGTGCGTACACCGGAGGGGCATCGGCCTCGCATACCCGTTCTCGATAGAGACATTCTGGAAGGCATTGGAAGAGGTCGATGACGAAGCGGTCGCGGGACTTGATATCGACCTGTGACCCCCATCAATCTGGGCCGTCAATCCTTGACAGCGCACGCACCGGACAACCGGATTATCTAGGCCCTTGTGTTGGCAGCCCGGGATCGGCCTTACGCAATCTGCCTCGGGCCACAGGCCTGGACTACGGAGCCCCCTTGTGCTTAAAGCGGTTGGACCACAGCGGCCAGCACAGCGCTCCGTCGATCGCTGTTGCGGCCAGTTGAAAACCTCGAGGGTCGTTGACCCCGTGCTGCCACAGAGTCTTCTCGTCGCCCCCACGGCAGACTGTCAGGCGTGTGGTCGAGACATCCTCCGGCAGGTTTGCATAGCTCTCCTGCCATTGAAAGAACCCGACCTTTTCTATCAGATCGGCTAGCATCGCAAAAAGGCCCGAACCGATATCTAGACAATGAGTCCCCAAAAGGGGGACATTAGCTATACCTGACCACTCGACTAAGTCGTCCTCGGCGACCGTTGCGATATACGTCGGGCACTCTCCGAAGCACCCCGTACGTTCCAGGGTGATGGCGAGAACGGCAGGCCTCGGCCATGTGTCCGTCATACCCGCATCCTCTCATACAGAGACAGATGGTCGGCGCTCTGCTGCGGCGGACCGACCGATGGCAGCACAGGGCTACCCGGTCGGCCCGTCGACTCCAACCGGCGGCAATGGGCGTGTTCCCGTGACGATCTGACCGACGCCGAGGGTGCCCGGGAAGACTTTTGCGCCGGAACGCGCTCCACGACCTCCGGCACGTGGCGAACACCCTGACTGCCGCTGCCGGGGCCAGCACCCGGGAGCTGATGCACTGCATCGGCCACGCCTCACCGGCGCCTGCCCTCCGCTACCAGCACGCAACCCGTGCCGCGACGCCGCCATCGCCGCAGCCCTCGGTGACCTGATCGTTCCGAAGCCGGCGACGGTCGCCCAACTCCGACCGACAGCCGGCGGCGGCGGCCAGTACCCCCCCTGCAGCCGAAGAAGTGACCGCCTCCTGAGCTGTCAGGAGGCTGGTTCTGGCGCAACCGGCCAGCGTCGACGACCCACACGTGACCGGCCAGCTCGGCTGACGCGAGCGCCTCGGTCAGGCGCTCGACCACGGCATCGATCTCGTCCCGGCCCGGTCGATCACTCACCCGCAGCACGGCGATCCCCGCTCCTCTCTGGCGGCGGGAAGCGCAGCGGGTTCGAGGAGTCGAGAGTCACGGGTGACCAGGGCGAGAGCGGCGCTACCGCTCCTTTCAAGCATCTCCTGGTCATCGCGCCGCGACGGCCCTTCGTCATGGACCGTGTCAATGTCGTGGCCGGCAGTTCAGAAGGCAGGACGCCCACCGCAGGCCGAAATTCTCGTCGAGCTTGAGCCTCACGCCACGTCGATGAAGCGGCCGGTGGCCAGGAGGGAGCCGTAGGCAAGGCAGGCCCGGAGCTCATCCTCGGTGAGGTGGGAGTAGTCGACGAGAACCTCATCGTGGGTCATGCCGTCGGCGAGGAGGCCGAGGATGAGGCCGACCCAGATGCGAGGCCTCCGGATGACGGGCTTGCCGGAGGCCATTTGCGGGTCGATGACGATGTGGTCGATCGATTCGTCGCGGGGCACGTCGACCGGCTACGACGGAGGCCGGGGTCCTACCGGTGGCTTCGGGAAGGAGACGAAAGACACCAACCGGCACGGCGCCGACGGCTACGCATCGCGTCGGCGCTGACCGCCGAAGGTCGCCTGGGTGGAGACGGCCCGCGCCGGCGGGGGGCCGATCATGCCCGAGGAGGTCGTCTACGGGGAGGTCAGCCGACACAAGCAGGGACCAGACAAGGTGGTTGCCGACACCCATCTGGCGGCTCCGGGGCCGCTGGCACCTGGGGGCTCGGCACGGGCGCGTTGACACGAGCCGTAACGCGACATACGTTACGACTATGGAACAGCGACGGGTGGCTGATGCCGCAGAACGCATGCAAACGCTACGCCGGGAGGGCCGACGATCAGCAGCCCGGAACGTCGGGCAAGCCATCACGGGCTTTGAGTTCGGACCCGAAGCTCGGCCAGGCCTGGAGGAAGACCTCTTCGCCTCCCGTCTGAGTCTGTCTGACCTTGAGGAGCTGGCCTTGGTGATCTCGGACCACGCCCGTTCGGGCCGGTCCGTCGCAACCGACAAACCGATCGCGCCGGTTACGCCACGAATGGTGGCTCCGCCCGCAGCGGCGCGCCGCCCGCCGGTAACCCAGCGAAGTCTTTGGAAGTTCAACGTCAGCGAGGCCAATCTCCGTGTGTGCGTCGGTCATTCCCTTTTTGCCGACAACCAGCGCCGTAACCTCATCGCGCATGACTGGCTCCTCCTCCAACTGATCAAGACCCCACAGCTCAGCATGCACAGGCGCATTACGCACGTGCTCGAGTTCGAGCGGTACGAACCTGATAAGGCCGGATTGAGCCTTCAACTCTGGGGTAAGCGCTATGCCAACCTGATGCACGGAAGAATGCACGCAGTTGATCGCCCCTTCAGCCTTGAAGACCTCGGCCTCAGCAAGCCCTACTCGCAGCAGGGCAAGATCAGTCCCGAGCGGATTGCGATGGAGGACGAGCACGCAGTCCTGACTGCAATCGGAACCCTCAACTGACTCGAAAAGGAGCTTGTCGGTGGGAGCGGAAGAAGGAGGTGCTGGCCTACATCGGCGCCACCTACTTCGAGACCGGTCGCTACTACAGCGATCGCCGTTACCGCCGAGACCGACCACCGCGGGCCGGGACCACGCAGGGCGCTCGATATCGGCCCAGCAGCTTGTGCGCCCCATAATAGCCAGCAGGTAGGTCTCTGGTGTAGCCCATAGGTGCCGGTCGGGGGCGCCCTACTTCGGCACCAGCCGGGCGCCCGGTATAGCGGTCCCCTGCCGACCCTCCCTTGGCGTGGTCGGACGGAACGAAGCAATTGCACACGACGGGCCGGCTGGGCCCTGAACGCGGCTACGGTCAGAGCAGCGGACGAGGCGATCGGAGATG
>JBBQRO010000135.1:0-9309 GCA_038214685.1 Acidimicrobiales bacterium
AGGTTTGCGCCGGAGGCACCCCATGTCAAAACACGGTATCCCGAGCCGACAATCGCTGCGGATCCAACGAAACATGCGAATCCTGCCCCTTTACGCAAGTCGATAGAACGCCTTGATTCGATCAGCACCACTAAAGCTCCAACCCATAGAACGAACGCGCCGATCCCTAGGGTCCGCTCGGTCGAAGCCGAAAGGCTATGGGGCTGCAGGATGTAGGTTGGGTTCTCGACGCGCTCTGGGCTGTCGCCCACGACCCACCACGAGACAACCGGAGTGACGATCAGCAGAACGCTGCCGGCAATGGACTTTGTTAGCGATGGGACGCAAGTTGATTCTGCTGGCAACGCGGCCTCAGATGTCCGGACAATCCTGGCTCTTAGTTGCCGCAGCGACGAAGTCTTGCACCCCGTCGAACCCTTCAAAAGTGAATATATCGGTAAAGTCTGCCGCGATCTTGCCAGTCTCTGCCAGGGTCGGCTCGGCTGCGAGCGGTGCTGAGCGGCCCGCTGCGTCGCCGACGGCGCTGATGAGGCGGTCTTGGAACTTCTCGACCGCAGGTGGGAGGACGCCCCCCTTGCCGAGTTCGGCCCTGACCTCGGTGTAGAGGGGCTTGAATCGGGCGGCCATGGCTCGAACGTTAGCTTCTTCACGAATCTTCGCCTCTCCTGCTGGCTGCTGAGCCGCAGTTGTCTGCGCCCGGAGGAGCGAGGTATAGGAGAGGACGAGTTGTCGGCGGCTCCAGCACAGCCGGCCGAGCGGGGTGTCACGGTTGTTACGGTTGTCTCGGCTTTCGGTGGTGGGAGCTCCAAGGTTCGGGGTCGGCGGTGGCGTCGGAGCGGAGACCAGTGGTGCTGGCGGATTGGCCTGCCCAGGGGTCTGTTGCGGTGCGGGAGCGGTTGCCACCGTTGTCTCAGGGTTTCCACACGCCACGGCCAACAGAAGGCCGCTCATGATGACAAAGATCGCCCGGACGGTTCGCGTTATATGTTGGTTCGTCAACTGAGCACCCATCGTTGGTTTTGGGTCTGGTAGCAGTAGTACTCTTGGAGCTGAAGCCCAGGAACGCTGGAGCTCTGTGGCACATCCAAACACCAGTTGTAAGAGTTGTACTGCGAGCGCAGTGTGTAGATGTTCTGGTAATTCCAGCCGCTGATCCAGAAGCGCTGCTGTGCGAACGGGTTGCATTGCCACTGTGCGAGCTGACTAGTGTAGATATTGACGTCAACACACATTCCCGAGGTGTGGGTCGGCTTGAGTTGGAACGTTCCCGGTACCCCGTCGACCGGCCAGAACTTGTATCGCTGGTTTCCAGAGGGGTTGCAGTACCACTGAACAATCGGATTGTTGTTGCCAGTTCCTTGGCCGGCAACGTCCATGCACAAACCGCTGGACGTGTTCTGCACAAAGACCGCAGCAGGATCAGGCGGTGTCACGACGAATGGCAACGAGACGGCAAAATAGGTATCCCGCACCAAGCGGCAGTCGCCGGCCAACACCCTGTTATTGCAGTGTGCCTCCATCGGCCACCAGAACAGGGAGTCGCACTCGTCATCGCCCACTGTGCCGGAAAACCCAGCCTTCCTCAGATCGTAGCAATAGTCGTGCGCATTGCAAGGCACCTGAACGTCCCATGCCCATCCGGTTGGGAGCGCAGGGGGGCTGCAGTTACCATCGCCTCGAACTGCGACGACGCCGAAGTCGTTATAAATGTTCGCCTCGTACCCCCACACGGGCCAATAACCGTTGCGGAAGTAAAAGATGCTAAAGACAGGACAGTAATATGGATGATCATCCATCACGCCTCCGCCGAGGTTCACCGCGTGGATATTCAGCAGATAGTAGCCGGGGAGGTCGCTCCAGAACCCAGCATTACACACGATAGCGGAGTAGGAGGGGTCGAAGAACACGATCCCATTCGTTCCTCGCGCGTCAACGCTTTGAAGTAGCTTGGAACCACTTACCCCATACCAGGTCGGCAGAGCCCGGCCAGACTCATCCATCGCCCAAGGTGGGGTGATCGTCGCCACAGGCTGCTCACCCTGGGGCTGGGTGACGTAGACGGCCACGCCACCGGTTGGACCCATCTCCAGTCGGATCCCAGATCCGCTCGGGCAATCCGTGCCATGGTCGAAGGCGAAGGTAAGGATGTCGTCCTGTGCCGCTGCCTGGCCGACGACCTGTAGCCCGTCGTCGTCCCGAAGCGCGGTAAGGAGAGGAGCCTGGGTCGGGATCGACGCGGAAGATTGAGCGCTCAGGACCGTCACTGTGGCGGGCGCGTGTGCCGGCTTGTCTCCGCGAGACGTCAACTTGCTCTGCACCGGTGCAGGGAGCGCCTCGCGTCCAGGGCCAGCCGAGTTCTCACCTCGAAGGCCGATCGTGGGGTCGCACGGTGTGTCTGTAGGCACGCTGGATGGTGGACCCGTAGCGGGGGGCTGGTCCACCTTCTCCGCTGCCACTGCAACATTAGCGGCCGAGAACTGCGCTATCACGAGCGACAAACAGATTGCAGCCCCAATGCTGAAGGTGTCCAGGCGGAAGACATGCGTGACGCGCGGTCGCCCACCGAGAGCCTGACGGGGGTTGGAACCACGCCGACCTATTCGTCTCCCTCGAACGGGAACAGTCCGACCAGGCGCTGTCCTAGAGGGGTTCATGCCGCTCTCCGTTCCGCCGGGCCTGTCCCATGACAGTGCGGCCGCTTTCGCGTGGAGTCAAGGCATTTCGGGGTCTGGTCCCCCAAATGGCGCACTTCGCCGCACCGTCGTCCTCGGGTGATGAGTGCCACCCCAGTTTGGGCATGTGGTCGTCGAGCCGACCAGACCTGCGTTTGGGCGTGATGGGGATGGATGCGCCGCCGCACCCTCGATCGCCGTCGTCCTCAGAATCGGTCGGTTCTGAGACGGCCGCCGGCCCGCCCTCGCCGAGCGCTCAAGCGTGTTCACAACCCGTTCACAACCCTCGGCGACAAGGAGCGTCTCAGAAGGCGACCTCGCTACCGTTTCTGAGGTGCAGCCGACGTCGGGGGCCCACAAGCCGGGTGAACCTGGAGCCTTGACCGCCCCCGAAGGGTTAGCGGGACAGCCGGGTCGTTCAGGATCCCGCACCGTTCCTCGTCGCAGGCCAAGTAGGGCTGACGGGAACGAGTCCTTACCGGCGACCGGACGCTGAAGCTCGGGACCCGGCCCTCCGGCGTCGCCGTCGGCTCGGCCGGCGCAGACCCTGATGATCGGCAGTGCACCGAGGCTGTCGTCGGCCTCGATGGGCCCGGACCGGCCAATTTCGTCGCCAAGGCTCGGGTCCCGATCCCGGCGACAGCCAGCCGACGGCGGCTTCAACGGTGACGGTCACGGGCCGGAAGTCCCAGGCCGCCACCCGTCCGTCGGCGAGCACCCTCGAAGAGTCTCAGCGAAGAATTTGCTGATACTTGTGAGTATCAGTAGTAGAGTCGGGGTGTGGCTTCCGATACTTCGTCTTCGGCACCTCGCCAGGCGGGCGAAGCGGCTTCCGATACTTCGGCCGGACTGGAGTCCGGACCGGCTGCCGGGCTCCCGCCGGCGCTGCAGGCGGCCTTCGACGAGTACGCCGCCGTCCTCGGTCGGCCCGGCGGCCCGCTCGACACCGACACGGTCCGGGCCTACCGGTCCCGTGTGGGGCGGTTCCTGGACTGGTTGGCGGGCGCGGACATCGACGGCGAGCCACTGGTCGACCCCTCGGCCCGCGACTGGGCAGTCCGGGACTACCGCACCTACATGTTGACCGTCGCCGGCCGGAAGCCCTCGACGGTCAACGCCCACATGACAGCGATCGCCGACTTCTACCGGCGGAGGGGGATGGGACCGGCGTCGGCCCGGCGGGAGGATCTGCCGAAGGCCGCCCCTCGGGCGCTCGACCACAAGGCCCAGCTGCGGTGGCTGAGAGCAGCGGAGCACGCCCCGAGGCGCGACAAGGCCCTCGCATACGTCGGCTTCTACGCCGGTCTGCGGATCGGGGAGATCGTTGCTCTCGACGTGGCGGACGTTCGGATGTCCGCCCGCAAGGGCCATCTCGTCGTCCGCTACGGCAAGGGAGGCCGCTACCGAGAGGTCCCGCTGCACCCAGCCCTGCGCTCGACGCTGGAGAGTTGGCTGGAGGAGCGGCCCGAGTGGCCCGGCGTCGACGAGGAGGCCGCCCTGTTCCTCAATCGTCGGGGCGGCCGCCTGTCGACTCGCGGGGCGTACGACGTGCTGATCTCGTTCGCCGAGGAGGCCGGCATTGCCGTCGGGCGGAACGGCGACTTCACGCCTCATGTCCTCCGACACACGGCGGGTACAACACTCACCCGCGCTGGCACCGACATCGTGATCGTGGCGGAACTTCTCGGCCACAGCGTCGAGACGGCCCGCCGCTACGCTCTGCCCAGCCAGGAGGACCGCCAGGCCGCGATCGAACGCCTGCCCGTTGACGGATAGCGACCCAGTTGCGAGGCAGCCACGGTCAGGAACACACGGCCGTTGGCCGAGGTGAGCGTGTCGGAGAGCCGGTACTCGTCCGGTCCTTCGGCGAGGTAGACGCGCACTGAATCATGCCGACTTGCGAGCTGTACCGCTCAAGCGGACCCGGCACCAGGCCTCCAGATCTGGACGGTGGGGGGCTCTACGAAGCCGTGAGGGCCTGGTCCCATCGTTCGGCCCAGGCGCAGATCTCGTCCAGCGCAGCGCGGAGCTGCTCGCCGCCAGGGGTCAGTTGGTAGGTGCTGGTGATCGGCGGTCCCGGGTCGACGATGCGTTCGACCAGGCGGGCCTCTTGGAGGTCCCGGAGCCTGTCCGTCATCATCCGGCGCGAGAGGCCGGGGACGGCTGCGGCGAGTTCGCTGTAACGGGCGGGCCCTTCCAGGAGGAGCACGAGGAGCTGGGGGACCCAGCGCTTGGCCAGGACCTCGCAACCTCTGGCCACGGAGGCGTCGAGCGCGAGGCGGTCCTTGCGGTCGGCCGGAGGCGGAGTGTTAGATCTCACTTGGGAAGGTTTTGATCCTGCGTTACGGAAAGGGGGTCCGGGTCATCGCTGCTTCTGGCCGCGTTTCGGGGATCGGAGCCAACGGGCGGCTCATTCTGCCTGGGGCCTGGGCGTGAGTTTCCCGCCCGAAGTGAGGAGGCTGCTGCTGGGCCGCCTCGAGGCGACTGCTGGTCAGGACGGCTACGCCGAGCGGGTGCGTTCCGCGGCGACGGCTGCCGGCGTCAGCGAGCGGACCGTGTGGCGCTGGCTTCAGGCCCCGAAGGTGGGGGAGCGGGAATCGAAGGGGTTCCACGTCTCAGCCGCCGACATCGCCGAACTCACGACCCAGCGGGGGAATGTCGCTGCGGTGTGGCGGTCTCGCTACGCCGATGGGACGGGTCCGTCGCTGCGGACCCTGCAGCGGGCCATCGAGCGAGAACTGCGCCCGGGGGATCTTGCGGCGATGGTCGAAGGGGCCGAGGGCCGTAGACGGCATCAGGTGTACCTACGGTGGGAGGCGACGCACCGCAACGAGATCTGGGAGGCCGACCACAAGGAGCTGGAGGTGCTGGTCCGCCCGCCGCGTTGCCAGCGGGGCCAGAAGCCGTGGGTCACCCTGTTCCTGGACTCGTTCTCTCGGCTGATCATGGGTTGGGCCATTGCTCTCACCCCGTCTGCTGCGACGGTGCTGGCAGCACTGGGCAAGGGTATCCGCGTCGACCCCGATCGAGGGCCCTTCGGCGGTGTCCCGTCGAGGTTGCGGTGGGACAACGGCCTGGAGTTCGCCGCCGCCTCGATCAAGGCGGCCACGGCAACGCTGGGCTGCACCGGTACCCCAGTGGCCGCCTACAGCCCGCACCTGAAGGGCAAGGTGGAGCGAGCCAATCGGACCGTCACCCAGGACCTCTTGGCTGGGCTGCCCTTCTACACCAATGGCCCCCGAGCCATCGACGGTCGCCTTTACGGCCCGGATGCCCAACCGATGGGCCTCGCTGGGTTCGTCGAGGAGTTCGACCGTTGGGTGCGGCGGTACAACACCGAGCGTCCTCACTCCGCCCTGGGCGGCCAGACGCCTCTCCAGCGGTGGGAGGCCGACGCCACGCCGTTGCAGCTGGTGCCCGATGCCGACCTGCGGTGGCTGATGCTGGCGGGGGAGGAGCGGACCGTCCTCAAGGACGGCATCCACTTCCACGGTCTCGCCTTCATCGCCCCTAAGCTCAACGGCCGGGTCGGCCAGAAGGTGGAGGTCCGCTACACCCCTCACGACGACCGTCGGATCGAGATCTTCATGGGGGGAGCCTGGCTGGCCACCGCTCGCCCGCAGAACGCGCTCACCGACGCCGAGCGCGACCGGGTCCTGGCCCAACGCCGGGCCGACGCCGCCGAGCAGGGACGCCGTCAGCGCCAAGCCAGCCGGGCGGCACGCGTGCGCCTTGCTGCCATGAGCGGGCCCGGTGAGCCGGAGGTCACGAGCGTGATCGCCAACGACAAGGGGAGGACCGAGAGCGCCAGGGTGGACGACCTCGCGCTGCGCCGCCAGGCCCGACTAGGGCTCTTGGACCTGGCGGTCGAGGCTCGGGAGCCAGGGTAGTGCCCCGCCACTTCCTCGATCTTGAGGGGGCGAAGACCATCCCGACGGAGCACCTGTTGCTCACCCGGCGGGCCGTCGCCGACCTGGTTGCGGCCAAGGCGATGGGCACGATCCACGGTGATGCCGGGCTCGGCAAGACCTTCGCTGTCGAGGCAGCCGTGGCCGACGTCGTCGTTCCCGTCTCCTGGACCTCGTTCCCGAGCAGGCCGACGATGCGCCTGGTCGCCGTTCACCTCGTCGAGCTGCTCACCGAGGTGCCGGCTAAAGAGCGCAGCCGCTTCCAGCTCACCGGCATGCTCATCGAACTGCTGGCCGAACGTGATCGGTTGATCGTGATCGACGAGGCCCAACGCCTGAACCGTGAGTGCATCGAGTACCTGCGCCATCTCCACGATCACCCGGCAACCAGGTTTGCGCTCCTGCTCGTCGGTGGAGACGGCTGCTGGCAGGTTCTCTCCCGTGAGCCGATGTTGCGATCGCGGATGTACCGGCGGGTCGTGTTCAAGGCGCTCCGGGGCCCAGACCTCCTGATCGGCATCCACGGCTACCACGTCATCTACGCCGGCGTCACGGACGAGCTGCTCCTGTTCGTTGACGACTACTTCGGTCACGGCAATCTCCGGAACTGGGCCTCCTTCACCCGCTCAGCAACAGCCCTCTGCACTCGCCATGGGCGGGCGGCGCTGGACGAGGAGGTCGCTCGGAACGTGTTCGCCCTGCACGGCGGCGGCGTCGATGCCGACTGAGTCCATCGTCCACCTGGTCGCTGACCCTCGGGAGTCGGTCGAGTTGGCGCGTCGAGTCGCTGGCTTGGCGGATCGATCGGCCGGTAGAGCGGTGCTCCACCCGACTCCAGACACGACATCGGCGACGGAGTTCGCTGCTGACATGCTCACCGCTCTTGGGAAGCGCTTTGATGCGCTGCGCTTTGAGCGAGCGACCAGGCGGGCGTGGGAACTGGTCGAGATCTGGTTCCAGGCCGAGGCAGTCCGACACCTGTTCGTCCTTAGGTCCGCTCACGTCAAACCGGCACTCCTGCGCAACATCACCGACATGGGCCTTCAGCACGGAGCCGAGGTATGGCACATCGGAGCAGGAGGCGGCGGCGGCGACTGGCCACACTCGCGCTGGAACCCTTTGACGTTCCGGGCGCGCTGGTCGGGGGCCGTCGCCGAGGAGACGAACGAGTTCGACGCCGACTTCCCCGAGATCCCGGACGACGACTTCCTGACCTTCCGGTGGTCGTGCTGGCGCCTTCTCGACGCCCCCCGCTTCAAACGGGTCGACCGCTGCTTCTGCGAGGCGATGGACACAACCGACGAGTGGCTGCACCCCCGGATCAGGTTCGATCGCGGGCAGACCCTCGGCGCCGACGAGGCTGCGGCACAGCTGCAGGCCCTGCTGATCAGTGCTGCGAGCCCAGCAGAGGCGCTCACACGGCTCCGAGGCGCCCAGGCCGCCTACTTTCGGGCCGGCTGGTTGCTTGAGTTCCCGGCAAGCCAGGACGGCAAGAGTGCCGGCATCGTCCCCCTCGGGCCGTCGCTCGATCCGACCATGGCACGCCGGCTCCGACGCCTGTGCACCCCCCGCTCGACCGCCGCTCTTGCCCTCGCCCTGGCCACCGATCTCCGTGCTGACGGCATGTCAAGACTCAACATCGCTGACGTCCATCACGACGGGGCAGGGATCGCCATCGGAGACGGAGACCATCAGTTCACGGTGCCCAACTACGCCCGGAGCCTCCTGCGAGCGCTCGTGATCGAGCGCAGACTCGCTGGAGCGGTCGAGCTCGATGGATTGTTCATTGACCCGAAGACAGGGGAGCGGATCACCACCGATCGCATGACGACCATGCTGAGAAGGCTGAGCGGGAACACCGGGATCGCAGTCGGCCTGCTGGGAGCCGATCGGTCGCAGCCGACGCTCTCCCACTGGCTCTCCAGACGCCGGCTACGAGTCTGGCCCCTGAAGGCTCAGGACGTCATGGGGCAGTGAACCGAGGCCTTATCGCTGCTCGTTGCAAACAGCTCGGCCTCGACTCCCACACGCTGGCCCGCCAGGCCACCGTTGATCCGTTCTTCCTGATCGATCCCCTCGGGCTTCGGGCAGCCCAGGGCCTACCAATCGGTCTCGTGGAGTACTTGAGCCACCTGCTCGGACTCGGTGTCGAGGAGCTCATTGGCAGCCATCCCCCCGACGTCGAGGAGATTGGCGACGATCTGCGCCTCGAAGCCGCGCTCGGGATAGCCGACACCTTGAGCCGGGAGGACATCGCACACGTGTTCGGCTGGACGCTCCACCGAGCCGAACTAACCCTCAGCGTCCTCGAAGCCCGGCTACGTGTCACCGGCACCCGGCTGTATCACGCCGACGGCCACAGGTACCGCCTCGGACCCGCCCTGTCGATCCTGTCGGCGCACGATCAATCACGGATCCAACGACGGCAAGTCAGCCGAGGCAAGCTGGCCGTCGGCGACGCAAACATCCTGCACCTGATCCTCGGTGGCTGGGTCGAGAAGCGCAGCTGGACCGCTCCGGCAGCCAAGGTCATCGTCGAGCGACTCGTAAGCACCGGCCTCCTGGTCGACAGCGGGCCCGTTCTTGGCGGTTCAGCCGAAGTCCGGTTCAGCCTCCGCCTCGACGAGCGACCGCTACTGACACTCCCATGTCGTTTTCACTGACAGCTCGGTGTCGCCCTCACTGACAGAACATGTCGCTTCCACTGACATCCCGCTGTCGCTTCACAC
>JBBQRO010000136.1:0-9300 GCA_038214685.1 Acidimicrobiales bacterium
GTCCGGCTTCGACGGCATCGGCATGCCCGAGCCGCCGGCGCCACCACCGTCGCCGACACCACCACCGTCCCCGGCCCGGCGGCGGGAGCTCGACCGGCGGCGCGGTGAGATGAAGCGGGCCGCGGTCGTGCTGGCCGGCGCGGTGGACAAGGTGCAGCAGGCCGAGGATCGGTTGGCGAACGCTCGGATCGACGTCATCCGGGCCTGTGAGGTGAGAGACGCCGCGGTACGTGATCGGGATCGAGCCCAGGCGGCGCTGTCGGAGGCGGAGGCTAAGGCGGAGTAACGGCGCCGCAGGCCCCCGCGGCCCGGAATGCGCCGCGCGCTGTCTCACCGACCTGCGAAGATCGGGGCATGGCGTTCGGTCAACCCTCCGGTCCCCCGGCCAGCGCTCGGCAGGTGCAGCATCTCATTGCGCTCGTGGTCTCCGCCGGGCATGCCGACCTGCGGGATGCTCGCGGGGCCCTCGGGCTCACCCAGCGCCAAGCCGGCGGCCGGTTCACCCAGGACGAGGCCGAGGCACTCATCGCCCAGCTCGAAGCTGGAGTCGATACAAGTGGCGAGGGTCCCGGATGCGCTCCGGCACCGGTGACCGACCGCCGCCAGGCCGAGCGTGTCGCCGTGTTGCGGAATATGCCCACCGACCTCTTGGCGGCCGAGCTCCAACATCGGGGCTGGGTCGTCATGGAACCATGAGGTGACGAGATGAAGGATCTCGTCAGGATCATTCGCTACACGTGGGTCCTGAAGCCGTACTACCTGGCGACGGCCTTCTTCGTCGTAGTCATCGCTCTGCTCAACCAGGCCAATCCCTTTCTGCTCAAGTTCCTGGTCGATGCCGTCGTCGCCCGCGGCTCTGGCGAGGTGGTGGAGACGGAGCATTTCGCCCGCCTCCTCGGCCTGCTCTTCGGTGCCGGAGTCTTGGTCTCGCTGATCACCAACGTGCAGGGCTACCTGGGCGACATCCTCGGCACCAAGCTGAACACCCTATTGAGCCAGCGCTACTACGACCACCTCCTCAACCTGCCCCTGGAGTTCTACGACAACGAGATCACCGGTCGCCTCACCAGCCGGCTGGAACGCAGCATCGCCGGTATCTCCGAGCTGGTGCAGGCCATGGCCAACAACTTCATCACCTTCTTCCTCGCCAGCGCCTTCACCCTCGTCATCCTCGCTCGCTACTCCCCTCTCGTCGCCCTCCTGTTGGCCATGCTCTTTCCCATCTACATCGGTCTGACCACGGTCACGAGCCGCAGCTGGCAGAAGAAGCAGGCCGGTATTAACACCGACACCGACTTCGTGAACGGCCGCTTCATGGAGGCGATCAGCAACATCCGGGTGGTCAAGTCCTTCGTTTACGAACCAGCCGAGTCCAAGGTCTTCGCCCGCACCCGACGCTCCATCGAGGCCCAGACCCGGGTGCAGTCCAGGCAGTGGCATCGCTACGACATGTGGCGAGGCCTGAGCCTCAACGTGATCTTCTTCGCCATCTACGCCGTCATCATCTGGCAGGCACTCCGAGGCAGCTTCGGCCCCATCCAACAGTCGATCGGCACCGTAGTGCTGATGCTCCAGCTCTCCCTCCAGGCCCAGTTCCCCCTCTTCGCCTCGTCCTTCATCGTCGATCAGATCCAGCGAGCGTCGGCCGACAGCAAGGACTTCTTCGAGGTAATGAGCGTGGTCCCGGCGATCCGAGATGTCGAAAATGCCGGCGACCTCGAGGTGACCGCGGGCAGGGTGGAGTACTGCGACGTGTCGTTCAACTACCAGGGTGGCCAGGCCGTGCTTGACCACGTCAGCTTCGACATCGAGACCGGCACCAAGCTCGCTCTCGTCGGTGAGAGCGGGGAGGGCAAGACCACCCTGGCCAACCTGTTGCTCCGCTTCTACGAGCCAACCGGCGGGGCCATCCTCATCGACGGTGTCGACGTCAGCACGGTGAGCCAGGCGTCGTTGCGCCGCAACATCGGCGTGGTGTTCCAGGAGCCAGCGCTGTTCTCCGGCACGGTGGCGGAAAACATCACGTACGGGCAGGCGACCTTTACCAACGAGCAGATGTCCTCGGCCGCCCGAGCGGCAAACGCTCACGACTTCATCGAGCGGCTCACCCAGGGCTACGACACCCAGATCGGTGAGCGGGGGGTCAAGCTCTCGGGAGGCCAGAAGCAACGCATCGCCATCGCCCGAGCTCTCATGAAGGATCCACCGATCCTGATCCTGGATGAGGCCACCAGCTCGCTCGACAGCAAGGCCGAGCGGGAGGTGCAAGGGGCGCTCGAACGGCTGATGCAGGGCCGGACCACGCTGATCATCGCCCACCGTCTCTCGACCATCCAGAACGTCGATGTCATCGTGGGCATCCGCCAGGGCGCGGTGGTCGAAGTCGGCTCTCCGGCAGCCCTGGCCGACGGCGACGGGATTTACGCCGAGCTCCTCGCCCTGCAGGCTTCGACCACCGCCAACAAGGCCAAGCTGAAGGGCTACGACATCGCCGGGGTGTGAGCCACCACCACCCTTCGGGTGCCGGCGCCCCCCCCAGATCACCGACCGCCAGGCTGTCTCCATCCGTTTCCTACGACGTCGGGGGCACGAACTGGCTGGCGTTGAATACCGCGCCCTGGGGGTCCCTGAGGAGGGTCGTCCGTACCCAGGGTGCGTCGGTCGGCGGCGCCAGGACCGTTGCCCCGAGGTGCTCGGCCAGCGCCGCCGTGGCGTCGGCGTCGGCGACGGCGAAGGTGATGTCCCAATGTGGCTCGGTACTGGCGTTGCCCTGGTCGGTCGTCATCGGCACCAGCCAGGCCACGGCGTCCTCGAAGCCCGCCGGCGCCCCCATGGCGGCCATGCCGGCGAGTGTGCCGGGATTCAGCTGCTCGAGGAAGTCGCCGTAACCGGGCATGCGCCAGAAGCCGGCACTGTCCGGTTCCGGAGCGAACCTGCTCAGCTCCCACCCGAAGACGGCGCCGTAGAAGTCCTGGGCGCCCTGTAGATCCGGGGTGTGAAGCCCGCTGAAGTTCCACGTGCCCGGCTCGTTGACGAGCTCGACGCCCATTCGCTCGTTCGGCTGCCAGATACCCACGGTGGCTCCAGTCGGATCGGCGACGACCGCCGCCCGACCGGCGTGACCGACATCGAACGGCTCCGCCAGCACACTCCCACCGGCGCCCTTCGAGCTGGTGACGGTGTCGTCGGCACTGTCGACACAGACGTAGGTGCTCCACACCGGGGCCGACCCTCTGGCGTCTGGCCGGGACCCGATGCCGGCCACGGTGTGGCCTCGGAGACTGGCGATCAAGTACTGCTCGGGCGCACTCGGCGGCGTCCGCCGTTCGAACTCCCATCCGAACAGCTCGCCGTAGAACGCGGTGGCAGCATCGGGGTCGGGCTGCTCGGTGTCGAGCCAGCACGGGACTCCGGGTGGGTACTCGAGACGTTCCTTCATCACGCTTCTCCTTTGTTGTCCGTCGCCGGTCAGCCTAGGAATCGTCTAGGTCAACTTCTGTCCTCAAAGCTGGAATTCGAGCTTCCTGAGCATTCGTCTCGCATCCCGACGCTCGCGATGGCGCGCCTGGCCCGCCACGGGGTGCTCGGGGCCGAGCAGGCGCCGGAAGGCGTCAAGGGCCTGTTGGTGCAGGTCCCGGTCGCCGGCGGCGTCGCCCAGGGCCGACAGCGTCAAGGCCAGGTTGCTGATCGACCTGAGGGTGTTGGGCGGCCCGCTGCATCAGGCCGGCGATGGGATCGACCCCGTCATCCTGACCACTCCCGCCCGGATCGGGGCGCTCGGCGTCATTGCCAGCCGGGCGTCGGCGCGCCGATCAAGTCGAGCCCCTCCATCACCGCCGGGCTGGCGCGGCGCAGGCGCAGGGTGCCGCCCCGCCGGCCGGTCGACTCGGTGGCTACCCAGAGCACGCGGGCGGCGGTGCGGTCAACCATCCCGACGTTGGCCAGGTCGACGACGACCGTGAGGTTGCCCTGGCCGTCGACCAGATCCTCCAGCACGGAGCCGAGGGAGCGAGCGGCCTCATCGACGAGGTCGCCATGCACCGTTACGACCACCCAGGTGTTGGCACGACTGACGACGAGGCGAGGGGGAGGCGCAGACCCCGCGAACGCGAGAAGCGGGGGCTGGGCCAGCCGGGCCGCTTCGGTCCCCGGCGGGTCGCCCGGCCCGGCACGAGGTGGGGTGCGCCACATCTCTTCGCGAATTCTCTGGTGGGCGGCCCGCTTGCAGGCGAACATGGCGAGGGCGGCCCGTTCCAATGCTTTGGCCGGCGACGTCGAGCGGCGGATCGAGGCATGGCCGATGCTCACGCCGAGCTCGCGGAGACCGGGCCACGGGCCGTCGACCATCTCCTCCCCCACCCGGGCCTTGAAGCTGTAGGCGGACTCCTCCCGGCAGCGGACGAGCAGGACCGCGAACTCGTCGCCACCTATGCGGGCCAGGAGGTCGGTGCTGCGGGCCACCACACGCAGGGCGCCCGCGAACTGGCGGAGTAGCTCGTCGCCGGCCGCGTGCCGGTACCGGTCGTTGTAGTCCTTGAAGTCGTCGAGGTCAGCCACCAGCACGAAGCTGTCGATGCCGTCGCGCGCCGACAGTGTCCACTCGCGTTCGAGGTCGCGGTCGAAGGCCCGTCGGTTGGCCAGCCCGGTCACCGCATCGACGTATGCCAGTTCGGCCAGCACCCCCTGCTCGGAGCGGAGGCGGGCCACGTCGGCGCGCAGCGCCGCCGTCTCCTGCTGGAGGCGGGCCACGGCCCGGTCCCGGTCGTCGCCGTCGAGGAGCGAGTAGCTCTCGCCCGGGATCACGGCCGTGTGCTGCTCGCAGACCCGCCGGAACCCGGCCTCGCTTTCCGCTGACTCGAAGGCGCTCATCGGGTATGCGCACAGCAGCGCGAACGCATGGGTGGCCGCCAGGTCGTTCCAGAGATCCTCGAGGGCGATCGCCGACGGGACGTCGCCTGCGTCCCACAGGAGCGCCACCATCTCGCCGTAGATCCGGACCCGCCGCCCGTCGGCCGCCGCCCGCTCGATCACCCCGCCGATCTCGTCCCGGAAGCGCCTGGCATCGGGCGCCCCATCGACCATGAACGTGGTCAGCAGCCCGGCCGCGTCCACAGTGAGGTAACGGCCGGACGCGACGGCCGCGCCCACGTCGAGGCCGGCCTCGTGCAGGGCGTCCTCGAACGCCCGGCGGTGGGCGGCAGTCGCCACCACGATGGCGGCGTCCCCGTCGACCAGCGCCGGCCCGAGGAAGCCGCTGACGGTCTCGACCAGGAACTCCTTGGTCTCGTAGAACTCGACCAGATGCGGGTGGTCGCCGTCTCCGGCGGGTCGCGCGGGCAGGGCGCAGCCGGTTAGAGCCGGAAAGCCAGCACCCACGCCTTCTCCATCGGCAGGCCGGTGCCGCCACATTAGGAAAAGCGAAGAGCAGGGGGAAGGTTCGCAGCCCGTCGGCCCCAATCGGTGGATCGACATTCTTCGGCCTCCGGTCAACACCCGCGCTGCGTCGGTGATCCCGGCGTCGGTTCTACCGGTAATGGGGTTTGCGAGCGGCAACGCCACGTACCCTTGGAGACCTGTCAGCGTCCGTTGTCGTCGACACGATTGGGATCGACTTGGACGTCATCTCGATGTAGGTTCCAGGTGTCGCACCTGGTGGTACACTGATTCGGTGCCGACGACGCGCCCCCGCCACCCAGTGACCGAGACCGACGACATCGCCAGGATCCTCGACGAAGCCGCTCGAAAGTGGCCCGACGTGCCGAGGGCAAAGCTCATCCACCTCGTCATGGCCGACTGGGCTGCAGGCGGGCGGTCACCAGGAGCACGGGCGGCCGCCCGCATGTCCCTCGTCGGCTCGTTGCCGGGCACCGCTGAGCTCTACGACCGCGCCCACGACTGGCCCCAGTGATCGTCGCCGACGCCAGTTGGATCATCGCCTTGCGCGACCCGGCCGATGGCCGCCATGGAGCGGCGGTCGCAGTGAACGAGACGACGGCCAACCAGGAGATCCTCCTGCATCCGGTCACCCTCGCGGAGTGTCTCGTTGCCCCTGCCAAGGTCGGCGAGCTCGACGACGCCGCTAACAAGCTGCAAGCCGCCTACGAGATCATCGACATCGACATCGACGCACCAGAGCGGTGGGCGCGTCTGCGAGCGCACGCCGGCTTGCGCCTTCCCGGCGCCATAGTCCTCGACGCGGCGATTACCCACGGAGCAACAGCGATCCTCACCTTCGACGACAACCTCGCGGCCGCGGCAACCGAACGCAACATCGCCATCAACGGCCTCGGGGCCGCCTGACCCGATCTCGGTGACCGGTCTGGTCGCCTCCCGTGGGAGCCAGTCCAGGTAGTGCTGGAGGCCTTAGTTCATCGTCTGTCTTCAGAAGGAGAGATTTCCCGTGTGCCTTCCGGGACTTCAGCCGGTTCGATGAGTCCCAGGTTCTTTAGGGCGATTCCAAGCTCCGCTATCCCTTTGCGGCTGGCGCTGGCCACATGGGACGTGCCGGGAATCTCTACGATCTGCGGCCAACGTTGCTCGTCGGCCACATACGATCGAAATGCAGTTTTCACGTCTGCGTTCCGAAAGACCCGGTCCTTTGCTCCAACGACATAGACGACTTGATTGCCCCTTTCCACGTGGTCGAGTACCGCTTGGTTCGAAGACGTCATCAGGGCAAGCCCTACCTTCGGCACGAACCTCCCGGTGAAAGTGTCGTAGACCAACTGCCGGCCAATGGTGGCGACCGAGAGCAAGTTCACCGGGTCCGCCGGGGACTGGAGGAGAGCGTTCAGGCCGAACCTACGATAAAACTGCCACCGGCGTTGCCTTTCTCTCATGGAGCAACTTCTTTCCAGGTTCATACACGCCGGGCCAATGAACCCTAGGCTGCCCAGCCCGTCCTGGCGTTCCTGGAGCGACCTCGCCAGAACGCCTCCTCCCTGCGATTTCCCTATGGCCGTCATCGGGGTCTCGACGGAAAGCCCCAACTTCTCCTTGTAATGATCCCCGGCAACATGCGGCACCTCAATACATGCCGCTTCGATGACGAGCCGGTCCGCCGGGAGTAGATCAAAGGGCATTTTCACGCCGACCGCCCCGAGTCCCAACGCACCAACTCTCCTTATGACCTTTGTGATTGCCCAGGCGTTTTCGCCATAACCACTAAGAAACAACACTGACAACACGCTCGGGTCGATGCCTTCGCCTTCACTCTTGAAGCACTCAACCGGTATGCTTTGCACTCGGCTGTCGTGCCGGTAGTCCCAGTTGACCACTTCTCTTTGAACAGAAGCCTGAGATTCCCTCTTGCTGCTGGCATGACTCATCGTTCAAGACCCTACCTCTCCGCCCAGCATGGAACCGGTATGTTCGGGCTCTCAGTCGCCAAACGGCGCCCCGGCTGGCGCCCGAGGCGTAGTGATCGACGGTCGATCAGATCGGCGGGCGAATCGTCTCCGCCCGCAGCCGGCGGTCATCGTCGTCCCTGCGTTCGAGGAGGAACGCCCCCACCGTCCCGGCCAGCGTCGCGAAGACGACGACGGAGTAGGCAACGACGACGATCTGCACGACACGCAGCGCAGCGTGCTCCGGGAGGAACGGTTCGCCGGCGATGGTCGCAAGGGCAGCATCATTGAGGGCGTCCCCGTAGGAGCCGTAGTCGCCGAGCTCGAACAGGAGCTGACTGGAGGAGAGGACGACCACGATCGTCACCACGCCCAGCGCAACGAGACGGCTCGAGAGCTTTCGCCCGGCCGTCCGGCTCGACCGGACCGCTGAGCTCAGCACCCGGCCCACGCGAGCGGCCCGCAGAACGCGGAGCGCCCGGACGAATCGGAGCGCCGGGACAGCGAGGAAGAACAGCTGCCACCAGTTGCGTTTCAGGAACGTCGATGTCGAGGGCGCGACGACGAGTCGCAGCAGGAACTCGCCGACGAAAAGTGCCCACAGCACCCAGCTCGTGATGGAGAAGAGGGTGCCGACGACGCCTTCCGGGTCAGAGATCGTCTCGGCGAGGACGAGCAGCAGGAAGACGACGCCTGCGGCCGTGATGGGCACGTCCAAGCGGTCGGCGATGCGCTCGGCCAGCTCCTCGCGCTCGTCGCTGCTGCGGCGTCGGATCAGTCGACGACCCCGACTGGGACCCACCGGCTGCGTCGCTCCGACGTCTCCCTCGGCTGTCACGCTTCGAGGATCACATACTCAGCCGCCACGTGCAGGGTTCCCCCGACCTCCCCTGTGCAGCGGCGCCTGGCCAGTTCGAGTCACGCCGTAGGAGTGCAGCGGTACACGGGTCGTGGCGGCTGCTGCCGACAGCCGTAACGGTTGATCGGCGTGCGGCGCTGCGAGTGGACAGTCGCCCGATGTCGCCAGCTACCGGCACGTGGGGATGCCCGCAATGCCGTCGGTTCCCGAGATCACCCAGTTCACCGATGTCACCGACCACGCCAGCGGCAACAACCTCTACTACTAGGCCGCCAAGTAGTAGCTCGCTTCGCTTCCTAGCGATCCCTCAGACTTACGACACGGGGGCGTTGATCGCCGGAGAGCGGAGCGATCGACAGGTGCGGGCGTTGCACCGACGTGCCCTCGAACGAGGCATCGTGCCCACGGTTCCGACAGGAGCCCTGGGCCAGGGTTGGCGGGGAGACCCGCAAGCCCTGATGTCGAGGCGATGTCCGGTTCCAACTCGTCTGAGTTCCGACCCCCAACTCCGCTACTGCACGACTCCGCTACTGCACGACCTCGTTGGTGAGGTTCCGCTCAATCAACTCGATGCTGTCGTCACCGGTCAGCAACAGCGTGTTGAGCGGCGCCGCCAAGGCGATGACGGTGACGGCCACCACCACCGGGCGGCGGGCGGCAGCCACCAGGAGCGGCCCGAGGGGCCGTGGCACCAGGGGCTCGGTGACCTCGACGCCCAGTCGCCGGTTCTGGATACGGGTGCTGACCCGTTCGATGAAGGGCACCAGGGCACAGGTGAGGACCAGCGACGACAGGATCGCCACCTTGATGGCGAACTCCGTGGACTGGGGGAGGATCAGTGCCGCGCACACCACGGCGGTCAGCACGGCGAATATGATCCGGCCCAAGCGGCACTTGGGCGCGGTCTGCGGGTCGGTGATCATGAAGAAGACGAAGATGAGCAACTCCGGCGACAGGGCGATGGTGAGCCAGTAGAAGCTCCCCCCAACCGGACCGTCGTGCCACACGGCGTAGTAGAAGCGACCGGAGACGGCGAAGGCGGCGATCAGTACGAGGAAGGGCACCAGAAAGGCCGCTGCCAATTCCAGCATCTTC
>JBBQRO010000137.1:0-9251 GCA_038214685.1 Acidimicrobiales bacterium
CCTGGATCGCCGGAAGAAGGGGTGCCCAGATGCGAACCCGTCATCATCATTGATGTGGATCGCAATGGATGCCGCCGTCGGGGCGGAGTTATAGATGAACAGGATCGTGTCGTACATCCCGCCCGGCACGAAGGTGTCGAACGCAATGTTCATCGGCGCGGTGAGGACGATCTTCAGCCAGCCGGTGTAGGCCGGGATCCCGTCCACGTTCCAGCTCTGGAACTCGAGCGGCTCCTCGTCGGACCCAGTGAATGACGCCCAATCGCCAGTGACGTAGACCTCGCCCGGGTCGGTGATCGTGATGACGGCGGAGAGTAGGTCTCGGAATAGTGAGTAGACAGCGACTGCCGCCCCAGCCGCCGTGAATGATCCAGCGCCAGCGACCTCAAGCGTCGCGCTCAGGGCGATTGCACCAGCCTGGCCGAGCGTGCCTGCTCCGGCGACTGCCAGCTCCGCGTCGACGAACGTGACCGCAGCCGAACCAGCCTGGCCGAGCGTGCCGACTCCGTCGACTGCCAGGGCCCCGGAGATCAGGAGCCCGGCACTCTGCTCGAATAAGCCAGTGCCGCCAGGCTCGAGGCCGCTGAAGTCGTCCGTGTTGCCCGCGATCTCCAGCGAGCCCGTGCCAGCAACCGCTAGGGCGCCAGGCAGGGCGATCTGTCCGCCGATCGCCAGCGTGCCCGCTCCGGCGGCCGCCAGCTCCGCGTCGACGAACCCGGGCGGCGGGATCTGGATGACCGCCTCGACCACGAGCTGGGCCGCGCGCGCCTTGCCGTCAGTCGGGAGGAGGACGACCTCGACCGGAAGCTGGGCCGCGCGCGCCTTGCCGTCAGTCGGGAGGAGGACGACCTCGACCGGAAGCTGGGCTACTCGATCGTTCGCCATTAGGCACTACCTGTCGATGTGACCCCAGGTTTTGCCTCGAAGGACGTGGGAGACAGCCGACTGGCTGACGCCGATACGTTCACCGATAGCCTGCTGACTGAGGCCCGTCGAACGCAACCGTCGGATTTCGCGGACGCCTGCATCGGTGAGTCGGGCCCGCGCATTCGCTGACCCGCGAGGCCTGTTCTCATCGCGTATGGCCGCCCGCATCCGAGCCGTGTGAGCAGCCGTTCGCTGGACCGGATTGCGGCCCTTGCGAGCCATGTCTCGCATGTTGTCCGACTGGGTGCCGAGGAACAGATGGCTAGGGCGAACGCATGGTGGATTATCACAGCGGTGCAGGACCCACAGACCGTTCGGGATGACCCCATGCGACATCACCCACGAGAGTCGATGCACCGGCCAAGCAACGTGGTCGACACGGGCGACGCCGTACCCTGCGCGCTGCATGGCGTGAGTCCACAGCCAGCACTCGCCGCTTCGGTCCACCTTGGCCCAGAAACGAGCGACCTGTGCAGGAGCCCCGAGAGCTGCCACCTCGTCATGCTAACACTTTCCACCACTACAAAACTATCTTCACGCCGAACTCTGCGCTGTTGACGTCGGAGATCGTCCACGCTCCGCCGCCGGGCTTGGTCTCCCGGATGTCTGGCAGGTACTGATACGAGGTCGAGAGCACCTTGTCCGCGCTGTCGACCTCGGTGCCCGACAGCCGCGCCACGCTGGCGATGGACCGCACCCCAGCGTCCGTCTTGGCTGCGTACGGCAGGACCTGTACGCCGTAGACCGTGCCGGTGGTCGGGGTCAGGTCGCCGAACGCATACGTGTCCTTATCGCCGACCGTGGACGACTCGACGTAGTCAGCAGTCGCCGGAGCGGCCTCGTCGACGAGCAGGTAGTTGTCAGTCGAGTTGGCATCCGATCCCACGAGCTGGCTGCTGTTGCCGTTGCCGTTGGGCAAGATGGCCTGCACTCGGACGTCGCCCAAAAAGTCATTGTTGGTCGAGCCGAGCGCGTCGCACACGTACAGATCGTCGAAGTCGGTATTTCCAGCTCCTCCGCCAGTGATCGTCATCAACGTGAAGGAGTCGGCGGAGGGGTTGGCTGTCGCTTGGGTGTTCTGAGACGTTAGGCTCTGATCTGTGACCCCATTCACTCGGACGTGGGCGACTCCGGTCGATCCATGAAACGTGACCTTGAACTCGATGTAATAAAACACGTCCGGCGAGAGTACGGCCGAACCTGTGCCGAGGGCCGTTCCGGCCCGGGTGATCTTTAGCGTTCTAGCAGGGGTAAGGCGAAGGTCGCACTGCGCGGAGGCTCCATCGCGGAATGACAGCAAGACGAACTCGCTTGAGGAATAGCCCGCGGGGTATCTGAAGGCCACGCCAAGAATAAGCGTCGACTTAGCCCCGACGCTATTGCTCCTGAACCCACCATCCAAGTTAGTCGCGCGCCCGCTGGACGTACCGTTGCGCCCGTTACCGGAACTGATCGCCGCTCCTCCGGAACCGACGGAGTCCCACTTCTGTGTCACGGTCGTGTAGTGGTCGAAGCTGTCACAGAACAACAGCGTCATCAGTTCGCTCCCATCATGGCCAGCTTGCGGCTGAGCTTCCGTTCGACCAGGGTGGCCAGCATCTCGGCATCATCTTCGGTGGCCCCGGAGCCCTGGAGGACGACGGTGATCCCGCCGACGTTGACCTGCATCCCGCCGCCGCCACCGCCGAAGCCCGAGGTCATGCCGGACTTGGGGTTGCGCAGGACGATGACCTGCTCGTTCCCGGCCTCACCAGCGGTGAAGCTCGTGGCCGTGTTGACGTTGTAGATGCCACCAGCAGCCTGTCGGTTCATGTTGAAGCCCGTTGCCTGGTTCACGTCGGGGCCGCCGGTAACGAAGGCGTTGAGGCTCGTGACGAACTGCGTGGCGCCCTTGAACGCCTGCTGCCAGGCGCTCTGCACGTGGCCCACGAGGTCCTGGAACCCCTGGCCCGTGGCCGCCATCATGTCAGCTAGCTCGCCAGCGAACACGCCCCGGATCGCCTTGCCGTGATCGAGGTAGGTCTGAGCTTCGTCAGACAGTTCCTCGAGGCGCTTCTGGAGGAACGCGATCGTCTCCTCGGCCGCGGCCTGGTCGATGACGAGGGCTCGACCCTCGAACGCGATGGCGAGCTGGGCCTCGAGGTCGGTGATGGACCGGCGCGCCTCCTCGACATTGATCGCCCACTGGTTGTCCTGCTGGGTGTTCGTGTTGCCGAACTGCTCCTTGTTGATGCCCTGTTGTTCCTTGGCGATCTTGAGCTGCTCCCGGGCCATCTGGGCGATCTCGATCTGAAGGTCGAGCTGCTCCTGGGCGTACTCGGCCTCGATCTTGGCCTCGTTGATCCGGGCCGCGCGTTCCTCCGGGGTGAGGCCAGGTGCCGAGAACCCGGCCACCGCGGTCTGGAAGTTGATCTGGCGCTGGCTCAGCTCGAACTGCATCTGCTGGGCCTTGAACTGGAGGTCGGACTGCTTGAAGCCGATGTCCTCGCTCTTGAAGGACAGCTTCTGGGACTGGCGCGACAGGAGCTGGTTCCGGCGGTCCAGCAGCATGTTCTGGCCCTGGAGGAAGCCGACGCCCTTACCTGCGCTCCCGTTGATCGCCGCCCACAGGCCCTTGGCATCCATCAGCGAGCGTTGGGAGATCCGGATCTGGTTGTTGTACTCCTTCACCTGGAGGTTGGTCTGGCGCATGTTGAGGTTGCCCGTGATGTCGGCGATCTCCTGGCCGATGGTGCCGATCTCCGAGGTGACCTCGCGGAACCGCGTCAGAGCAGGCCCAGGGCCCCTGCCGACCCGCTCCTGGCCCTTTCCGCCGGACTCGACGAGCCCCATGCCGCCAGCGAAGGTCGGGTTGTCGACCCGGGAGACGATGTTCTCCATCGCGTCGATGCCGCGCTTCTGGTAGTCGATCCCCTGCTTCTGGGCTGTCGTAGCCAGGGCCAGGTACTTCGTGAGGTTCTGGGCCGTCTCTTTGCCCGCCTCCGTGTCGCCCAGCCCGTCGTTCTCGCTGACCTGGCTGAACGTCGTGCCGTAGCGGACAGGCGGGTTGGCCAGGCGCCGAAGGGCTGCGGCTGCCGGGACGTCCTCGCGCCGGGCGAACTCAGCCTGGGAGTTGATGCCGAACAGCTGGGCTTGGCGCTGCGGGGCGCGGGCGCGGAGCAGGAGGGCCGGGTCCTGGATCAGCTGGCCCCGAGCTTGCTGCTCGGACGCCGCCTCGAAGTCGCGCCCTTCCAGCGATCGGCCATCTGGGCCAACGATCGCAGTGCCCGCTTCGATGTAGTCCTGCGCACGCGTTCGGGCCTCTGGGCCGATCTCATCAGCGGCCTTGAGCATCGCATCCTGGTGTGTCTTGAGCGCCTCCGCGCTTCCAGCGGTCTCCTCGGTGAGGAACTTGAACGCCGCTCCCAGGTTCCCCGTCAGAGAGGCTGCGGCCGTGAAGTTCTCGTTCAAGTCGTCGACGACTTGCGTCTGCGCAGCCATGCGCGCGGCGTCGGAAGGACTCCCCCCCGGGCGGTCGCCCGCCAACGGCACTAACTGGCCACCGTGGATCTCGGTCAACCCGCCAGCGTTAGCCTGCCCTGGCGATACCGTCGGAGGTGTGGCACCAGGCGGCAAAGGCACCAGCTGACCGTTGACTTCGATCATTCCGTTCGCGTAGGTAGACTGGGGTGACGGCAGCATTGCGGCGCTTTCGACGTTCCCCGGTGCGTTCACCTTGAGTTGCTTCGCAACGTCCTGCATGACGCCCGACTGGCCGCCGAAGACCTCAGTCAGCACGTTCGAGCCCAAGAGACCGCCCGTGCCTTCGTACAGACCGCGCGACTGATCGCCGAGACCAGCGTTGGCGCGGGTGATGTCAAGGGCCTGGGCGGACGCCTGCTGGGCGGCCCGGTTGACGCCGGTCTGGATGAGCGCTCCGCCCTGAGCGTCCAGGAAGCGGGCCGACACGCCTGACGGCGCCAGCGCTGCCGCAGCACCGGCTTCGGCCTGGCCCCCCATGCCGGTGATCGCATCACGGACGGCGGTCGTCGATCGCTCGATGGCGGCCGGGAAGCCGAACATGCTCTGGATGAACGGGTCGAGGGCAGCAGCAGCCGCAGCAGCCGCTGTGCTCGTGGCGTTGATGGCCAGGTTGAACGCCGCGCCACCGGCCAGGATGCCGCCAAGGCCCGCGGCCTGCGCTCGAACCAGCTGTTTCTTGGACAGCACCGAGCTCGACCGCCGCTCGGCCTCGACCGTAGCCTCCTCGAGGACTCCCGTCTGCTTGGTGATGGCAGGCTCGAGGCGAGCGATCGTCTTCTCTCGGTCGGCCCTCGTAGCGGCTGGGTTCTCGGCGTCTGAGACGTCGTTGTCGATGTCCCTGATCTCGATCCGGGCCTGGTTGCGCTTCTCCTTGAGCGAGTCGAGGTAGCCGAGCTCCTCGGTGGCGATGCCAGATGCCTGTGCCGCGTCACTGGCTCGCGCTCGGATACCCGCCCGTCCACCCACGAGCGACTGGGCGATCTGCGCGAACGCCACTGACAGGGCTCGCGACGGGGCCTGCTGGAGCGACTCGGACGACGCCTGGCGAGCTTTCAGGATGCGCTCTGCGAAGTCCTGGTTCTCGCGCCGGGCCTCTCGTCGCGCGTCTGCGCGGGCCTCAAAGTTCTTCGCGCCGGGCTCAGGCCGCGTCCCCTCCGCGTCTGGTGCGTCCGTGGTCGTGCCGGGGCCGGGACGCCTCGTGCCCGTGTCCGTGTCGCTCCTTGCGCCAGGCCGACGCGGGTCAGGATTGGCGTCGTCGCCCAGGCCCTTGGCGAAGTTCTGGGCGTTCGAGAGGAACGGCGGGAAGTTGACGACCGCGACACGCTGCACTCCGGCCGTGGCGGTAGCCGTGCCCCCTGCGACCGCCTTTGCCGAGGCCGATGCCATGCGCCCGCCCAGTGAGGTCCCGCCCACCCCGCGAGCCCAGATCCCTCGGCCATAGGGAGCCGCTCCGCCCTCAGCAAGGCCAGCCGGGGATTGGCCGGACTGCATCCAGGCTGCCCTGAATGACTCGACCTTGTGCGTCGGGATGACCTCGGACTCGCCATTCGTCCCGGTGACGATCAGCTCGCGCCCGCGCTCCCCGACCTCGGTGACGTTGGCGATCCCATTCCCGTTCAGCAGGCCGCCGTGCTTGACCCGGCCGCCCTCGGCGTAGCCGTAGCGAGCACCCCGCAGGTGCTTGGTTGATGCTGGCCAGATCGCCTTCGGGTTCTTGAACAGGGTCTGTAGATCGCCCTCGATCGTCTCGAAGTCGAACGCTGACTTCCCGGCGCGCATGAGCGCCTCGGCCATGTCCTCGTCTTCGATATCGACCCGCCCGGGCCTAAGGCGAAGGCCAGCCTTCCTCCCACCCGACCATGCGTGGATCTGATTGAGGAGCGAGGATCCGGCCGCGTTGTCGTTCCACCTGACCGCCTCGTCGTCGCCGCTCGATGCGGGCCGATGGCTCTCATTCTCATCAACGAGATCGTGAACTCCTGCCGCCCTGCTATGTCCGACAACGGGTTGCAGGTGCTTACCGATGAAGCCGTGGACATCGTGAACGTCGTAGAAGGGCTGGAGGTCGCTCTCTCGAGCCCAGGCCCCTTCGAGGTGAGGACCGTAGGAGGCGGCGTACGCGGGGTCGCGTGTCAGGTAGACGCCTGGTCCGTACCGGGTCCGCTTGGCGTCGCGGCGGACGAGCGGCGAGTCACGGCTACGGCGGTCGTATGCGGGGGGGGCCCCTCTAGCGATGAGATCCCAGATACTCCCCGGGGAGCCGGTGAGCGCGTCGCTACGGTGAGAGCCAACTAGGCTCCGACGGTACTTCCCTGTGCCCACCAGGCTCTCTACGGACTCAGCCTCCTCGGGGGTGGAACCCTTGTCGTACCCTTCCCCGCCACTGCGCGTCTTGAGCCGGTCGGTGCTGGTCGGGCGGTACGACCCGCGGTATAGCTCGGCCATGAGTGGCCGTTCGAGGCCAGGGCCGAGTAGCCCAGCGATCTTCGTACCGGCCCCCAGGAGCCCAGCCTCGGCGTAGTGGTCGATCAGACCGCCCTCGGCGCGCTTCTTCATGCGGGCGCGAATGTCGCCCAGAGTCTTGGAGCCGAAGAACTTGCCGCGAGGCAGGAACTCCCCCTCCTCCTGGAGCGAGGCGTGAGAAGCGATATTCGGGCGCGCGTGTTCCCAGCGCTCGTCGGGCTCGACATCGAACCCGGACTTGCGCCCCTGGCAGCGCTCACACAGCGTCTGGCGGTTGGTTGGATCCCACGGGTCGCCACCCTGGGACTGCGGCACGACCTTGTCGGCCGTCATCTTGATGCCGCGCTTCCGCGCTTCCGCCATGCTGATGCCGCAGTGGGCGCAGAACGGCATCGCACGCAGGGTCTCTTTGCGAGCCTTCTTCCAGGCCGTGCTGTTCGTCGTCGCAGCGTTGACGTGGCCTTCGGGCGCATCGAACTTGTGCCCGATCTCCCGCCCGTACAGGCCCTTCATGTAGTCGTTAGAGAACTTGCCGCCATCGACGTAGTGGTCGATCAGACCGCCCTCGGCAAAGCCGCGGGGACGAACCCGCATCCGCCGAATGTCCTCATCCAATCGTGCTCGCTCCAGCGATGCGCGATCCGACGGCAGGCCCTGGGCTCGGGCGGCCTTCCGTGCGTCCCACTGTTTCTGGATCCGGTCCGCCTTGTTGCCTGGGCGAGGGAGAGCGTAGCGTGGGTCAGATGTCGTCCCGTCGAAGACTGTCTTGTTCGGATCGGGCGGGCCGGACCCGCCATCGTTCTTGGCGCTGGTCCTCTCGAACATCCCTTGGCCGCCCCCGGCCTTGATCGCAGGGTCACGATCGCCGACGTGCCGCCTGGTGGTGCGCAGGCGATCGCCGACCACCGTCTCCTCGCCGACACTGGCGTTGACGCGGTTGGGGTCCTGGTCTTCCCTCTCGGAGTGCGGCTTGGGGTTGTTAGCGTTGATCCGAGCCTGAGCCGCCGCGACGTCAGTCCTGGGGAACTTGCGCTTGAGCGTTGCCCAGCCATTGCCCTTGCCGCCAATCCGGCGGCGTTCCATGATCTCGTCCACAACCTCGGGCTGGATCGTCTCCGAGAATGACCGCCCAGCGTCTCGACCGCCGATCTTGCCGGGCTTGCCGCCCTTGCCACGGCCCTTGTTGTCGCCGCCCCGGACGACGTAGTTGGGGTCCATCTGGGTGAGGGCAAACTGCCGAGTCGCCGACAGGGCGGCGTCCTTCATCAGGGTCTCGGGGTCGACCTCGTTGATGTCGCCCTTCTTGTAGCCACGCGCAATGCCGCGCTGCTTCCGGGTGCGCTTGTCCATCCCGTGGAAGCTCTTGTGGTACGCCTTACTCCCGGACTCGGCCGCATCCAGGAACTCCTCGTACGAGCCCGTGTACCCCGGCGTGTTGATCATCTGGAACAGCGCGTGCAGATCCGGATCCAGCGTCTCGAAGTTGGTCGCGACGTGCCCGCGCATGGCCTGGGCGTCTGGGCTTGCCTGGCGCTCCTCCGACTTACGGCGGCGATCCTCGGACGAGATCCACTCCAGCTGGCGTCGGATCACGTCGGTGCCCGCGCGCGGGGATGGCTCGTCAGGCAGCGGAGCCCAGTGGATGGCGGGGGTGGATCGAGCCCGCTGCTGGTCGACAAACGCCTTTCGTTCGTCACCCTTGAGCTCATCCTGGACGGATCCGCCCCGGACATTGCCAAGGGTGACCCGGCCGCCCTCGGGCTCCACGTAGTCCGGGTTGACGCCACGGTCCAGGTGCGGGGTCTGGTTGACGACGACCTGGCCAGACCCTCGCCTCGGGCGCGGAGGAGCCTGGCCGTCGCCGCCTGCCGCCATCCTCGCGCGGCGCTCGACTTGCTTCCTCTGCCGGGCTGTCTTTACAGGCTCAGTCGGGGTCGGCGGAACGGAGCCCTGCGGGGCTGGCTCAGGCGCGGGCGCGGGGTCGGGTGCGCCAGGCGCTGCTGGACGCGGTGGCCTGGGCGTCGCAGCAGGACCTTGGGCCTTAGCGGCTTCACGGGCAGCGGCGCGCTCGGTGCGCTCGCGCTCCTGCTTCTCAGGGTATGCCGCTTTGTTGGCGGCGGATCGGTCGGCGCGCGCCTGCTTGGGATCGCTCGAAGGTGGGCGTGTGGCGGTCGGTGTGGCAGCCGGGCCACCTGTCTGGGTCGGCGAGGGCTGGCTCGGCCTGACGTCGCCCGGATCGGGCCTCCTTGGCCTACTCGGCCTGCGAGGCGCAGCCGGGCCGCCACTCGGGCCGTCATTCGGGCCGCCCCGCGCAGACATCGGTTCGCCGTCGCCACCCC
>JBBQRO010000138.1:0-9237 GCA_038214685.1 Acidimicrobiales bacterium
CGGCTATGACCCCAAGGGCAACCTCTCCTCCGTCACCGCCCCGGTGGTGGGGATGGCCTCGGTCCTGCGCAATGCCGACGGGACGGTGAAGGAGTCGGCCGCACCCGGCCAGGCGGCCAACCCGACGACCTACGCCTACACCAACGCCCAGCTGAGCGCGGTCACCCCGCCCACGGGCAGCTCCCTGGCCGCCACCGCCGCCACCTACGACGGCTTCGGGCGCCTGAAGACCTCCACCTCCGCCATGGGGGTGACGACGACCTTCACCTACGACAAGCTGGACAAGGTGAGGACCGAGACCCACAGCGACACGACGCCGACCATCACCTATGACTACTTCGCCGGAGGCAACCTGAAGAGCCGGGCCGACTCGACGGGGACCACCTCCTACACCTACGACGAGGCCAACCGCCCCAAGACCAAGAGCTCCCCGGCGGGCAACCTGAGTTACACCTGGGACCGCGCCGGCAACCTCGCCACCGCCACCGACCCGGCCGGCACCACCACCTACTCCTACGACAAGGTCAACCGCCTCGACCAGGTGGATGAGCCCGTGGCGCCCGGCGAAACCGTCGGCCGCAAGGACGTCTTCGCCTACGACACCATGGGCCGGCGCACCGACAGCTGGTACAACACCGGGGCGAACATCGCCTACCTCGGCGACACCGTCATCCCGCCGTCGAGCTTCGCCACCCACACCAAAGCCACCTACGACGCCGACAGCCAGCTCCTCACCCTGAAGACCACCCGGGCGTCCTCGGACGCCGATGCCAACCGGGTCTCCGACCTCTGCTACTACTACCGGTCCCCGGTGCCGGCGGGATCGGTGTGCGCCAATCCCCAGACCGGGACGGCGACGAACATCCGCCACGCCGTCACCGACGTGCTGACCGACCAGACCACGACCTATGCCTATGACCCCGCCGGGCGGCTGACCAACGCCGCCACCTCCGGAGGCCCGAGCTACACCTACGGCTACGACGAGCGCACGAACCGCACGAGCGGACCCGAGGGCGCCCATAGCGTCAACAGCGGCGACCAGTTGACCGACGCCGGGTTCGCCTACAACGCCGACGGTGGCCTCACCGCCGGCGGCAGCCTGTCCAATCTCGCCTACACCGGGATCGGCCAGACCACCTCCATCACCCCCGCCGGCGGCAGCGCCACCGCCTATACCTACGCCGGCGGTGGCCAGGCAGAGCGGACCGTGGCGGGGCCGACCTCGGCCGTCCACGGCATGCTCGGCCTGATGACCGAGACCACGGCCGGGGCCACCACCTCCTACATCCGGGGCCCCGGTGGTGCCCTCATCGCCGAGCGCACGCCGGTCGGGGACTTCTACTACGTGCGCGACGGCCAAGGCTCGGTCATCGCCCTGGTCGACGCCGTCACCGGCGTCCAACGGGCGGCGTATACCTACGACCCCTACGGTGACCACGCCACGGCCGCTGCACTGAGCGGCTCGCTTCCTCCCAACCCCTGGCGGTGGAACGGCAGCTACCTGGACGCGACCGGGCTGTACAAGATGGGCGCCCGGTACTATGACCCCGCTCTTGGTCGGTTCACGCAAGTAGACCCCGTGGAGGGCGGGTCGTGCAACGACTACGACTACGTGTGCGGGGACCCGGTAAATAACTCCGACTTGGACGGAACTCGTTGTCTGACTGGTGTGGCGCGTCGCGTGGAGGAGCAACGCCTCAATGCGAAGACCGGAGAATACGAGACAAAGACCAGAGAGATATGCCGGAGCGTCGCCCGATCAACAAAGCGGTTGGTTGAGAACGCTGACGCCTCAACATACTTCAGAGAGTGTTGGACTAACGGTTTCCAGGGAGCAGCGACCGGAGCGTTTTCGGGGGTACCAGGCGCAATCTCCGGCTTCGGCACCGGATGCGGCTTTGGCGTATTTGCCCAGGCAGCCAAGGACGCGGGTGCAGATAGGCAACTGGTAGACAACGTTGCACTCGGTGTGGATATCGCCAGTGGGGGATATGATGTCGCCAAGGGGGCATATAGGAGCGCTAACCGCGCGTACACGTTGTGATTATTCGAGGGTCGGTCGCCCTTGTAGGTGGCCTGGCCATACTGGTGTCTGGAATCCTCACATTGGAGGTCGGTGCCATCCTTATAGGCGGACTAATCTTCACCATATCTGGAGCATCGTTGTGGTTTGGGCTGCGCAAAGGTGGGCCGGACCACTTCGGACCGTGATCCCGAGCCCGAACCACGACGTGAAGCCCCTTGGACGCCCGTTCGTCGTCTTCCGATCGTCTACGACCCCACCCCGTCGTGTACGACGACCCTGGCCCACACGCGCTCGACGACGCGGGGCCCGCTCGGACCCCACATTGGGCCGCTTCACCCAAGTTGATCCCGTGGAGGGGGGGTCCTGCAACGCGTACGACTATGCGTGCGGCGATCCCATCAACAATGTGGACCTGGATGGACTGCACTGTGCGAGGACCAAGACGATCATCGACAAGGAGACTGGTGAGAAGAAGACGGTGAGCCACACTGGTCACTACCAGAGCCGCTGGTGCAAGGCAGCTCGCGCTGCGGATGAGGCAGCCGAAGACATCGTCGACGCGGGGCGCGCCACTGGTAAAGCTGTCGCCGCAGCAGCGCGTCGGTGTGCACGGGGCCTCGACACGCTTGGGGCCGGGAATGCTGGCTTCGCCAGTTTTAGCGGCCTCGCAGAACTGGGCGAGATGCACGCTCTTCGTGCAGGCGCACATTCAGCTGCTGCGATCGCTGCTCGTTCGAACTGGGTCGTACTCGGAGCCTGGGCGGCGACCGCCTGTGCCATCGGATGAAGTGGTTCCTAGTCATCCTCGGTGCGCTCATAGTAGTCAGGGGCGCCCTCAGAATCAGGAGTGTTCGAGGACGATCTGATCTTCAACTCCGACTCGGTATCTCCCAGGTGCTCCTCGGTGCGGCTCTGGTGACCAACCCATTTCTTCCAACGCTGGGCGGTCTGCTTCTCATCCTCACTGTCATCTCAGTCGTTTGGGGCCTTGCAAGCACGCGTCGCTCCGACGGTGACAGCCGACCAGGTTTATTTTCTAAAAGTTGAGGGGTCACTATCGGGCTGGACTGTTCGCAACGTAGTCCGTCACTGGCAACGAGAGTCCTTTCCACTCGCCGCCTCGACCACCAATCCGGCAGCGGTGACCATCGACATCGACGGCCGACAGGTACGGCTGGCGCCGGTGTCCGGGGCAGCGACCGCAGCCGAGTTGGCCGAAATGCTGAGGATTAACCCTTCTAGATAGATATAGAAGTGACCGAGGCGTGATGGCAATTCGGGTTGCGGGGAGTCACCCCAGGTCGCCGGCCATGGCCCGGAGCCGGCTCTTGGCCACCAAGCCGTCGACCACGTTGAGCAGCGAGGACAGGTCGTCAGGCGACAGCTCGCCGATGACGGCCAGGCGGTCGCCCATGGCGTCCTCGGCCGCGTGCAGGGGCCGGCGGGGCACGTCGTCGAAGAGCAGGTGGTCGGCCGAGACGTTGAACACCTCGGCAACACACCGGGCCCGGCCCTTCCCCGGCGACGCCGCCGATGCCCACGGCGTGCACCGGGCCTGCGTGGACTACCTGGACTGGATCGAGGTGCGCAACTAGGGGTGACGTTAAGGAGCGTGGCACCAACCGACAAGTAGGCGGGATGGCGGCCAGGGCGGTGGCTCGTTAGCCCGCACCCCTCGCCCCGATCCTGACCCCCGATAACTGTAAGAAACAGGGGTCAGGAACGTTCAGCCGGCGTGCCACCCGCCCGCCAAGGCGCTCCCAAGAAGCCCCTTGGCGGGCTTCTCGATCCATGGTGGCGTGGAGCTGACCCGGGCCGTCAAGCCCACCCCGCTTGACTGCCCTCGTCTCCCCGTAGGGATCTGGGCTGTCTGGCGGACCCAGTGATAACGTTGTGTCGTGATCCCGCCATGGGGGGAGGGGCTCCTTCCGCCGGGGATTACTGGGCTGACTGGGGGGAGATCGGGGAGCGCTTTGGGACCAACGACCATCGCCAGGATCTGCTGGTCGGGCTCCGTGCCGCCCTGGTGGCTCTGGCCGAAGCCGGCTGTCGGACGGCCTACATCGACGGGAGCTTCGTCACCGACAAGGAGCGAGCCAACGACTTCGATGCCTGCTGGGATCCCGACGGAGTCGATCTCGACGCCCTCGACCCGGTGCTGTTGGACCTGGCGCATCCCCGCACCGCCCAGAAGGCCCGCTATGGCGGGGAGCTGTTCCCCAACGTCGCCCAGGCCGGGAGTGTGCCCCCGTTCTTGGAGTTCTTCCAGGTCGATCGCGACACGGGCGGACCCAAGGGCATCGTGGCCGTGGACCTCAGGAGGTTGTCGTGATCACCAATGAGCGCCAGTACCGCATCACCAGGACCCAGGCCGCCCGGTTCGAGGCCGCGCTGGTGGAACGGGAGCGTCGCCCCGCCGGCCCGGGCGAGCATCCCCGCCTGCGCCAGGTGGAGCTCGATGCGCTCCATGGCCAGCTTGATGACCTGCGGGCCCAGCTCGGCGACTACGACGCCCTGCGGGCCGGGCAGGTACCGGCCCCTGAGCTGGCCTCCTACGAGGACCTGCCCACCGCACTCATCCGGGCCCGGATCGCGGCGGGGCTCACGCAGCGGGACCTGGCCGAGCGCCTGGGCATCCCCGAACAGCAGGTGCAGCGCTACGAGGCCACCGAGTACACCCAGGCCAGCTTCGCCCGTTTGCGCGAGGTGATGGCAGCCCTCAGCCAGGCCACCCCGCGTTCGGCCTGAACGACCAGGCTCCCAATTCGCGAGAAGGGGTGTTCTCGCGAGTTGGCGGGCGATCTCGATGGATGAAGTCGTCCTGCCGCCCCTCGTCCGGCACCGGGTCTTGAGTGTGGGATCGGCAGCGTCGGTCGGCGTCACCCGCTGTCTGTCGCCCTATCGACCCCGCCAGCCGTGTCGGCGCTGGTGCCAACCGTCTTCGTTGAGCGCCTTGGCCGAGACTGGAGCGCCAGCAGCTGGGCGAGTTGGCCGCGCAGCTCGGCCAGCCCCAGGTCGTGCCGATCGCGCTCGGCGGCCAGGTCGGCCCGGGTCTGGGCCGCCAGCGCCTCGGCCGCCTCCGCCCGCGCGATCGCCGTCTGGGTACCGACTCGGGCGGCGGCCAGATCTGCCCGCAGGCGGACGGCCTCGCCTTCCGCGCCCGTGGAGCGTTCGGCCTCCCGGCGCGCCGCCTCATCGCTCTGCACCGCCCTCCGGTCTGCTTCTTCGGCTTGGGCGGAGGATGCGGCCGCCGCCGTGCGGACCCGCTCGAGCTCCTGAGCGAGGCCAGCGACCTCGGCCTCGTGGACGGCGGCGGCCCTGGCCGCGGCGGCATCGCGGCTTCCCAGCTCGGCGCGGTGGGCGGCCGTCGCCTCGTCCAATGCGGTCTTTCCCGAGGCGGCAACCTCGCCAGCGGTGGCCGCCTCGGCCCAGGCAGCCGTGAGGTCGGCTTCCAGGTCGGCCCGCTGCGCCTGCCAGGCCAGGCGCACCGCCGCTAGCTCCTCGCCGGTCCGAACGGCCTCCTCGGCGGTCGCGGCGGCATGCTGCTGGGCAGCCAGAACCTGCTGGGTGGCATCGGCTCGGATGCGGGCGACTTCCACGGCCTGACGGGCGGGATCGATCGAACGCAATTCGCCGTGGTGGCGGCGCAGTCCACCCACGACGGTGTCGAGCTGATCGAGCAGAGAGTCGACGACATCGGCCGCAGCGGGGTCGGGGGCCTCGGCCAGCCGGCGCCGGCCCGCCTCGGCCCGGTGGGCGTTGGAGCAGTACAGACGGCGCCTGCCCCCCCGCAGTGGTTGCTCAATGGCCATCTCGCATCCGGCCAGGGCGCACACCGAGATGCCAGCTCCGGGCTCAGTCTACTCGTCCACGTTCGCATCATAGCGGTTCGGTTCGTTCGACCGCACTCCCCTGCCGCCAAAACAAGCTTGGAGAAGTGCAGTTCTCACAAGTAGAGTCCCCTTTCGTGGGTCTGGAGGGTCGTTCGAACCGCAGCGACGCCATGGCTGTGATCGTCGAGGTCGAAAAGATGGGGGCCGTGGCGGTGCCGCTGCGCAGGACGGCCGACGGGGCATTGGCGCCCGATTGGGGTCGGGTTCCGGCCCGGGTCTACGCCGCCGGATTGGCCGGGGCTGGGCAGCGGACGATGACCGCGTGCCTGGAGGCCATCGCCGGCTGGCTGTCCGGCGGCGGCGCCGACATGGACACCTTTCCCTGGGCCAGCCTGCGCTTCAGCCACACCACCGCGTTGCGGGCGGCCCTGGGTCGGGCGGTCCGCGAGGGCCGCTACGCCCCGGCCACGGCCAACAAGCACCTGGCCGCTCTGCGAGGGGCACTGAAGATGGCCTGGCGCATGGAGATGATGACCACCGACGACTACCTGCGCGCCGTCGACCTCCGCCCGATCGCCGGGAGCCGTCTCCCCGCCGGCCGTGACGTCGCTCAGGACGAGCTCGACGCCCTGTTGGAGACCTGCGACGCCGACGACCGACCGGCCGGCATCCGCGACGCTGCGGTGATTGCCATGGCCTACCTGTCGGGGCTTCGGCGGGGCGAGCTTGCGGCGCTGCACCTCGCCGATGTCGATGTCGACCCGCCGGCGCTGCGCGTCATCGGCAAGGGGGGCAAGGAGCGCCTCGTGCCCCTCTCCCCCACCGTCGGACCGTTCCTCGAGGCCTGGCTAGAGCTGCGAGGCGACAGCCCTGGCCCGTTCTTCTGCCCGATCCACCGCGACGGAGCGCTCCGCGCCCAAGTCATGACCGGCGAGGCCATCCGCCAGTTGCTTGGACGGCGCCGGGCGGCCGCCGGCCTGGCCGCCATGTCACCGCATGACCTTCGCCGCACCTACGCCGGCGACCTGCTCGACGCCGGCGCCGATCTCCCCGCCGTGCAACAGCTGCTCGGCCACGCCTCCCCTGCCACCACGTCGAGATATGACCGTCGAGGCGACCGGGCCCGCCGGGCGGCGGCCGAGCGACTTTACCTCGGGGACCCGGCTGCGGCAGCGGAGATGGACGAGGAGTCGCCCGGGACGTGGGAGGGCGCCCCGTAGGGTGGCCCGGATCTCGCGCGGGCACTCCCCTCCGGTCATCGGCACCAGCCGAACGGTCCCCACATACGCATCCCCGCCGGCTTGCGGCACGTCGCGCCGGCGCTGCCGTCGACCTGTCCCGACAAGTGCAATATTCCGTGTCCTGGCATTTCCGGACGACCGCCGCCTGGGGATACGACCCGACATCCGGCAGTGATAATCAGTTCGTGACCATCCCCCTGCCGGCACCGATCCCCGGCTAGGAAAATGAGCAGGGCCTCGCTCACCCGGTCTGACTCAGCATCCGGCCGACTTCCTTCGGGGAATGTCTTGATAATGAATCGTTCGGCCGGGTGAGCGAGGCCCTGCTCTGGCACAACCAGTTGGGCGAACGTGACCTGATAGGAGCTTGTCCTAGAAGCCCCGTCACTGTCCTGTCCGCCGCTCGGCTGTGCGTGCCGTCCCTTCTCACGAAAGGAACAGCCCCACCACCATGGCAGATCTCCCAGCTTCGATCACCGGCGGCGTCGACACCCACAAGGACCTCCACGTGGCCGCCGCCCTCGACGGCGTCGGCCGTCTCCTCGGCACCCAATCGTTCCCGACCACCACCGCCGGCTACCGCGCCCTGCTGGGCTGGCTCGCCAGCTTCGGCACCGTCACCGCCGTTGGGGTCGAGGGGACCGGGTCGTGGGGTGCCGGTCTGGCCCGGTACCTCGCCGCCCAGGACGTGAAGGTGCTCGAGGTCAACCGGCCCAACCGCCAGCAGCGCCGGCGCCGGGGCAAGTCTGACCCGGCCGACGCCGAGGCAGCGGCCCGCTCCGTGCTGGCCGAGCAGGCGATCGGCACCCCCAAGGCCACCAACGGCGTGATCGAGGCCGTTCGGTTGCTACGCCTGGCCCGCCGTAGCGCCGTGAAAGCCCGGACCCAGGCCGCCAACCAGATCCACAGCGTCATCGACACCGCCCCCGAGGAGCTGCGGGCCCAGCTCATCGCCCTGCCCACTGCCGTCCGCATCACCCGGTGCTCCCGTCTGCGCCCCGCCGATGCGGCCACGCCCCTCGGCGCAGCAAAGCTCGCCCTCCTCAGCCTGTCCCGACGGTGGTCCGCCCTCGACGCCGAGATCGACACGCTGGGGACCGAGCTCGGTCGCCTCGTCGCCATCGCCGCGCCGAGTCTGGTCGCGGTCAAGGGTGTCGGCACCGAGGTCGCCGGCGCCCTGCTCGCCGCCGCCGGCGACAATCCCGAGCGCCTCCTGTCCGAGGCCAGCTTCGCGGCCCTGTGCGGCGCATCGCCCATCGACGCGTCGTCGGGCCGCAACCAGCGTCATCGCCTCAACCGCGGCGGGGACCGCCAGGCCAACTGCGCTCTGTTCACCGTCGTGCTCAACCGGCTCACATGGGACGACCGCACCCGGGCCTACATGGCCAGGCGGACCGCCGAAGGAAAGTCGAAGCGCGAGGTGATTCGCTGCCTCAAGCGCTACGTCGCCCGAGAGCTCTACCGGGAGATTCGCAAGATTTCGGCCGAACCGGCCTCCGTCTCATTGCCGGAGGGAATCTCTCAAAATGCTGCTTGACATCCATAGGAGCTTCAGTTCCGGATGGGGTCGCCGGCGGTGCCGGCGACGTTATGGGCGACTCCGTACCACGAGTGCTGCCGCGCCGGAGAGCCTGGCTGGGCGCTGCACCCGCTGTAGGCCTTGACCCACGGCCGGCGGTCTGGGACATCCCGCCGGGTCTCACGGGCCGGCGATGAGGGACACCACGCCTACTACAGAACCTCCACTCTGAACTCGCCTTCCTCTTCTACGACGCGCACTCCGCCTCCCTTCGGCATCGGCGGGACTATTTCGCCGGTGAGGCCGAATACCGCCGCCTCGTTGGTGGGGCTGTGCCCAACCGCCAGCACGCGCGCTCCGTCGGGTACGCGTTCAAGGACACGGCGCAGGGCCGCGCCCAGCAGTGCCGAGTCCTGCTCGAACAACTCGGGTTCCGCCGTGCGAAGAGCGTCAAGGTCCCCGCTGCCGGCCTTTCGAAACGCGGCCTTCCAGCGGTCCTCCACCTCGGAGCGCAGGCCCTCCTCCACCACCACCCCTCCCTCCACGGCTTGGCCGAGCCCGGCCAGGAAACAGGCAAGGGTCTGCGTCGCTCGCTGCGCCCCGGTCGACACAACGACG
>JBBQRO010000139.1:0-9086 GCA_038214685.1 Acidimicrobiales bacterium
GGCGGCGCGGTGGATGGGCTCGGCTCGAGCACCTCGGGAACGGACTTGGCCACGAGCGCCTGCCCACCGGCGGCGAGCCCGGCCTTGTCCGGAGCGATGAAGCCTCGGTCCGCAGCGTTGTCGCCGGCGCGACTCAAGCGCGCCGCCTGCACGCCGTACTGGGCGGCGGAGGCGGTGTCGGTGATCGACAGGATGGCTCGCTGCCCGAGGCCCTGGGGCGGGTCGCGCTTGTAGACCTCGGAGGGACTCGCCGGTGAAGAGTTCACTGAGGTCCGGGCTCCGTCAGAGGCGGCTCGCGTCGCACGGGCGGCATCCCGCAGACCTCCCGAGTAGGGCATCCAGTCCAGCGCGCAAAGGGGCGGCGGGAGCACCTTGAGCGCCCCCACCTCAGGGCTTTCGTAGCAGTACGGGTCGTTCTTCGGATAGACGTCCGGCAGGGTCTCACCGAAGAACGTGCCCGTGGTGGTGCTGTAGACGGGGTTGATCGCCATCCCCCAGGCGTCGGGCCCACCGGCGAGCCAGGCGCGGGCCTCCGGGTCGGAGAAGATCCACTCCCACAGGTTCATGGCCGCGTCCGAGTTGGCGGCGGGCATGACCAGGCCACCCATGTTCTTGTTGTCGGCCCGCAGGACACTGAACTCCGGGTTGAACTGGAGGAAGTCGGGATCGACCACCATGTGCTGAGGGTTCTTGACAGACCAGGGGTAGTCCGGCTTCGAGGCTGCGATCTCGACCTGGGATCGGTAGGACTGGGTGAGCAGCTTGGCCACCAGGCGGGGGGTCAGGTTCATCTGGGCGACCCGGACACCAGCGAGGTCGCGCTCTGCGGCCAGCACCGCCTCCGGTGGTTGCTCTCCGGCGGGGAAGATCACCTTTGGCAGCCGTTCGACGTTGAAGCCGATCACCGTGCCCGACAGGGTCAGGGGGGCGTACACCACCGGATCGGCGGGGTCGACCGACGTCGGGTCGAGGGGCCGGGAGATCACGGTCATCCCCGGCCCGCCCGGCACCGGGCTGGTCAGCTGCTCTCGGGCCCGGCCGTCGCTCACCGCGCCGTAGGCGTAGGGCGACAGCCCTTCTGTGGCACACAGGGCGGGTTGCCAGCTGGAGACGGCCGGGGAGGCAAGCTCGCTCCCAACGATGCGCCGCTGGTCGTCTGACAGGGCGCACGACGAGTCGACCGAGTTGAACTCGAGGGGGATGGCGATGCGGTTGCGCCAGGGCCTGGCTGCCAGCGGCGAGGTGGCGACACCGAACAGAGGGGAGATGGCCACCCCCTCGTTCTCGTCTGCCGCACGGCCACGAGGCACGACCACCAGCCAGCACCTGGGGACCTTCGTCGACCCGTCAGCCAGCTTCTGCACCTTCTGACCGCAGCCGAGGCCGGTCGACTCGAGCCCGGTGGTGGCCTCGAACAGATCGGCACCCTTGCCGCTCGGCGCCGTCCGGGCGCCGGCGATCTCATTGGTCGTGACGATGTTGAAGTAGGGGTTGAGCCAGTAGTTGCCTCCGCCCAGCTGCGGGTTGAACGCTGGATCCCGCCACTGCGGCACGACTGTCCCGTCCACCGCTCGGAACGGCATGGAGACCGAGCCGACCTGATCCGGCGGGAACGGCGGCGGCTCGAAGCCCGGGTCTCCCCGCTGGGCGATGACGCGTGTCAGGGTGTTCCCCTGAAACAGCTGCCCGGTGGCACTCCCCTCGAACGTGCCGGTGGTGGCGCCCTGCTGGCACTGCTCGGGAGGCGGCCCCGGGTTGTCGGGGTTCGAGCCGTCGTCGTCGCCCCAGCACTGGAACATCTGGAGGAAGTGCTCCCCGATGGTGCCGGCACCCCCGCCGAAGTCGGTGGTCGGCGTCCCCCCCGTCCACGTCACCGAGATCGCCTGGTTGGCCAGGTTTCTGGTCTGGTTCACCGACACCTTGAGCTCGGAGAACCGGCCGCGCCCGCTCACCGTCGTCTGCGAAGCCGTGGGCGCCACCGAAGTGTCCGTCCCGGCGCTTCCTGGGATGACCTCCGCGGCGCTTGCGGTGCCCGGCACGGTGGCACCGAGCGCCACGGCGGCCAGCAGCGAGGCGGCCACGGCTCGGCAAGCGCGCGCCAGGCCGGGCCCACGGGGCGCGACGATCACCGAGGATCTCGCGTGGAGAGCACTCGCCAGGCGACACCGGGTGCGACCAGCAGGCCCATGGTCACGAGCACGACCAGGAGTATCAGCGTCTGGGTCCCCGACCAGCCGCGGCTGGCGGCCAGGTCAGCGGCCTGGAGCTCGGCTGCGGTGCGGCGACCCGTGCTGTCCCTGGCCTCGACATCGGAATCGCCCTCCGTGGCCTCGGTGCACACGCCGGTCTCGGGGTCGCAGATCGGCGCAGTGGTGGCCTCGTCACCGAGAGCCGCCGCAGTGTCACCGCCCTCGCCAGCAGCCCCAGACGTGGCGCCAGCACCACCACCAGCACCCCCGGCAGCGGTTGCCTGGTTCCCGTTGGCGGGCCCCTTCACCGGGGTCGACTCGGACTTCACGCCGCCGGTGCCTGCGGCGCACTGCAGCGGGCCCTTCCTGTCACAGGCCTCGGGCCTCTTGGCGTTCTTGGCCAGCAGGTTGGTGCCGTCGGGCGAGAACGTGGGGTTCTTGCACTTGGTGACGTCGATCTCCTGCTGGACCACGCCGGGGATCTTCTTGATCTGTTCGAAGCTGGACTTCACCAGGTTGATCGGCATCGGCGAGTAACCAAGCGACGCCGACTGCTCCTGGGCCTGGCACATGGCGTAGTACGAGAACGCTCCCATCGTCTTGCCCTTGGCGGCGTTGAACTGGCCCCGCCCCGGCTCGGGCAGCGCCGTGGGCAGGATCAGATACGAGTACGACGACAGGGGGTAGTTGCGCTCGTCGTTGTCGTTGTACACCCCGTCGAGCTGCTGAGTGAGGTAGTCAGGCGAGCTCTGGTCCTGGTTGATCTCGGCCTTCAGCAGCGACACGGCCACGTTGTCGGGGGTGGGCTCGTTGTAGAACCCTGCCTTGTTCAGCACCTTGGCCACCGGGAAGCGGGCCCCCAGCGAGTAGGAGTAGTTCACGTAGCCGATCGCGCCCTCGGCGAAGTTCTGGGCCACGTAGCCGGCCACGCCGAGGTCGCCGAGTTGGGCCTTCATGCTCGGGACGGTCGGGTAGAACGAGGTCTGGCCGCAGGCGTCGAGGCCGCGTCCGGAGCGCTGGCAGTAGTCACGCCAGAGACCCCCGTGCTGGCTGATCATCCAGCTGGTGAACTGGGCCGAGGAACCCGAGCCGTCCGAGCGGACCACCGGCACGATCGGCCGCTTTGGCAGGGTGAGGCCGGGGTTGTCGGCGGCGAGGGCCGGGTCATCCCAGCTGGTGATGGCCGCGGTGAAGATCTTGGTGACGTTCTCGCCCGACAGTCGCAGGTTCGTCACCCGCTTGCCGTTGATCTTCAGGTTGTACATGAAGGAGGTTCCGCCGGCCGTCACAGGCATGTACGCGTACGACCCCGGCTTGGGAGCCTCGGGCGCAGAGACCTTGTCCTCGGGCTTGAACTGGAAGGGGATGTCCGAGGCCGCGAAGTCGACGGTTCCGTTCAGGAAGTTCTTGCGGCCAGCCGTCGAACCGCTCGGGTTGTAGTCAACGGTGATGCCGAACTGCTTGACGTTCACCTTCATGGCGTCGATAGCACCGGCGGCCCAGGAGGAGCCCTCCCCGGAGATCCGCTGAAAGCTCTCGGCTGCGCCCACCGGGGTGTCAGCGGCGCCGAACCCGACGGAGCTGAAGGCCACGCCGAGCGCCACCACCGTCCGGAGCAGTGCCTGGTGGCGGGGACGTGAGGTTGCAGGCATCTCAGGGTGCTCCAACGTTGGGTGGTGAGGCGGCCGAGGCGCTTCTGACGGCGGCCTCAAAGCGGGCGACGTCGCGAGCCGACCGGCTGGTGATGCGGCGGGCTTGGGACTTGGAGACGTGGCCGGGACCCCGGCCTCCGAAGATGCGGGCGACGATGAACAGGATCAGCACCACGACCATGAGGACGGCGGCGGTGGCGAACCCGCGGGCGACGAGCGCCGGCTCCGGCGACCGCACGAACTCAAAGGCGGCCAGGGGTAGCGACACCATCGAGCCCTCCAACGGGTTGCTGGCGAAGGACGAGGTGAAGCCTGCGGTCAGCAGGACCGGGCTGGTTTCGCCGATCCCTCGCGCCGTGCCGAGGATGACGGCGGTGGCCAGCCCCGAGCGCGCCGTGGGCAGCACCACGTGCCAGACGGTCCGCCACGCCGGGGCACCAAGCGCCGCAGACGCCTCCCGCAGGTTGCCCGGCACGAGGCGCAGGACCACGTCCGAGGCCCGGATGATGATCGGAAGCATCATGATGCTGATGGCCAGCGCGGCGGCGAGTCCCGACCGGCCGAAGCCGAGGATCAGGATCCAGGTGGCGAAGATGAAGAGGCCGGCGAGGACCGAGGGGAGGGCCGTCATCGCCTCGACGACCGTTCGGACGAACTGCGCCGCCCGGGTCCGGGCCTCGTTGAGGTAGGCGGCGCAGGCGATGCCGAGGGGGATGGTGATGACCAGGGCGATCGAGATCATGCAGAGCGTGCCGTAGAGGGCGTGCTTGATGCCGCCGACGCTGAGCGGTTCGCGCGGGCCGGCGCGGCTCATGTCCTGGGTGTAGAGGTTGAGCTTGGGCAGGGCGGTCCGGCCACGCCACAGCGTGAAGCTGACGACCGAGATCAGGCCGCAGACCAGCACTGCGGCCGCCGAGTAGAGGACCACCGTCATCACCTTGTCGACGACCGCCGGCGCATCGTCCTCAAGCCACACGAGCAGGGCGTAGATCACGACGAACACCAGCCACGTCACGACCACGAAGCCGAACCGGCCGGCCAGCGGGGTGACCCGGCCGAAGAGCAGGAGTGAGACGCACAGCGCGCTGACACCCGCTCCCACGACGTTGAGGCGGTCGTTGCGGGAGGCGCCACCGACCTGTCGGCGCGCTTGTGGCGAGTGGACATTCGTCCGGGCCGGCAGGACCGTCTGCGGTGCCGAGGCTTGGGCGACGGGCGGACGGTCCGCCGGGTCGTGCTGAGCAGACACGCCCACGGGCGCACCGGGGTGGAGCGCGGTCATCGCTCAGGCCTCGCTCAGGGCGCCGGAGCGCGACCGGGCCACGAACGCCGAGGCTGTGAAGTTGATGACGAGGGTTACTGCGAAGAGGGCGAGCCCGGCAGCCATAAGGGCCGAGAGGCCGAAGTCGGAGGACTCTGAGAAGCGAGCGGCGATCAGGGCCGCCACCGAGTTCCCGTTCGACTGGAGGATGTGGAAGTTGATCGTGAAGGCCGGTGAGATGATGAGCAGCACGGCGATCGTCTCGCCCAACGCCCGGCCGAGCCCGAGCATGGTCCCACCGATCATGCCGCCCCGACCGAAGGGGAGCACCACGGCGCGGACCATCCCCCACCTGGTGGCGCCGAGGGCGAAGGCGCCCTCCCGCTCCCCGGGCGGCGCCTGCGAGAAGACCTCGCGCATCACCGAGCACTGGATGGGCATCACCATGAGAGCGACGACGATCCCGGCAATGAAGGTGGACGATGTGTAGACGCTCTCGTTGGCGAGTGGGTTCGTCGGGTCGGCACCGTCGACCTTGAACAGCGGGATCCACGAGAACCAGGTGGAGATCCAGCGGGCCAGTCCGAGCACCTGCCCCTGGAGGAAGAACAGGCCCCACAGGCCGTACACGACGCTGGGCACCGCCGCCATGAGATCGACCATGGCGATGAGCGTCTGCTTGGCCTTGGGCGAGGCGACCTCGGAGATGAACAGCGCCGTGCAGCTGGCCAGGGGAAACGACAGGGTGACCGCCACGAGAGCGATCAACACCGTGCCGGTCAGGACAGCGGCGATGCCGAACCTGCCCCGGTCGGGCTCCCATGCGGCCGTCGTCAGGAACGAGAGCCCTGTGGCCTTCAGCGCCTGCACCGCCTGCGAGGCCAGGAAGAGGCCGACGGCGGCCATGATGAGCAGCACGATGAGGCCGCTCATGGCCGAACCCTGACGGAAGATGCGGTCACCCAGGCCCGGGACCGACCAGATCGAGCGGGGCGCCCGGGGCGGGTCGGTCACGGCGACCGGCTCGACGACGACAGTCCTCACTGGGCAACCGTGGACGTGCCGAGCGCCGATCCCACAACGGAAAACGGTACGGGAGGCAACGCTTGCCTGGGCGCCCCGGAGGCCAACGTTGCATGAACTCTCGTGTAGCTGCTCATGCGTGTTGCTCTCCCTTCGCGGAACCGCTCATCGTGATCTTTGGAACGTCCCCGACATCCGTGGCGAAGCGCCGACAAGAGGCTCAGAGAGCGGTGATGCCGCTGATCGGGGCATGGAGCATCGTCGGGGCGACGCTGCCCTGGAAGAGGGCGTCGAAGGCGAAGACCCCGCCGTCAGCGCCGGCCATCCAGTAACCGTCGCCGTCCGGGTCGGCGGCGATGCCGACGATCGGAGCTTCCAGGGCGAGGCCTCCCAGGCTGCCGGTGAAGGCGAAGCCGTAGGTGAAGGCTCCGCCGTCGGCGGCGACGAGGACGTAGCCACCATCGTCGGCCACGGTGATGCCGACGATCGGCTGGTCGAGCTTGGTGGAGCCGAGGCTGCCCCGGAAGCCAGCATCGAAGGTGAACACGCCGCCGTCAGCTGCGACCAGGACGTATCCGGAACCGTCGCCGTCCAGGTCCATCCCGACGATCGGCCTGTCCAACCGCACCCCGCCGAGACTGCCCTTGAACGGAGCCGAACCCAGGGTGAATATCCCTCCGTCGCTGGCCGCCAGGTACAGCCCGCCACCGTTCGCAGTGGCCGCAGCCCCCACGATTGGCGCTGCCAACGAGACGTTGCGGAGATCGCCAAGATTCGCGGCGTCCCCGATCGGGATCACCCCGCCATTGGCCTGCACCAGCCAATAGCCCTGCCGTGACGGAGTGGAGGCGATGGCGATGACCGGAGAGTCGATGGCCCTGCCGCTGGCCGCGATGATCCGGCCCTGATCGTTGCGGAGGATCCCGTCACCGGGAGCGATTCGGGCGGTGCCAACGAAGCCCGCACCGCCAGGGGCGAACACCCCGCCATCCTTGGCCACGAGCACGTAACCCTCAGCCGGCGGCGGGGGCGGGGGCGGTGTCGTCGTGGTGGTGGTGGTGGAGGGGATCGTCGTCGAGGTCGTCGACGGGGGGACCGTCGTTGAGGTCGTGGAAGGCGGCACCGTGGTCGAGGTCGTCGACGGGGGCACGGTCGTCGAGGTCGTCGACGGGGGGACCGTCGTCGAGGTCGTCGAAGGAGGGACCGTCGTGGACGTCGTGGAAGGCGGCAGGGTGGTCGACGTCGTCGCGAGCACGGTGGTCGAGGTGGTCGAGGGCGGCGTCACCCCACCGAACTGGAAGCTGATCTTTGCCATCCCGGGGTCGTTAGGGTCGTTAGCGAGGGTGATGGTTGTGTTGAAGTACTTGTCCAGCTGGGTGAGCGAGCTCGATGGCCCGAGGGTGCAGGCGATGCCGATGTTGTAGGTCCCGGGCTGGAGGAAGCCGGCGGGGACGACGGCGAAGTTGAACGTGGGCAGCGGCTGGATGATCGGTCCAGGCCCGCCGGCTGGGACCGCAGTGGCCGTCTGCTCATCGATCAGCGGGTTGCCGGTGTTGTTGCCGCTGGACTGAAACAAGGGCAGGCGCACCTCGTTGGCGGCTGGCACCGGCCCCTCCGAGTTGAAGCGCAAGGTGTCGAGGTCGACCGACTGCGGCACCAGGTAGCTCTGGATGCGGTAGCCGGCGTTGGCGCTGTCACCCGTGCAAGCCGCCCCGGTGGGCAGGTTGAACCGGAAGCTGGTGGTGGAGCCGCCCGAGGTCAGCGGGGCGGTGTTCGCGGGGTTGACGACGGTGATCGGCCCGGCCAGCAGGTGGCTCGCCTCGGCGCCGGGAAGAACGCCGGCGATGGCCACCACGCCGAGCCCGGTTGCCCCGAGGAGCGTGGTGGTGACGACCCGCCTCGGCGTCCGTCGCCTGTTGCGGTCGGTGCGCGGGTCTCCTGCGGGGGATGTCGACATCGATGGCGACGGTAGAGACCCGACCTGTCTCGGCCGTGAACCCAAGGCGAACGCCCGGTGTACAGATGACCAAGCGCGTGCGACGCCCTCGTCGCCCTCTCAGCCGATCCAGGCGACGAGGACCACGAGCAGGATCAGGACCGCGACCAGGGGCAGGACCGTGTCGAGGTGAACGAGGCGGCGCAGTCGCTTCGAACGTCGGCGCGCCGGCGGAGGTGGCATGCTCCCGAGGACCGACGGGTCGCCGAACCGGGTGTGCCGCGCCCCACCGGCTGGAGCGGGATTCGTCGGGGTACCGGTGGGCGTCCCAGGCTCAGCGTGGCGGGGCGGGGCAGGTGCAGTCGCGACCGTGGGCTCGTCGCCTGCCGGCCGGGAGTCCGCGGCGCCGTCGGGCACGTCCACCCGCATGGCACCGGGCGACAGGGCGTCGGCCAGATCGGTGCAGGCTGCCTGGACGAGCAACGCCGCCTCCTCGTGGGCGGCGAGCACCTCTGCCGCGGTGGTGGCCCTGACGTGCAGCAGCTCGGTCGCCAGCTCCCGCCGATGGGCTGCGATGCTGGCTGCGAGGCTTTCGAGGAGCAGGTGGAAGGCACCGGCATCGTCGGCTGCGGACGACGCCCGCGCCGACCCGGCCGCGGGCCCGGGCTGCGGCCCATGTCCACCGTGGCCCGGCGCCGCCAGGAGCGGGCCGACGTCGGGTGCGTCCGTCGGCTGGGGACCAGCCCCCCGCACGCGATCGGCGAGCATCAGCGCCGCTCGGCCCTGGCCTCGTCCGCTGGTGTCGCGTCCGACGCCGGTGAGACGGCCACCGCTCGTGCCGCCGCCCGCAGGGCCGCCGCCTCGGCGCGAGCGGTGGCGAGCAGCCTGAGCACCTCGGCTTCCGCGGCGGCGCGCAGCTGGGCGACGGCTTCGGCCTGCACCTGCTCCACCGTCACGAGCTCGCGCCGAGCGGCGAAGATCGCCGCGCCGAACTCGGGTGGCAGCGCATCCGGCGTCGTCGATCC
>JBBQRO010000140.1:0-9072 GCA_038214685.1 Acidimicrobiales bacterium
GACTGCCCGATCTGCGACGAGCCCTCACTCACCCTCGTCTCCTTCGCCTTCGGTGCCCGCCTGCCGGCCCACGGCCGCTGCATCACCACCCGCAAGGAGCTGACGCAGCTCAAGCGGGGCGCCCAGGAGGCCACCTGCTATGTCGTCGAGGTGTGCAAGTCCTGCGCCTGGAACCAGCTGGTGCGCAGCTTCCGACTGGGCAGCGGGCGCGCCGGGCGCACCTGAACGTTCGGCGGCCGATGCCACCCTGTAGGCTGCAGAGGTCGTGCGCCGAAGCAGTCAGGGGCTCCTGGACCCCCTCCCGCCCGTAGCCGTCGCCCGCCAGCCCGTGCGCGGGCCGGCCCGGCGCCGAAGCTGGTTCTGGCGCTACCGCCGCGTCTGGTTCCTGGTCGGTATCCTCCTCTTCACCGCCCTGGCCGGAGCGGCCTGGGTGCTGACCCAGATCCCGCTACCCCCCGAGGCGCCGCAGGCCCAGACCACCATCCTCTACGACGCCGCCGGCGGTCAGCTGGCCACCCTGCACGGCGTCGAGAATCGGTTCCCGGTCTCCATCGACACGGTCCCGCCCGTGATGGTGGCCGCCGTCGTGGCCGCCGAGGACCGCAAGTTCTTCGTCCACAAGGGCATCGACCCCCTGGGCATCGCCCGGGCCACCTGGGCCGACATCCGTCTCAAGGGGATCACCCAGGGCGGGTCCACCATCACCCAGCAGTACGTGAAGAACGCCTACGTCGGCACCGACTACACCCTCTGGCGCAAGATTCGAGAGGCGGTCATCTCGGTCAAGATCGAGCGCAAGTTCGATAAGAACCAGATCCTCGAGCGCTACCTCAACACCGTGTACTTCGGCCGGGGCGCCTACGGAGTCCAGGCTGCGTCCAAGGCCTACTTCGACATGGACGTCGGCCAGCTCGGCCTCAAGGAGGCGGCCTACCTGACCGGGCTCATCCGCAGTCCATCGGCCGGCGACGTGCTCGATGACCCCGCCGAGGCCCAGAGCCTGCGCTTCATCGTCCTGTCGGCCATGGTCGACACCAAGGTCGTCTCCGCGGAAGAGGCCAACGAGGCCGAAGCAGTTCCCATCGCCGAGTACGTGGTGGCCAAGCCGTTGGCCGAGTCCAACGTCACCATGGTCGGCGCCGGCGCCGAGTTCTTCGTGGCCTACGTCCAGCGCGAGCTCACCAAGCTGTACCCGGAGGACCAGGTCCTGCGGGGCGGGATGCGGGTGTACACCACCCTCGATCCCGTCGCCCAGCGCCTGGCCTACGACGCGGTGTACGGCCTGCTCGACCGCCCCGCCGACCCCGCCGGCGGTCTGGTCTCGCTCGACAACGAGGGCCGGGTGGTGGCCATGGTGGGCGGTCGCGACTGGGCCACATCGCAGGTCAACCTGGCCGTAGGCACCGAAGGGGGCGGCTCGGGGCGACAGGCCGGGTCCACCTTTAAGCCCGTTGTGCTGGCCGAGGCCATGCGCCAGGGCATCAGCCTGGAGGCCACCTTCCCGGGCCCGGCCAAGATCGTCCTGCCCAAGGCCGACAAGGGCCAGGACTGGGAGGTCAACAACTACGAGAACGCCTCCTACGGCCGCATCAGCCTGCTCAACGCCACCGCCAACTCGGTCAACACCGTCTACGCCCAACTCGTCGACACCGTGAAGCCCCAGAACGTGGTCGACATGGCCAAGAAACTCGGCGTGAAGGCCGACCTGCGGCCCGACGCCTCCATCGCCCTGGGCACCGCGGACGTGTCGGTGCTCGACATGGCCAGCGTCTACCTCACCCTTCAGACCAAGGGTATGTACTTCGAGCCGAGGGTGATCCGCAAGGTCACCCAGAACAGCTCCGTTCTCGTCGACGACCAGTCGAAGTCCACCAGGGTGATCGACCAGTCCGTCGCTGAGAAGGTCAACTACGCCCTCCAGCAGGTTGTCGAGGAGGGCTCGGGCACCGGCGCCGCCCTGCCCCAGGCCCAGGTCTGGGGCAAGACCGGCACCACCGACCTCTACGGCGACGCCTGGTTCGTCGGCTACACCCGCCAGCTCACCACCGCGGTTTGGATGGGCTACCCGGAGGGCCAGTCCAAACCCCTGCACAACGTGCACGAGGTGGCGAAGGTCAGCGGGGGCTCCCTCCCGGCCGACATCTTCAAGCGGTTCATGACCAAGGCCAGCCCGGCCGACCCCACGCCACCCGGCAAGGTGCCCGACCTGTCCGGCAAGACCCCCGCCCCGGTCTCGTCGGTGGCCTCGTCAGGCTCCGGCTCGTCGTCGGGCTCCGGGGCGTCGGCGGGCTCGGGCGCCGACTCGTCTCGATCGGGTTCGTCCGATTCGGGGCCCTCGTCATCCACCACGACCGTGGCCGACGACAACCCGTCGCCCGCCACCACCGTCCGACCCACTCCCGCCTCCATCCTGCCCGCGACCACGGTGCCGACCACGGCGGCGCCCGCCTTCACCCCTCCCACCAGTTCGCCGCCCACCACCGCGCCGCGGACCCGCGAGACCCGACCCACCATCAACTTCCCGACCACGCTCCCCCGCGAGTAACCCTCGCCGGTAGGCTGAACCGGCCGCCGGCAGCCGCCGGGCGCTGGACGGCGAGGAGGTCCTCCCATGGCAGGAAACGTCACCGCACCCACCATCCGGGCCGGCAAGGGCGGGACGCCACTGGTCATGGTCACCGCCTACGACGCGCCCACGGCCCACATCGCCGACGAGGCAGGGGTCGACGTGATCCTCGTGGGCGACTCGGTGGCCATGGTCGTGCTCGGCTACGAGGACACCCTGCAGGTGAGCGTGTCCGACATGGCCCACCACGTCGCCGCCGTTTCCCGGGCCCGGCCCCGGGCCCTCGTCGTGGCCGACCTCCCGTGGCTGAGCTACCACCTGTCCACTGACGACGCGGTCCGCAACGCGGCCACGCTCATCCTCGCCGGCGCCGCCGCGGTCAAGCTGGAAGGCGGGCGGAACCGGGTGCCCGTGGTCGAGGCGCTGGTCGACGCCCAGATCCCCGTGATGGGCCACCTCGGCCTCACGCCTCAGTCCGTCCACGCCCTGGGCGGCTACCGGGTGCAGGGCCAGCAGGCCGACGCGGCCACCGCCCTGCTCGACGACGCCCGGGGGTTGGCCGGGGCGGGCTGCTTCGCCATCGTGCTGGAGTGCGTCCCCCGGGAGGTGGCCCGCCTGATCACCAGGGAGGTCGAGGTGCCCACCTTCGGCATCGGCGCCGGGCCTGACTGTGACGGGCAAGTGCTCGTGCTCCATGACCTGCTGGGCATCGAGGACAGGATCGTCCCCAAGTTCGTCCGCCGGTACGCATCGCTGAAGGCCGACGCCGTGGCTGCCGTGGCCGCGTACGGCGCCGACGTCCGGGCCCGCGCCTTTCCGTCCGACGCCGAGAGCTACCACCTGTCCGACGAGGTCATCGCCACTCTGGGCATCACCGGCTCCGCCGGCATGGACATCACCGGCTCCGCCGTCACCCGGACGGCATGAACGTGAGGCTCCTGCGCTGGGCCGTCGTCGGCCTCCTGGTGGTCGGCGGCCTGGCCTTCGTGGCCCTGGGTGCCAACGGGCCCAAGGACCCCACCCTGCGCCCGGCCGAAGGCCAGGTCTCGCTCAACCGGACCCCGTTCGGGGACTTCGGCGAGGTCGGCTTCCGTATCGAGGGCGGGTCGGCCGAGGCCACCGCCATGCGCTGCGCGCTGCTGGCCGAGACCGGGGCCCAGCAGAGCCTGGGCCTGATGAACCGCACCGACATCGGTGGCTACGACGGCATGCTCTTCAAGTTCGCCTCCGACACGACAGGCAGCTTCTACATGAAGGACACCCCACTGCCCCTGTCGATCGCCTTCTTCGACGCCTCGGGGCAGTTCGTCTCGACCACCGACATGGCGCCGTGCATCCACCAGTCCAACTGCCCGACCTACGCCGCGGCCCGAACCTACCGGTGGGCCCTCGAGGTCCCCCAGGGCGCGCTTCCCCGCCTGGCCATCGGGCCGGGCACCCGCCTGGTGGCCGGCGGGCCCTGCACGTAGGCGCCGGCCCCCCCACCTTCCGAACTGGTGACACCCAGTGTCCTATTTCGCACTGGGTGTCACCGGTTGGGGAATGGGCGGCGTGCGGGCGCGAAATGTCTCACCCCGCTGCCATGCTGAGGAGGTGGGTTACCATGGTTCCGCTCCACACCCTGCTCCGGGAACGCCCCGGAGCCCTGCGCGCCTCGCCGCCAGGTCCAGAGGGAAGGCTCTTACCTTCACATGCGGCCGTACGAGATCATGATCATCATCGACCCCACGCTCGACGACGAAGCCGTCCGCGCCGAGGTCGATCGGGCCACTGCGCTCATCAAGGCCAAGGGCGGAGATCCCGGCCGGGTCGAGCGCTGGGGCAAGCGCCGCCTGTCCTATGAGATCCGCAAGCACCGCGAGGGCAACTACGTGGTCATCCAGGCCCAGTCCGAGCCGTCGGTGATGTCCGACCTCGACCGGTCGCTGACCCTGGCCGACGGCGTGCTGCGCCACAAGGTCGTCCACCTGCCGGAGAAGGCCCTCGGCAAGCCCGCCCGGCCCCTCGGCACCGTCGGCCCCGACGATGGGGCCCCCACCAGCGAGCCGGCGGCCCCGACGCCTGCGCCCGCCGCTGTCGCCGCCGGGGCGGTGACCGACAACACGGTCGCCGCCGGGGCGGTGACCGACAGTGCTGTCGCCGCCGACTAGGCGGTCCTGAGAAGACATGAACAATCAGGCGAACGGAGTGAGATGAACGGAAACAGCGTCACCGTCGTGGGCAACATCACCAGAGATCCCGAGCTGCGGTTCACCGCCAGCGGCCAGGCCACGGCCAGCTTCGGCTTGGCCGTCAACCGCGTATGGAACGACCGCCAGACCAACGAGAAGAAGGAGGCGGTGTCGTTCTTCGACATCGTCTGCTGGCGGGAGATGGCCGAGAACGCCAGCGAGTCGTTGTCCAAGGGGGCGCGGGTGCTGGTCACCGGTCGCCTGGAGCAGCGTTCCTGGGAGACCCCCGAGGGCGAGAAGCGCTCGAAGATCGAGATCGTGGCCGACGAGATCGGTCCCAGCCTGCGCTGGGCCACGGCCGAGATCCGCAAGAACGACCGGCGCGGCCCCGGTGAGAGCGGCGGCGGCGGCCAGCCCGTGAACGGCGCCCGACCGGTGGCCAACGCCGCTCCGGCGGCGGCCCCGGCCCAGACCTACGACTACGGAGACGAGCCTTTCTAGATGGTCCAGATCATCATGCGGTCCGACGTGGACAACGTCGGCAAGAAGGGCGACGTCGTCGACGTGTCCGATGGTTTCGCCCGGAACTACCTGGTGGCCAAGGGCTTGGCCATGAAGGCCTCGCCGGGTGCCATCGCCCAAGCCACCGGCATGCGCCGGGCCCGGGCGGTCAAGGATGCGCGCGACCGTGAGTCGGCCGAGCAGGTCGCCCGGGTGCTGGTGACCAAGGTCATCCGCATCAGCGGCCGGGCCGGCCCCGAGGGTCGTCTGTTCGGCTCGGTCACCACCGCCGACCTGGTGCACGCCGTCCAGGAGCAGGCCGGCGTCACCCTCGAGCGCAAGCGGGTCCACCTCGACGAGCCCATCAAGACCCTGGGCACCCACGAGGTGCCGGTCCGCCTGCACCCCGAGGTCGAGTTCCGCCTGCCCGTGGAGGTTGTCGCAGCCAAGTAGTAGCCTCGAACATGTGTTCGCCACTGCTCCTACACAGGGAAATCCCGAGGTTGTTCCTCTAGCGACCAGCAGGCTCCACGCGAGAGCGTGAGTCCCACATGGCCCAGTCGATCGATGATGCCCGCCGGCGGCGCGAGGGGGCATCCAGCGCCCGGGTGCCCCCGCACAACATCCAGGCCGAGGAGTCCCTCCTCGGTGCCATGCTCCTCAGCCGCGACGCCATTGTGGCTGCGGTCGAGGTCCAGCTGTCGGCCGACGACTTCTACAAGCCGGCCCACGGCCACATCTACGACGCCATCTCCTCGCTCTACGCCCAGGGAGACCCGGCCGACCCGGTGACGGTGGCCGAGTCTCTGAGCCGCGCCGGCGTGCTGGAGGGCATCGGTGGGCCGGCGCTGCTCATCAGCCTGCAGGCGGGCACGCCGTCCATCGGCAACGCCGGCCGGTACGCCCGCATCATCGAGGAGCACTCGCTCCTGCGCCGGCTCATCCGGGTGGCGGGCGACATTGCCGAGATGGGCTACAGCCTGCCCGACGACGTGGCCGGCGCCGTCGACGAGGCCGAAGCCATGGTGTTCGACGTGGCCCAGCGCCGGGTCACCGACTCCATGGCCACCATTCGCGATCTGCTCTCGGCCCAGCTAGACCACCTCGAGGCCCTGTTCGAGCGAAACCAGGAGATCACCGGCGTCCCTACCGGCTTCATCGACCTCGACCGCCAGCTCGCCGGTCTGCAGCCCTCCAACCTGGTCATCATCGGGGGCAGGCCCGGTACTGGGAAGGCGCTCGCCCTCGACACACCGATCCCGACGCCCAGCGGGTGGACCACGATGGGCGAGTTGGCAGCTGGCCACCAGGTTCTGGCCAACGACGGCAGCGCGTGCCAGGTCACCTACGCCACCCCGGTCATGGTGGACCACCCGTGTTATGAGGTGGCCTTCGACGACGGCTCCTCGATCGTGGCCGACGCCGACCACCAGTGGCTCGCCTACAACTTCCCCGCCCACGCGCACCTCCGCCGGCTCCCGAGGGTCGTGACCACCCAGCAGATGGTCGACGAGGGTGTCCATGCGTGTGCCGACGGTCGCCCGAACTGGTACCTCCCCCTGGCCAGGCCGCTCGACCTTCCCGAGGCCGACCTACCGGTCGACCCGTACGTCCTCGGCTGCTGGTTGGGCGACGGCCGGACGAACGGGTCGGAGATGACCGTCGGGGAGGAGGTCCACGAGCATGTCCGTACCGAGTTCGTCAGCGCCGGCTACGGCTACGGCTTCGAGCGCCGGGCAGCGGTGCCGCAGGCCGCCGTGCCGGTCGCCGTGCCCGTCGCCGGGAAGGGCGCCGGGAAGGGCGCATGGAAGGGCGCATGGCGAGGCTACGCCGGCCCGGGGCGGGTCCTGACCCGGGATCTGCACGCAGCCGGGCTGCTGCGGGGTTCGCACAAGCACATTCCCAGCGCCTACCTCCGGGCGTCGGCCGAGCAACGCCTCGCCCTGTTGCAGGGGCTGCTCGCCACCGACGGCTACGTCGAGCGAAGCGGCGGCGTCGACCTCTGCCTTTCCAACCAGTCCCTGCTGGAGCAGGCCCGCGAGCTGGTCTGCTCGCTCGGCCACAAGCCGGGGGCGATCCGGGAGCGCGTCATCCGGCTTCCGGACGGCCGCACCACCGATGGGTGGCACTTCGGCTGGACGCCCCTCGAGCCGGTCTTCCGCCTGCGCCATAAGGCGTGGCGCTGCGAGATGGCCGGAAGCCGACGGATGTCCGGTCGCGTCAGCGGGCGGGCCATCGAGGCCATCCGCCCGGTGCCCTCCGTGCCCGTCCGCTGCATCACCGTCGATTCGCCCGACCACCTGTACCTGGCCGGCGAGTCGATGATCCCGACCCACAACACCTCCTTCGCCCTGGGTATCGCCGCCCACGCTGCCCTCGAGGCCCGCACACCGGTTCTGGTGTTCTCCTTGGAGATGAGCCACCGGGAGCTCACCCAGCGGCTGCTGTGCTCCGAGGCCCGCGTCGACGCCACCCGCATGCGCAACGGCAAGCTGCTCGAGTCCGACTGGCCCAAGATCAGCCATGCTGTCGGCCGCCTCGGCGAGGCCCCGATCTTCATCGACGACAACCCCCACCTCACGATCATGGAGATCCGGGCCAAGGCCCGCCGGCTGAAGAGCCGGGAGGGACTGGGCATGATCGTCATCGACTACATGCAGCTCATGAGCGGCCGGTCCAACGCCGAGAACCGCCAGGTCGAGGTATCGGAGATGTCCCGTGGCCTCAAGATCCTTGCCCGTGAGCTCAACGTCCCTGTCATCGCCTTGTCCCAGCTGTCCCGAAATCTGGAGAGCCGGGCCGACAAACGGCCTGTGCTCGCCGACCTTCGCGAGTCCGGTTGCATGCCGGCCAGCACGCGACTCCTACGGGCGGATACCGGCGAGGACGTGTCCCTCGGCGAGCTCGTCCTGTCCCAGGAGCAACCAATCGTATGGTCGGTCGACGAGCACCAGCGGCTGGTGCCTGCGCAGTTGGTCAAAACCTTCTCTTCCGGAATCAAGCCGGTCTTCAAGCTGAAGCTGGCATCCGGCCGCAGCGTCAGCGCAACGGCCAATCACCCATTTCTGACGAGAGACGGCTGGACCAGGCTTGACGCTTTGCGGCCCGGCTCGTATGTCGCAGTTCCTCGGCGGATTCCCCAGCTTGGCGTGTCGTCACACCAAGGTTCGCCCGCCCCAGTCGACGGCGTCTGTCACCACCCGGGATCTACGCAGAAGGGATCGCTTGTGCTGGCTGAGATCGAGTCGGACACTGTCTCGGACCTGGACTGGGATGAGGTCGTGGCGATCACGCCGATCGGATCGCAACCGACGTTCGATGCCACAGTGGCCGGAACCCATAACTTCATCGCCGACGGCATCGTGGCTCACAACAGCCTGGAACAGGATGCCGACGTGGTGATCTTCTTGTACAGGGACGAGGTCTACAACCGCGACACACCCGACCGCGGTACTGCAGAGGTGATCGTCGCCAAGCACCGCAACGGCCCCATCGGCGTCACTCACCTCGCCTTCCTCGAACACTACACCCGGTTCGCCAATATGGCTCGCGTCTAAAGCCTTCTTGTAGGTTCCGTATGAAGATGGCGAATTCCGCCATATGTGGCGAGCACTTGGCGAACGTCCGGGGATAGATGGCGAGCACGGATTGCCGCAACCCCATAAGGGCGCCCTTCGCGAACGTCGTCACGAGAGTGTTCGCCCGCGGTGATGCTCCGTTACGGCCCTAGCCGTAGACCCGTTCCTCCCGGTGATGGCCCTTGGGTGTCGACGTAGACGCCTCCCCACAGGAGCAACTCCGAGCCGGTCCAGACCGCGGGCGTGTCTCCCAGGA
>JBBQRO010000141.1:0-8901 GCA_038214685.1 Acidimicrobiales bacterium
GGCCGACACGGCGCCCCGGGACAGCGCCTCGATACCGAGGGCGCCGGTGCCGGCGAACAGGTCGAGCACGGTGGCGCCGGCCACCGCATCGAGGCTGCCGAGGGAGTTGAACAGCGCCTCGCGCACCCGTTCGCTGGTCGGGCGGACCTTGCGACCGGCGGGCGCCCGCAATCGCCGCCCACCTGCGAGCCCGGCGACCACCCTCATGGACCGCACGGTAGCCGGGGTCGCCCGTCCGGCCGCTGAGCCGGTCGGCGTGTACCTTCTTCGCCCGGGGGGATGCCGACCGTGCGCCGACTTCTGGTGATGCTCTTTGTACTGGCCGCCGCGCTCGGCGGCGGATCGATCGTCTCGCCGGCCGGGCCGGCGGTGGCCGAACCGGGCCTGCGCGAAGACCGGGCCGCGGGCCTCGTCTACGACGGGCTGCGCTCGTCGCGGGTCGACAGCCTCTGCGGAGGCGCGTTTGAGGCGTTCATCGACGCCCGGGTGGGCCCGGGGATCAAGCAGGTCCTGTGCACCCACGGCCCCGACCCTGCGCCTGAAGGTGTCGACGTTCGCGCCGACCGCGGCCCGGATCCGGCGGCGGAGATCCGGCTGCCCTCCGGAGCCACGGCCGTCGCCGAGACCGCGCCCCTGCCGTGCTACGGCAACGGCAGTGACGGTTTCAGGGTGCAGCTCATCTACGCACGCGGTGCATCGAGCCCCGACAGGTTCGACACCTATGCCGCCTCGTTCCGGGCCTGGGCCGGACGGCTGGACAACGTGGTCAACGACAGCGCGGCCGAGACCGGAGGTATCCGCCACGTCCGCTTTGCCACCGATGGCGGCTGCAACCCCGTCGTCGAGCGGATCACCCTCAGCTCGGGCGCCATGTCCAACTTCTCCAGCATGGTCTCAGAGCTGCAGTCCCGCGGCTACACACGCCCGGACCGCAAGTACCTGGTGTGGGCCGACACCAACGTGTACTGCGGCATCTCCGAGCTGTACATCGACGACCGACCCGACCCCACCCCGGGTCGGAACTACAACAACGGCAACTCCTTGGTGCAAGGGGCCGTCGGCCGAGTCGACAACGGGTGCTGGGGATTCTCCAACATGGTGGAGGCCCACGAGCTGCTCCACCTCTTGGGCGGCGTGCAGCCGACAGCACCGAACGCCACCTCTGGCTACCACTGCACCGACGAGTCCGATCGGCTCTGTTACGCCGACGGCACGCAGACCGGCCCTTTGCGCCAGGTGTGCCCCATCCAGCACGAGGCCCTCTACGACTGCAACCACGACGACTACTTCAGCACCGCCCCCGCCCCGGGGAGCTACCTCAGCACCCACTGGAACACCGCTGACAGCGCGTTCCTGAGCAGCCAGGCACCGGCCCCACCACCGCCGACCACGACCACGACCACGACCACGACCACGATGCCGCCGACGTCCACCACCCTTCCGACGACGACCTCGACCTCGGTGCCGGTCATCACCACGACCACCAGTCCCCCGCCGACGACCACCACGCTCGGCCCGCCGGCCACCACCACCACCGTGGCTCCGCCGGCCACGACGACCACCACCACCCAGCCTCCCACCGGCAGCCCACCGTCGGCCCCGCAGGCGATGAGCGCCAGGCAGCCCACCGTCGGCAGCGGGGTCCAGCTGTCCTGGCAGCCGCCGGTGAGCGGACGGGTCTCGGAGTACCGCGTGTACCGAGGCACCAGTCCGGGCATCCAGACCCTGCTGGCCACGGTGCCCGGCGTGCTCGGCTACCACGATGCCTCGGCCGGCCGGTCGCTCTACTTCTACCGGGTGACCGCGGTGAACGCCGGCGGAGAGGGCCCGAGCTCGAACCTGACCGGGATGATCGGCAAGGCGCCCACGCCCGCCGGGGTGGTGCGCGAAGACATCGACCGCCGCATGGTCGTGTCGAACACCCAAGTCGGCCTCCAGTGGTCCCGCCGGTGGGCCTGACCGCCCCCGCTCCGGCCGGTCTGCGGGTGGTCGAGGCCACGAGCCGGATCCACGGCCCAGGTGATCGACGGTGCCGCTACCCGCGCCCGGGCCGAGTGACGGCGAGCTGGGACAGCCGCAGCGAGGGGTCGGCCCCTACTGCGTCCAGCAGGCGTTCGAGGTCGCCAGCCAGCCGGTCGACGGTGGCAGAGTCGTAGAAGTCGAGCTTGTAGCTGAAGGAACCGGAGATCGCCGTCCCGTCGTCGATGAGGGTGATGCTGAGGGGATGGAGCTGGCCCCGGAAGAACAGCTCCTGATCCTCGCTGACATGGAAGAACCCGAACTCCACCGGCAGGGCCGCGGCCACCTCGAGCCCACCGGTGGGCCAATCGGGGAGCAGGGCCCGGCGCACCCGCATGAAGGGAATGTCCTGGTTCTCGAACATGCCCAGGATCCGCTCGCGGGCGCGCACCACCGTGGCCGAGAAGGTGGGATCGCCGGACAGGTCCGTGCGCAGCCGGCCGATCCCCGAGAACATGCCGACCAGATCCTCCAACTCCACACGGGTGCGACCGCTCAGCGTCGTGCTCATCACCACGTCGGTCGAGTCGCCGTGGCGACCGAGCAGCGCGGCGACCGCGGCGGCGACGACGGTGAACACCGTGCTGCCCGTGGCCCGGGCCACGCCCTCGAGGCGGTCGCGGGTGCCCGCCCCGACGGCGACCGCCCTCGACGCGATCCGTCGGGTCGGCACCTCAGGAACATGGTCGAACGGAACGACCGGCCCCAGCGGCATGCCGGCCATCGTCCGGGCCCACCAGGCGAGCTGACGATCGAGCACGTCGTCGGTCACCTGAGACCGCTGCCACAACGCGAAGTCGGCGAACTGGATGGTGAGTGGTGGCAGGTCGGGCGCCCGACCCGCAGCGAACGACTCGTAGGTCGCCACCAGCTCGGTCATGAAGACGGCCGCGCCGGTGCCGTCGCAGATCAGGTGGTCGAAGGTCACCGCCAGCCGCGCAGATGCCTCGTCCAGCACGAAGAGCCCGGCACGGACCAGCGGGGGTCGGCTCAGGTCGAACGGGGCAGCATCCTGCTCGGCGATCCGGCGCGGCAGCTCGGCCGACGGTTCGCCGCCAAGGTCGACGATCGCCACGGGCACCGCAGCCGACGGATCCACGAACTGGCGGGGCCGGCCGTCGTCGAGGGCGAACCCGATGCGCAGGACCTCGTGGCGGTCCACCATGGAGGCCAGCGCGTCGCCGAGCAGCGCCACGTCGACCGGTCGAGCGAAGCGATGCATGGCGGTGACGTTGTAGAGGCCCGGTGGTGTGGCAGTCACCTCCAGGTCCCACATCTGCTCCTGGGCCAACGAGAGAGGGAACCGCTGGCCGGGCTCCCGCCCGTGAGCCACCAGCGGGTGGCCGGCTGGGGAGTCGACGCTTTCGGCATCGACGGCGGCGGCCAGGCCACCGAGGGTCGGCGCCTGGAAGATGGTCCGGAGCGAGGTCTGCGTCCCGAACTCGTCGCGTACCTGGGCGATCACCTGGGTGGCGAGAAGTGAGTGCCCGCCCAGCTCAAAGAAATCGGCTTCGGGACCGAGCTCGTCCGAGTCGACACCAAGCACGCGGGCCCAGATGGTGGCCACCCGGTGCTCGGCCGGCGAGCGGTCGACCGGCCCGGAGCGGGTCACCGGTACCGCCGGCGCCAGGGCGGTCAGCGCGGCGCGGTCCACTTTGCCGTGCGGGGTCACGGGCAGCGCGTCGAGCATCACGTAGTCGGCTGGCACCATGTGGGTCGGCAGTCGGTCGGCCAGGAACGGCCGCAACTCGCCAGCGGTGAGGGTCGTGCCTCCCCGCGCCACCACGTAGGCCACGAGGCGCCGGTCGGCGGGGGGGTCGTCGCGGGCCATCACCACGGCCTCGGCCAGCTGCGGATGACGGACGAGCGCAGCCTCGACCTCGCCGCACTCGACGCGGAAGCCGCGGATCTTCACCTGGTCGTCGATACGACCCACGTACTCGAAGTCGCCGCCCGGGAGCTGGCGGACCAGGTCGCCGGTGCGATAGGCGCGCCCGCCGCCCGGGCCCTCGACGAAGCGCTCGGCGGTCAGCTCAGGGAGGCCCAGGTAGCCCCGGGCCAGGCCGGCGCCGCCGATGAGCAGCTCCCCGATGACGCCGGCGGGCACGGGGCGTAGGCCGTCGTCGACAACCGCCAGCGTCGTGCCGGGCAGGGGCCGCCCGATCGGCGGATCCCGGTCTTCGGGCGGCTCGCCAGGCGGTGTCTCGTAGAAGGTCGACATGCACGTCGTCTCGGTCGGACCGTAGGCGTTGACCCATCGCGACCGCCCCCCGCTGACCCGGCTCCAGGTTCGATAGGCGGAGCCAAGGGCCTTTTCTCCTCCGACCACCACCAGCCGGATGGCGTCGGGGACGGTGTGGCCCGAGGTGTCGAGGTCGCGTCCCCACGCCTGCCAGTAGGAGGTGGGGAGGTTCACCACGGTGATCCTCTGGTCTCCTAACCACGCCAGCCACTCCCGGCCGAGCAGCGGGCTGTTCTCGGGGCGGAACACCAGAGTGGCCCCCGCCGCCCAGGTCGGGAACATCTCCTCGATGCTGACGTCGAAGCCGATGGAGCAGAACTGCAACACCCGATCACCCGGAGCGAGCCCGTAGAGGTCGACGACCGCCCGATGGTGGCTGACCAGTCCCCGGTGGATCGACAACACGCCCTTGGGCCGCCCGGTCGAGCCCGAGGTATAGATCACATAGGCCAGGTGCGCCGGACCGATGAGCCGGGGAGGCGGGGAGGCGGGGAGGTCGGCCCACCCTGGCGCGTCGGTGTCGAGGCGGACCACCGGCGCGGCGACGGAAGGCAGGCGGCTGGCCAGGTCCTCGCTGGTAAGCACGGCTGCGACTGCGGCGTCGTCGACCATGAACGCCAGCCGCTCCGGCGGGAACGAGGGGTCGAGTGGCACACAGGCCCCTCCCGCCTTCAGCACGGCCAGCAGGGCGATGGCCAGCTCCGGCGAGCGGGCCAGACAGACGCCCACCGTCACCTCGGGGCCCACCCCCCGGGCCTGCAGGTGATGGGCCAGGCGGTTCGCCCTGGCGTCGAGGTCGGCGTAGGTGAGTGCCTCGTCGCCGGCGACGACGGCCATTGCGTCCGGGGTGCGGGCCGCCGCCGCCTCCACCAGGTCGGCGACCGTCGCCCCCTCCACCAGGTCGGCGACCGTCGCCCCCTCCCCCCCCACGGGCGCCCACCCTACGTGGGGCCGGGAAGAGAGTTCTACGGCAGCTCCGTCAGCCTCGCTTCCGGATGGGCGGCGACAACGGCGAGCAGCCGGCAGAACCGATCGACAAGTTCGGCCATGGTGGCCCGTTCGAACAGGTCGGTGGCGTACACGAGGGTGGCGGCCAGGGAACCGTCGGCTGACTCCACCACGAAGAGCTCGACGTCGAGGCGGGCGGTGATCCCCTCCCCGTCGGCCGCCCCGTACTCGGCGCCGGTGTAGCCGCCGACGTCGGCGAGCGCCACCAGGCCACCCAGGTCGGTGGGCGTTTGCCGGTGGTCCTGGAACTCGAACGCCACCTGTACCAACGGGTTACGGCTGAGGTCACGTCGCGGCTTGATGCGATCCACAACCTTGTCGAAGGGCGCGTCGTGGTGGTCGAGGGCTTCCAGCGTCGCCCGACGCACCCGCTGCACCACCGCGTCGAAGCGGGGGTCACCGGAAAGGTCGGTGCGCAGGGCCAGGGTGTTCACGAAGAGCCCGATCAGGTGCTCGAGCTCGGCCCGCCCCCGTCCGGCGGAAGTGACCGCCACCACCACGTCGTGCGCGCCTGTCGCCCGCGCCAACAGCGCGGTAAAGGCGGCGAGCAGGGTCATCTGCAGGGTTGCGCCGGATGCTCGCCCGACGGCCCGGAGATCGCCCACCACGCCGGCAGGCACCTCGAACCGCTGCATCGCCCCCTGATAGGAGGCCAGCGGCGGCCTCGGGTGGTCGACCGGCAGCTCGAGGGCAGCGGGGGCGCCGGCCAGGGCAGCCTGCCAGTACCCCAGGTGGGCTTCGAGCACCTCACCTTCCAACCACCGGCGCTGCCACACCGCGTAATCCGCATACTGGACGGGCAACGGGTTCAGCGGTGACGGTTCGCCCCGGCAGAAGGCGCCGTAAAGGGCGGAGAGCTCGTGGAGCAGGACGCCCGTCGACCAGCCATCGGAGACGATGTGATGGACGGTGAGCAGGAGCACGTGCTCCTGCTCACCCAGCCGGAGAAGGCGGGCACGAAGGAGCGGGTTCCGCGTCAGGTCGAATGGTCGCTTGGCCTCGGCCGCTGCTCTCCGCCGGGCCTCGCGCTCGGCCTGGTCCGTGCCAGGTCCGCGCAGGTCGTCCACACTGACGACCACCGGCGCCGGCGTGGCGACGTGCTGGCGCGGCCGCCCGCCTGGCGCCGGGAAGCTGGTGCGGAGGACCTCGTGCCGGGACACGATCTCCGAGAGGGCCCGTTCGAGTGCGGACACGTCGAGGGCCCCGGTGAGCCGGTAGGCCGAGGGCATGGTGAAGAACGGGTTGTCGGGCACCAGCTGATCGAGGAACCACAGGGGCTCCTGGGCGAATGACAGGGGCAGCTCGGCCCCATCGTTCCGATCGACCGGCGCGAGCGCCGGCCCGGCAGATGGGGCGCGACTACGGGCGTCGTCGACCGCCCGCCCGAGTCCGGCGATGGTGGGGGCGTCGAACAAGGCCCGCAACGGCAGCTCGACGGCAAACGCCTGGCGCACCCTCGAGATGACTCTGACGGCAAGGAGGGAATGACCGCCGAGGTCGAAGAAGTCGTCGTCGATGCTCAGCCCGTCGAAGCTCAGCCCCTCGAAGCCCAGGACCTCGGCCCAGATGGCCACCAGCGCTCCCTCCGTGGCCGTGCGGGGGTCGACTCCACCCGCAGCACGACCCGGACGGCTGTCAGTCGGCGCCGGCAGCGCCGTGCGGTCGACCTTGCCGTTCAAGGTGAGGGGGAGAGCGTCGAGACACACGAAGGCGGACGGCACCATGTACTCCGGCAGCGACGCCCGCAGGGACGACCGCAGCTCGGTTGCCAACAGGCCCGCCCGCTCGGCCCGCTGCCGGCCGGCGAGGGGATCGGTGTACAGGGGCCGACGCCCCGCGGCGGCCCGAGCGCCCGGCCACCGCACGATGCGGCGCTCGCCCTTGAGGAAGGCCGCATCGAAGGCCCCACCGGGATCGGCGCTCGCCCAGCTGCACTCGACAACGAACCCGAGCTCCTCGCTCAGCATCCACAGGTGCTCGGGGTCGATACCCGTGGCCGACGCCTCCTCGACCCGGGCGTTGGGGATGGCGGTGATCCCGACAGCGTCGCCCCGCCAGTCCGAAAGGAGCCGGCGCACCGACGCCAGGGTCATCCCCCCCGACGTCCAGTCGAGCCAATCAGCCACCGTCACGGGGTCGACATCGGCCCCCACGTGGAGGAGCGCGTCGTAGCGGAACCGGCTGAGTTCGTTGTGGTGGGTGGCCCGCTTGAGCAGCACCTCCACCGAGGAGACGTCGGCCAGCTCCTCGCCCAGACCGGCAAAGAACGCCGGGTCGATCAGCAGTTCCTTCTCCTCGGTCAGGCGGCGCCCCACCCGGGCGACAGAGGCTCGGAACGCGGCGAGCAGGGGCAGGCTTCGCACGTCGCCCAGCATCACCGTTCCGCCGTCGCGCACCCGGGCCACGGCCTGGGCGAGCACCGTGCGGAGGTAGTCCACCCCGGGGAAGGCCTGCACCACCGAGTTGACGACGACGACGTCGAACGGCCCGGCCGGGATACCGGAGAAGTCGGCGGCCTCCCGGTGCAGGAGGGTGACGTTGCCCACGCCGGCCTCGCGCAACCGATGGTCGAGGGTGGCCAGGGTGGCGGCGGACAGATCGGTCCCGACGTAGGCCTCGCAGTGGGGGGCCACCCGCCACAGGAGCAGCCCCGTGCCGCAGCCCAGCTCGAGCACCCGCACCGGCCGGAGGGCCAGGATGCGGGCGACGGTGGCGTCAACCGCCTCGGCCATCTCCCCGGCGGGGATCGGCTCGCCCGTGTAGCTGCTCACCCACCCGGAGGTGTCGAAGGTCGGGTCGACCACTGCGGCCAGGGCCTTCGGGCGGCCCTGGGCCTGGTCGTACACTTGCCGCCACTCGGCGACCTGGGTGGTGGCCAGCGCCGCCCGGTCGATTTCAACTGGCGCGGGCACCACGTAGGCGACGAGGCGGACGTCGCCAGGCCCGTCCTCCCGGGCCACCACTACAGCAGAGCGCACGGAGGGATGGGCCTCCAGCGCAGCTTCGACCTCGCCGCACTCAATGCGGTAGCCCCGGACCTTGACCTGGTGGTCGAGGCGGCCGAGGAACTCCACCTCACCGTCGGGCCGCCACCGGGCCAGGTCACCGGTCTTGTACAGCCGGGCCCCGGGGGTGGGGTCGAACGGGTGGGCGATGAAGCGCTCGGCGGTCAGCTCGGGCCGACCAAGGTAGCCGCGGGCCAGGCCTGCGCCTCCGATGTGCAGCTCGCCGGCGACGCCCACCCCCACCGGCTCCAGCCCGGGGGCGAGGACATAGAGGCTGGTGTTGGCCAGTGGGCGGCCGATGGTGGGGGGCATGCCGCGGGTCGTCACCTCCAGGGCGGTCGACCAGATCGTCGTCTCCGTCGGCCCGTAGAGGTTCCACAGGGCCAGCCCCCGGTCGAGGAGCGCGTCGGCGAGAACCACAGGAAGGGCCTCACCGCCACACAGGGCCGTGAGCCCCGGACGACCGTTCCAACCGGCCTCGACCAGCAGGCGCCATGTGGACGGCGTGGCCTGCAGGACTGTCGCCCCGGCGTCGTCGAGCAGGCCCATCAGCCGGCGGGGATCCGAAGCCACGTCGTGGGGGGCCACGACCACGCGGGCCCCCGTGACCAGAGGGAGCCAGAGCTC
>JBBQRO010000142.1:0-8635 GCA_038214685.1 Acidimicrobiales bacterium
TATAGGTGGCGAGCCAGGACACCGCTCCGTGGACGTCGCCCAGCGCCACACAGGCCTCGGCGGCCACGGCCGCGTCCCAGGGCGTGAGACGGCCGGACGGGACATTCGCCACCGTGTTCAGGAGCACGGTGGCCAGCGCCCGCCAGTCCGTGCCGCCGCCGCCGCGATTGTCGCGCTCGGCCCTGGCCAGCAGGGCCACGGCATTGATCCCGTGCCACAGGTTGGCGGTCGGGGCGCCGGTGTACTGCGTGAGGTAGATCTCGATCGCCCGCTCGAGGTGGTCGTCGGCACGGGCCCCTGCCGGGCTCTCGACGAAGTGCTGCTTGTGCGCCCGGGCCGTGAGCCCTTCTATCTCCGACGTCTCGCTGCCGGCGCCGGCGCGAAACGCACTCAGCACGGCGAGAGCGGCGCCGGCGAGCCCCTGGTCGATGAGCGCCTGTGCGTAGAACTTCACGAGGAGAGGGCTTTCGATGCCGGCCCGCAGCGATCCCTCGGCCACCACCAGCATGGCTGCGAACCGTCGCTTCGAGCGAAGCGCGGCAAGGGCGGCGATCCCGACCGGCCCGGCCTCGTCGCCCTCGGCGCGCCGCAGCCAGACCGCCAGCTCCATGGCGGCCGCATCGCTGACATCGGGATCCTCCGCGCCCAGCGCAACGAGGAGGTCGTCGACCCCACGGGCCGCCATCGGGGCGGACGCCGGCTCGGCACTTTCGGTGATCACCCTGGCACGACGTGGGCCGGACGTCGTCGACAGCGAGCTCCCCTCGGCGCGGCCAGCGGACAGCCGGACGGCGGGATCCCCGAACACCGCATAGTTGCGGGCGTCGTTCCTCGCCGTCCAGAACATCGAGAGCCTGCCTGCATCGGCCACCTGCCCGTACGCGACATTCTCCTTCTCCGACTCCAGCGCAGTGGCCAGGGTGGCATAGCGCTCGTTGAAGGGCTCGACTGCGGCGCCGACCGGCAGGTGATCAAGCAGCCGGCAGATCGAGTCGGAGAACGAGTCGCTAAGGTCGGTGACTCCTGGCCAGCTGAACGAATAGCCCCACGCCCGTTCGACGTGCCCGACCACTGCCAGGGCGCCGCCCCTGGGATGACCGAGGAGTCGCTGAGGCAATCGGCCGATGAAGGAATGGGGTGCCATCTCCAACGGAGCACCCATCGCTTCGCGAGTGAAGTCGTCGTACTTTGGCGTGCCCAGGCCGTAGCAGGCAAAGAAGAATGCGATCATGCCCTCCACATCGGCGTCGTCGGCCACGTCGTCGCCCGCCAGGTAGAAGTCCTGGGGGATCTCGGTCCGCCACTGGACCGGACCGGGCCAGTCCTGGCAGAGGAGAGCCCCTTGGTGACCCAGTTGGCGGGGGTCGCCGCTGGGGAAGCCAACGCCGTGACCGGCGGCGAACAGGAGCGACGGCCGCTCGTCCCCGCCCACGATCGCATCAAGCCGCGACTTCGTGGCGTCCCCGGCGAGCACCGTGCGGACGTCCCAGCCGGCCATGCGCTCGACGACCCGTTGGGCCAGGGGGCCGACCAGGAGGTCGGAGCTCCTTCTCGTCGGGACGTCGTCGGCGTTGCGGGTGGCGAAGAAGGTTGCCGTTCGGGCGCGGCGCGGGCCGTTCTCGCTGGCGACCACCGACTCTGCGTACCGGGCGTACTCCTCGTCGGTCTCGAAATGAAGGCGACCGACAGCCCGGGTGACGTCGAGCTGATACTGGAAGCGGAACGGGATCCGTTCAGGGTCCCCTACAAACAACAGGTAGTACGGCATCCGTGCCGGGTTGGCCCGCTCGCCTGGCGCGGCGCCGTGACGGGCCATGAACGCGCTGGCGGTCTCATTGGGACGATGCCCGCCCGAGCCGGTGTACTCCCTGTAGAGTTCCGACACCTTGGTGGCCTGGGCTCGGCGGTGGTCGAGCAGTGACGCCAGGGCATCGCGGATCGACGGCGGCGCATCGTCGGCGAAGATGACGCCCCACCCGGCCTCGGCCAGCTCTCCCAGATCGACGTTGTCGACGACTTCCGCGTCGAGGACTCCGTCGATGTTGAGGTAGCGGGCCCTCAGCTCGGCCCGTTCGGTGGGGTCGACGTGCTCGCCCAGGGCGAGCTGCGAGAGCACGGCCGCCGGTACCTCCGGAAAGAGGTACGCGCCGCTGGCGGCATTGAGCCCGTCGCCCACCAACGAATCCCGCACCTCACTCCCCAGGCCGCCGGTCGTCCTGTGGCCGCCCACCGCGTGATCCTATGTAAAGTCCGCCGCAGGAGGGGTGGCGGGTTTCGCTGCCGTACGGCGATGCGCGATGTGGTGGTCCTCTTGCCCGGGATTCTTGGAAGCGTCCTGCAGAAGGACGGCAAGGACGTGTGGGCCCTCTCCGGCGGCGCATTGTGGCGGGCCGGGAGAGCGCTCCGTTCCACCGTCGCCGGCCTCGTCCTTACCGAGGACCCATCCGATGTGGACGATCTCGAGGACGGGATCGTGGCGACACGGCTCCTTCCCGATACGCACCTCATACCGGGGCTCTGGAAGATCGACGGCTACTCGGAGATCGCCAAGGCCATCCGGGCCATGCCCGGCGTCGAGCCGGGCGCCAACTACTTCGAGCTGGCCTACGACTGGCGGCGCGACAACCGGGTCGCCGCTCGGCGGCTCGCCCGCCAGTCCCACAGGTGGCTGAATCAGTGGAGGGAGCGTTCCGGCGCCGCCGATGCCAAGTTGATCCTCGTCGGTCACTCCATGGGTGGCCTCGTGGCCCGGTACTTCCTCGAGTGCATGGAGGGGTGGCGGAGCACCCGCCTCCTGATCACCTTCGGCACGCCCTACCGGGGTTCGCTCAAAGCGGTCGGCGCCCTGGCCAACGGCATGGCTCCCGGTGTCGGGCCACTCCGGCTGGACCTCTCGGCGTTGGTTCGCTCGCTCACGGCCGTCTATCAGCTCCTGCCCGTCTACCCGTGCTTCGAGGTCGACGGGAAACTCAGCCGTATCGCAGAGACAGCCGCCATCCCCAACATCGACCGTGCTCGGGCCGCAGCTGCGCTTTCGTTCCATCACGAGATCGCCGACGCAGTGACGGCGAACCAGACCGATGATGCCTACCGTCGCGACCCTTACGGCATCCATCCCTTCGTCGGCATGTTCCAACCGACTGCGCAGTCGGCCTGCCCGGACGGGAACGGCGTCACGCTGCTTCGGCACCACCTCGGCGAGGATCAGGACGGCGACGGCACGGTGCCTCGGATCTCGGCGACGCCGCTCGAGCTGAGCAACCAACGTCGCGAGGTCTACATCGCAGATCGTCACGCCTCGCTGCAGAACGTCGAGCAGGCGCGTACGCAGGTCGTCGGCCTCGTCGGCGGTCTCGACATCGACTACTCGCAGTACTACGCGGTGGCCGGTCGTCTGAGCCTGGACATCGACGACGCCTTCGCCGCCGGCGAGCCAGTGACGATGCGGGTACGGCCGGAATGGGAGAGCGTGCCGCTTGCGGTCACCGTGACGCGCTCCGACGACGCAGTGGCGGTGGCGCGCGCCAGCCTGGCTCCGACGGGTGACGAGTGGCGTCAGGCGACGTTCGACCCCCTGCCTCCGGGCACCTTCCGCGTCACAGTCGAGGGGCCGGGTGCCGAGCCCGTCCACGACGTCTTCGCCGTCACCGGCGAGGAGGCCGCCGCCGATCAGAACGGGCCCTGATCCTTTCCACCGATCAGGTGATCGGGGAGGTCCAGAGTGTCGACCAGGTGATCTCTCCGACGACACCGTCGACTTCGAGATTCTTGTTGGTCTGGAACGACCGCACGACGCGTTCCGTATCGGCGTCGAACTCTCCGTTGACGCTGATGTTCCAGCCTCTGTCGGCCAGCCGCTGCTGGACCTGCCGCACTGCGTCGCCGCTCGAGCCACGTCGGGTGAGGCCCGGAAACGGTGGTACCCCGCCGGGCCCATCGGTGGAGTTCGATGTCCCGGCCGCGCCATCTTCACCGTAGGGCGGCCGGCAGAAGCCGGCGATGAGCGAGTAGGGCCGGCGTTTGAGCTCCAACACGTTGTTCGACGTGTTCCCCTCGCGGCAGAGGCAACTCCCGTCGCCCAGATCCTCCTGGAACACGCCGATGTGATCACCATCGCCGTCCATCTCCCAGTCGAAGATCACCAGGTCACCGGGCTGCGGGCCGGACTCATGGAAGCGGCCGGCGTCCTCGAAGTTCTTCCGAATGTAGGGCACGTATGCCCACCCCTTGGTGGTCGTCTGCTCCAGTCCCGGAACCTCGACAGTCTCGCCGTCGCGTGAGAAGCCGCCCTCCAGGAGAGCCCGGCTCACGGTCATCGCACACCACGGCCCGGTAACGCCGTACCACTCGGTGATCCAGTTGTGATTCGACCCGTCAGGGTCCTCGCCGAGACCATCGTTGCGGACGAAGAAGTCGATGACAGCGGTAGCCGTGCCGAGGGGGCCGCCGGCCTCGAACACGACGTCGGGGGGCGGGTTCGGGTCGCGTGTCCGAGGGACGCCCTCGGACCCGGGTTCCGGGCGTTCAGTGTCAATGGGTAGATCGGTCACTGGACACCTCCGCGTTGGAACCATCTCGTCGCAGGTCGGTTGAGAGTACCCAACTTCGCCAGTTCGAACCGGCTGACTCCTACCGAACGATGTTGACGAGCCTGGGTGGCCGGGCGATCACCTTGCGCGGCTCGGCCCCGTCGAGGGCGGCCTGGACCTTGGGTGAGGCCAGGGCCAGGCGCTCCATCTCGGCCTCGTCGATATCGGCATCGACCTCGATACGGTCCCGTACCTTGCCGTTGACCTGCACGATCATGGTCTCGGTCAGGGCCGAGGCCAGAGCGGCGTCGAAGGCGGGCCAGGCTTCGGCGTGGATGTGCCCGTCGGGATGGCGGCGCTCCCACAGCTCGGCGGTGACGTGAGGGGTCATCGGAGCCAACACCAGCAACAGCGTGTCGACCGCATCGTCGATCACCGTTCCCGCCTGGGCATGCTTGTGGAGCAGGTTGGTGAACTCCATGCAGGCGGCCACAGCGGTGTTGTACGACCACCGGTCGTAGTCCTCCGACACCTTGGCCACCAGGGCGTGGGTGGCCCGCTCCAGGTCGCCGGTGGGCGCGGTGGCGCCGTCGACCGGGGCCACCTCGCCAGTGGCCAGCCGCCACACCCGGTTGAGGTACCGGGCGCAGCCGTCGATCAGGCTGTCGGTGGCCGAAGGCCCGCCGTCGGTCTGCTCGCTCCAGTCGAAGTCGTCGGCCGGCGGGCCCACGAACAGGTGGAAGAGGCGCAGGGCATCGGCGCCCACGGTGTCGAAGTACTTGGCCGGGGCGACCAGGTTGCCCTTCGACTTCGACATCTTGGAGCCGCCCATGCGGATCATGCCCTGGGTGAACAGCCGGGCGAAGGGTTCCCGTAGCTCCTTGGGTGCCACCCCCATGTCGGCCAGCGCCTTGGTGAAGAACCGGGCGTACATGAGGTGCAGGATGGCGTGCTCAATGCCCCCGATGTACTGGTCGACCGGCAACCAGCGAGCCACGATGGCAGGGTCGAAAGGGGCCTCGGTGTTGTGGGGGTCGGCAAAGCGCAGGTAGTACCAGGACGAGTCGACGAAGGTGTCCATGGTGTCGGTCTCGCGGGTGGCCGGCTGTCTGCAGACCGGGCAGGTCGTGCGCAGGAAGCCCTCGTGGAACCGCAGGGGTGACTCGCCGGTGGGCCGGAACTCCACGTCGTCGGGCGCCAGCACCGGCAGCTCGTGGTCGGGGACGGGCACCGCCCCGTGCTCGGGGCAGTAGATCACCGGGATCGGGCAGCCCCAGAAGCGCTGCCGGGACAGCAGCCAGTCGCGCAGACGGAAGTTGACCTTGCGCTGGCCGATGCCCTGGTCCTCCAGCCAGTCCAGGGCCTTGGTGACGGCCTCGGCCTTCTCCAAGCCGTCGAGCCACCGGCTGTTGATGGCCGGGCCGTCGCCGGTATAGGCCTTCCCCGCCCACCCATCGGGCGGCTGGACGGTGCGGACGATGGGCAGGTCGTAGGCGTCGGCGAAGTCCCAGTCGCGCTGATCTTCGGCGGGCACGGCCATGATGGCCCCGGTGCCGTAGCCCATGAGCACGTAGTCGGCCAGGTAGACGGGCACGTCCTGGCCGTTGAAGGGGTTGACCGCGTAGGAGCCGGTGAAGACCCCCCGCTTGTTGATCGGCCCCTCGGCCGACTGGCGCTCGACCTCGGAGTGGGTAGACACCTCGGCCACGAATGCGGCCACAGCCGACCGGTGCTCCGGCGTGGTCAGCTCGCCGACCAGGGGGTGCTCGGGGGCCAGGACGACGTAGGTCATGCCGAACGACGTGTCGGGGCGGGTGGTGAACACGCGGATCGCCCGTTCGCCGTCGCCAGTCACCCGGAGATCGAACTCGGCGCCCTCGGACCGGCCGATCCAGTTGCGCTGCATGGTCTTGACCCGTTCGGGCCAGTCGAGGGTGGCCAGGTCGTCGAGCAGCTGGTCGGCGTAGTCGGTGATCTTGAAGAACCACTGCTCCAGGTTCCGCTTCACGACCACGTCGCCTGAGCGGTCGCAGGTGCCGTCGGCGTTGACCTGCTCGTTGGCCAGCACCGTCTGGCAGCCGGGGCACCAGTTGACCGGCGCATGTTTGCGGTAGGCCAGGCCCGCCTCCAGGAACCGCAGGAAGATCCACTGGGTCCAGCGGATGTACTCCGGATCGTGGCTGCGGACCTCGCGCCGCCAGTCGTAGACCGCGCCCAACCGCTCGATGGACTCCTTCAGCTCGGCGATGCGGGCGTCGGTGAAGGGCCGAGGGTGCACCCCGGTCTTGATCGCCGCGTTCTCTGCCGGCAAGCCGAAGGAGTCGAAGCCCATGGGGGTGAGCACTGCGTAGCCCTGCATGGTCCGGTGGCGGACGATGAGGTCGCCGAAGGTGTAGTTCCGCACATGGCCCTGGTGGGCGGCACCGCTGGGGTACGGGTACATGCACAGGGAGTAGAACGGCGGGCGCGGGTCGTCGGCCTCGACCTGGTAGGTGCCGTCGGTGCGCCACCGGGCCTGCCACTTGCGCTCTGTGTCCTGGACGTCGTAGGCCTCGGCCATGGCTCGGATCGTAACGGGGTCGGTCCTGGGCCGGTTCTCTTTCCGATGCGCCCGCCGACGCTGCTACCTTGGATGGCGGCGGGGCTGTAGCTCAGCTGGCAGAGCACTTGCATGGCATGCAAGGGGTCAGGGGTTCAAATCCCCTCAGCTCCACTAGGAACCCGCAGGTCAGAGGGGGTGTCCCGGCACCGGAGGTCGGGGCACTGGGCACCCAGGCCGCGGGGAGGCCGCGAGAATCTCAGCCGGCAGAGCGATGACTTCGTCCCACGTGTCCTCAAGGGCGATGCGGATGCGCTCCCGGACGTTCGGAAACAGGTGTCCGTAGGTGTTGATCGTGGTCTGGATGTTCGTGTGGCCCAGGTGCTCCATGACCTCGTACTGCTGGGCCCCCTTGGCGATGAGCAGGGCCACGCAGGTATGGCGGAGGTCGTGAAATCGCAGGGTGAAGGTATCGACGTCACCGCCGACGGCCGGGATCTCGATCGTCGGCAGCAGCCCGTGGTCGGACAGCTCGTCGACGACGGGCTTGAACCTGTGCGTGTAGAACCACTTGTGGGCGAAAGGGCCGCCCCGCTCGCCGGTCCACACGCGTGCCTCCGGCTCGTGGTCCCGGGCGGCCAGGTGGGCGGCCAGCTCGGCGCATAGCTGGCGGGGCAGGTCGACCCAGCGGGCCTTGCCGGTCTTGGTGGCGCCGTCGGCGCCGTAGGTCTTGCGGGCCACCGCGATCTTGGTGCGGTGGCGCAGCAGGTCGAGGTGCTTGACCCGCAGGCCACCGACCTCGCCGGCCCGGCAGCCGCTGTAGGCCGTGAAGCGGACCAGCAGTCCCCATCCGTGGCCGGGCCAGGCCCGCTCGATGCTGTCGGCCAGCAGAGTGACTTGCGCTGGGGACAGGAACAGCATCTCCCGGCGGTCGACCTTGGGAAGCTTCACCCCCAGACAGGGGTCGTGGCCGATGATCCGCGACCGGAGGGCCAGCGACACAACCTCGTGGAGAGCCCGGAAGGCGCCCCGGGTCGTGTCCGGCCCGGCGCCGGCGGCGGCCATGGCGCTGACCCACGCCTGGACGTCGAGGTGCTCGACGGCTCCGATCGGCGTCGTCCGCCATCGATCGTTCATGCGGCCGAGGGCCCACCGGTACCAGCCGTGGGTGTTGGGGTCGGTCTTGGTGGCCAGCAGCTTGTCGCCCAGCTCGCCGACGGTGACCCTCCGTACGGCGGGATCGACCCACTCGCCCTTCGCCCGAGAGGATTGCTCGCTGACCAACCAGCGCTCGGCGTCCATTCGCCGCTCGAAGGTGTGTGAATGCTCCCTGCCATCCGGACCGCGGTAGCGAGCCCGCCAGCGGCCGGGGCCTCGCTTCTCAACGTGCGCCATCGAGGAGCCTCCTTGCGTTCTTCGCCGAGCGCGGATCGTACCGACGACCAACGACAGCGGGCGTGGCGGCCGTCACGCCGCGATCGGCGCTCACAAGTCGATCCCCAGGTCCAGGCCGCGGTCCAGGCCCGGGATGCCCCGCTCCGCGGCCCATCGCTGTGCGCTCGACTGC
>JBBQRO010000143.1:0-8598 GCA_038214685.1 Acidimicrobiales bacterium
GCGTTCCGGGCGACCTGCTCGTCGAGGCGGTCCCGGCCGAGGTCGGTGCACAGGTCGAGGGCGGTGAGGGTGAAGGTCGCCCAGTTCCGGAAGTTGCCGTGGCCGCAGTAGTCGTCGACGAACCGGATGAGCTCGACCGGGATGGGTCGTATCCTTCCTCATGCCGGTGAGGCGCTGTTGGACGTCGGCCTCGATCGCGCTGTGCCCGGACCAACTCTCGCTGCCGTCGCCATCGCGACTGAGCGTCCCCCGGTTGATGCGGTAGGTCCTCCCTCGATCGCGGACCTGGGTCCCGAGGTTGCTGCCCTTCACGGGCTGGAGCCCGAGGGGGACGGTCTCGGCATGCACCGAGCGGCCCCGGCTGGCCGCCCCGGTGTCGCCCGTCTGCGAGAGCGGCCGGAAGTCCGTCCTGAAGCCGAGTGGCTCGAGGCATTCGATCCAAGCGTCCCCCTCGATCGCGGTAGCGCATTCCTCACATGGCGTCGACTCCTGCGGCGGCAGGTCGGAGCGCAGCCACGTCCGGCACGACGGGCACTCGGCGACGTGGAAGGACGAGGCAAAGGCGTCTGAGTACGGGGTGAGCGTTTCACTGCCGGGTCGGGGGTCGGGGAGGGAGCCGGTGAAGCCGATGGCCCTTGCCTTCCTGGTCGGTCTTGGACCGCTCGAGGTGGACGAGGAGGCCTTCGGCGACCTGTTCGACGTCGGCGACGGTGATGCCGGCCAGCTCGCTGCGGCGGAACCCGCCGGCGAAGCCGAGGGTGAGCAGGAGCCGGTCGCGGTGGCCGGCCAGCCCGGGCGGCAGACTGGCCACAGTTGCCTTGATGTCGCCGGTGGTGATGCCCTTCTTCTGGGTGGGGGCGACGCCCAGGGCCCGGCGGACGCCCTTCATCGTCTCCCGTACCAGCGCATCGGTGCACGGGTTGGGGTGGCCGGAAACCTTGTGACCCTCACCGATGGCGGCCAGCCGGCGGGTGATGGTCGAGACCCGGGCCGGGCTGCGGTCATCCGGCGGGTCGGCCAGCTCGGCCACGTACCCGGCCACCACGGCCGGGGCGGCGGGCAGGGCGTCGACGCCAAGCTGCTCGCAGAACAGGGCGAAGTCCTTCCAGTCGGAGCGGTAGGCCCGCAGCGTGGCCGGCGCCCGGCTGCGGACGACCGCCGCCGCCACCTTGGCCTCGAGGGCGGCCAGCCGCTCGGTCACCACCGCGGCCCGGGCCGGGTCGGACACCAGCTCGGCCAGCACCTCGACACTCTCGCTTGCCGCTGTGACCTCGCCGACCGGTTCGTCGACGTCGTCCTCCCACAGGTCGCCGGGACCCGTCGGAGGCTGCTGCGGGCCCGCTCCCGGCCCCTCCTTCTGACTCACGAGAATGGGATGTTCTCGTGAGTCAGGCGCACAGCCGGGAAGCTCCTTGGCAGCGCCATCCCGCCACCCTCGTCTCAGCCCGACCCCTGCTTGCGGATGGGATCTCGAACTACTACGGGTCGCGAACCAATCGACGTAGTCCTATTCACCTCACTCTCACCAAGGCTGCCGCCCGAAACTCTCCACGTACTCACGAACCGGAAGAGGATATCCCTCCTTCAGGAGTTCCCAGGCTTTCTGAATATCCGGCACCGACATCAATGCAGCCATTGTCACATCCAGTGATTCAATGTAGCCGGCCCTAGCCAACTTGTACTCGTCACGTAGGAGAACCATGAACTCCACAGTACCAAAAAAGCGGAATGCAAGATAGATCCGACGGTCCGGATTGAGTCGTCCGTCCGGCAGAACTGGGCCCTCAAGGGGCTCACCGGCTAGACGGTCAAGAAGTTCGCTATGGTCCATCATCAAGTTGTCCAACTCATTCCAGGCCGAACGCAACTGCCCGTACGCATTAGCCTCGGCGGCATTAGTCTGACGCTGGAGAATCCGATAGGTCAACAGTACATAGATTCCCGTTAGCGCAGCAGTTGCAAGCGCTCCGACAGTTGTGAGGGGCGCCAGAATAGGCGAAGCTATGAGCATGAGACTGTATACATCTTCGCGTGTTGCCTACGCAACTCCAGTCACAGGGCACACTACCTCCCTTGCGGCGAGGGGTTACGTTGCCGACATCCTAATTCGCCGCACCATCGTCCGCCAAGCGCTTGATGCCGACATATAGGAGTTCTGCGGAGATAATTGGGACATCCGGGTCCTCCATAAGGGGATCCCACAAAGACTGGCCTTGGCGCCGACAGGCTCTGGGAACCAGCCAGCACCAGCTGGCCCACCCGGCCCGGGCCAGAACCGGCCCGCCCGGGGCCAGCGCCGCGTCCTTGACTTGGGCCACGTTTTGCGGACCGTCTCGATTGTGAAGTGAAGGGAAACTGACAGTGGCAGCGCCAGCTACGTGACAGTGCTTGCAGCTTTCCGGTTGGTGCTCGGAAGCTCGCGCTCAGTTGGAGCACTGTCTCTCCCTGAACTGCCGAGCCCCGGCCGCCATGGCTGGCTGCGTGGGTGCACCGGGGGCTCTGGTTGCGGCGTCTGTGGGCGGCGAGCCGGGCCGCCCCAGTGCCGTACTTCGATGACGTCCATGGCCCTCCTGGCCGCCAAGGCCATCGCGGGTGGGACGACGTCGCGCTGCCAGAGCGCGACCGCGAAGCTCAGATCTCCTTCGGATGTCCACGAGTGTTCACGGTGAGTCGGCTCATTCTTGGCGTCGCTCCTTGCCTCGTGTCTCGACGGGAGGCGGCAGGAGCCAGTGACGCCCGACGGCCCAGCCGAGGAACCGTCTTCCAGTCGTTCCGGCGTAGCCGGTGGCGTCGAAGCGACCTCCATCGAGCACCGCCTCGAGCCCGCCGAGAACAGGCGCGAACCGTTCCTCCCAGTCCTGTGGCTGGGATGCGGCGAGCGACTTTAGGTCGATGATGACGTGGCGTTGGGTGGGTTCGTCGACGAAGGAGAGGAAGAACAGCGCCTGGCGGAACGCGTAGGCGGTGCTCTTGAGCATCTGCAGCTGCGACTGCCACGAGTCGTAGCGCGTGGTCTGTTCCTTGACGATCCATGCGAACGCGACGGCGGCCCAGTCGGCGCCCACGTCGGATACTCGGCCTGTCAGCCCCAGGCGATCGACGATCGGAGCGAGGTTGTGGGTGGTCAGGATCTGGCTTTGCTCGATCACGGTGCCGTTGCGTGCGACGAAGCTGCCGTCGCCGAGGGCCGCCTCGCGGGCACGGTCGATGCAGACCTGCGCGAAGTCGTCGGCGGTTCGCTTTCCCCACCGCGTCTTCACCCGCTCAGCGAAGCTCGGGCTTGAGTCGCTGAGCGGTGGCCACGCCGCTGGCGTGGGCACGTCGTAGTAGCGGGCGTAGAGCGTGTCCGCCATGAGATCGGAGGTGATGGTCGCCGCTTGGCGCCACTTGAGCGTGAAGCTGCCCATGAAGATGTCGGCAGCGACCTCCTCGACGAACGGCAGGTCAAGCTCGGCCTGCTTGGTGAGCGCGGTCAGCTCGCGGACCAACGGGTTCGGGAGGATCGTCTGGGGGAACGAGCCGAGCGCGAGCAAGCAGGCGTGGCGGAGCGTGTCGTGCGCCTTGACTCGCGTGTCGTCACGGCGCTGTTGGAACGGCTCGATCGCTTTTACCCACGGGAGTTCGTGGATCTGGACCTGCTGCTCCAAGTTCAACAGCAGCAGCGAGCGGCGGTGTCGGAACGCTGCGTAGATGCGGCTGTAGAGCTCCCGCAACTTGGGGTCTTGGAACGCGCCCGCGGCGACGTGAGAGGTGATCTGCGGGAGCACCTCGGCGAGCACCTCGCTCGACGGCACGACCCGGCGCTCGATGAGGTCCTCGATCGGTGCCTCCAGCCCGCGCTCGACCTTGCGGACGAGCGAGTCGGGGACCTCTACCTCCTGGCGGATCGGCGTATCGACGTGGACCGGCGCCAGGATCGGATCGAGATCGGTGATCCCGCCGTTCTGCGGGATGCTCGTGAGCCGTTCGACAAGCACGTCAGCCACCTGCTTGTGCGTGGGGCGCGACGCCCACTCGTGCTGCGTCGCCCGCAGCGCCGTTCGCTGCTCGGAAGTCGGCTCACCCCAGCGCGCCACTGACCGGCGCAACGCCATCCGGACGCGGCCGACGTCTCGGCCCGTGAGGGCGCTGCTGTCCGCCTCGCAACGCTCCAAGGCGTCGCGGAGGATGAATAGCGTGCTGCGCGGCTTGCGGTGCTCGCCGCAAAGCTGAGCAGTCTGCAGCGCGAGCTGGAAGTCGGCGAACCACCTCGCGCGCCGCTCCGTCCAGTCGCCAGGCCACCTCCGGCACGGCCAGTCGTCTGCGACAGTGTCGAGCCACAGTCCGACGAGCCGGTCGTAGAGTGGGAGCCACGTCTCGATGGCTTCGTTCATGGCGGCCACCTGCCGCTGCACCGTGACACGCCGGAGCTGCGCGGACACCTCTCCGGTTGAGCGCAGGTGCACAACGGCGCCGCTGGTCGGTGGCCGGTCCCTCTCGACCGGGTAGAAGCGGAGGCGATCGATCAGCGGGTAGAGATCGGCAACAAGGTCAAGCCCAAGAGCGTCGTGCCCGTTCCCGACCAGCCACGCGACGACGAGAAGCGCGCCATGCTCAGGCACGTCCACTGTGTACTGACCGCCGTCGAGGACTCGTGCGAGGTGCTCAAGACCTTGATCGCTGAGGAACCAGGTGTTGAGCCGCGCCCGTTCGCTTGCGGCTGCAGGGAGAACCGGCAGGCGCTCGAGCAGCCGGCGCTCATCGTCGGTCAGCGAACCCTCGGCGACGTACCGGCCGGTCGCGAAGCCGCCGTGCGCGACCTCGAGCGTCACCCACGCGGGTGTGTTGGCGACCGGCGTTCGCGATCCCACATCGAGCGTCCCGGTCGCCATGCTGCTGAGGATCGCCTCCCAGGCCAGCGCCTTCGCTTCGGCACGCTGACGCGTCTGCGGGTCGGTGTGGTTAGACGCCGTCTCGATGGCGCGGTGGAGCCGGCCGAGCGCGTAGAGCGGCGACGCCGCCATCTTCTCCTCAGGTCCGGGCTCACGCTCCATAGACATGGAGGCAGGGGTCGAACCTGCGCCCTCCCGGTCTAGAGCCGGGTGCTCTACCACTGAGCTACTCCATGAGCAGCCACCAGGGTACGAGAGGTGACCTGACCGAGCTTCAGATTTCCTCAACTTGTCGGGGTCGACCCCGTCAGACCGACCATCGCGAGGCTGTGCGAGAACCAGGCTTCAACATCCCCGAGTGGAATGAAGGGCGTGCCGAGGTGATCTGGTGGGACCTGACGTTCGACGGGAAGCGCAGGCTCGAGGACGAGGTTCGATTGCTCACCCGCCTCAGGCGGGCGGATCGGGGTGGAGGCTGAGGCGTTCGGCGGCTGTTCTGCGTGCCTTGTCGCCGCGTCGGTCGTAGCGGGAGGTGGTGGATGGGGAGGCGTGGCCCATGAGCTGTTGGACGGCGGGGAGGTCGGCGCCGGCGTCGAGGAGGTCGCCGGCGTAGGTGCGGCGTAGGTCGTGGGGGGTGATGGCGGCCAGGCCGGTGGCCAGGGTGCGGCGAGTGAGGATCTGACGGATCGCTTCACCGGTGAGGGGCCGGCCGTGGCGGAGGTTGCCGGTCCGGTCGATGGGACAGAACAGCGGTCCGGGGATGCTGCCTCGGAGGTCGGTCCAAGCGGTGAGGAGTGGTGCGATGGTGGGGGAGAGGGGCACCAGCCGCTGCTTGCCGGCCTTGCCGAGGACCCGGAGGGCGGGCGGGTCGGTGTCGAGGTCGGCCAGGTGGAGGGCGGCGAGTTCGGCCCGTCGGGTGCCGGACAGGTAGGCGAGCCCGATGATGGCGGCGTCGCGGGTTCCGGCGGGCCGCTGATCGGCGTGGCAGTGGGCGAGGAGGGCGGCCAGCTCGGTCTGCTCGACGTTCCGGCCGGCGGGGAGGCGGCTCCCGGGCACGGGCCGCAAGTCGACGGCCCGCAGGTAGTCGTCGGTGTCCATGATGCCCATCCGCCACGCCGCCTTCAGTGCCCCTCGGAGAGCGGCGAGGTGCTTGTTGGCGGTGGCGGGGGCGTAGCGGCCGTCGGTGACGGCACGGGCCAAGGCGGCTCGGATGGCGGTGGTGTGGGCGTAGCGGAGGCGGGCCCAGGGGAGGGTGTCGATGTCGGCGGTGCCGGCGGAGGCCCAGTCGGCGATGGCTTGGAGGCACGCGGTCATGGTCCGGTGCCCTTCACCGGCCAGCCCGGCCACGTACACCCGGGCCGGGACCTGGCCCCAGTCGGCCACCAGCGCGCCGTCACTGGTCCGCCGCAGGGGCACGGGGAGGGCCTCCATCTTTTCCATGTCGACCAGCACGGCCGGGGGCCCACCGTCGTCCGTACGCCTCTCCGGAGCCACGAGTAGGATGGTACTTGCGAGAACTGTCCTTCTCCAAGTGATATTTGACGGTGGGGGAGTGCGGTCGAACGTACCGTTCGGTAGTGTTCGGTCGTGGTCGAAACGGTGTTGACCGACGGTGGTCCGACGGTGTGTGGCCTGCCCGGGTGTGATGTGCCGGTGACCCAGCCGGTGGGGGGTGGGCGGCACCGGTTGTACTGCTCGAACGCCCACCGGGCTGAGGCCCGCCGCCGTCGGCTGGCCGGCATGCCGGAACCGACACCGGCCGATGCGCTCGGCTCGGTCCTGGACCGCTTGGGCGGGGTGCTCGATGAGCTCCGCGGCCAGGAGGCCGGGCTGCGTTCGATCGACCCCGCCCGGCAGGCCGTGGACGTGGCCCGGCTGCGGGCGGAGGCCACGGCCGAGGTCCTGGCCGCCCAGCAGTCAGCGGCTGCCGGCGCCGAGGAAGCGGCCCGGGCCCGGGGCCAGCTGGCCGAGGAGCGGGCCGGTTGGGACGAGGACCGCCAGGATCTCGTCGGTCAGCTGGAACAGGCCCGGGTGGCCACCGCCGCGGCCCGCCAGAACGCCGTCGTAGCCCAGGACGCTCTCGATGCCGCAGTGGCTGCCCACCGGGCCGATGTGGCCGAGCGGGAGAGCGCCGCGGCGAGAGCGGCTGCGGCCCATGAGGCCGAGGTGCGCCGGCTCAGCGGGGCGCTTGAGGGGGCGCGGACCGAGTCGGCAGCCGCCGGGGCCCGGGCCGAGGCGGCGGATGTGCGGGCGGGCTCGGCCGAGAACGGGGCGGCCGCTGCGGTCCGGCGGGCCCAGGAGGCCGAGGCCGAGACGGCCCGTCTGCAGGTCCAGGTGGCCACGGCGAGGGGGGCAGCGGAGGCTGCCTTGGCCCGGGCCGCGGCGGCCGAGGTCGCGGCAGCCGAGGCCCGGGCTGAGTTGCGAGTGGAGCGGGAGCGGGGCGACGTAGCCCTGGTCCAGCTCCGTGACCAGCTCACCCAGCTCCTGGCCGCAACCACTACCCACACGGGCACGGGGGCCGGCGGGGTACCGGCGGCCAAGCGGGCGGCCACCAAGCCCAGACCAACACGACGCGAGGCACCAGGCCGGGGCTGACCGTCGCCGGAGGGTTGTCAGGAGGCGGCGCGGGCGGGTCGGGAGTCGGCCCAGCGGCGGACTAGGTCGAGGATCTGCCCGAGCCCCTCGCCGTCGTCGGTGAGGGAGTAGGTGCTGGTGATCGGTGGCCCGGGGTCGATCGTTCGCCGGACCAGGCCGTCCCGCTCGAGGTCGCGGAGCCGTTCGGTCATCATCCGCCGGGATACGCCCGGTACCGCCCCCTCGAGCTCGCTGAACCGTGCCGGGCCGGTCACCAGAACGGTCAGCAGGCAGAGGGCCCAGCGGCTCTCGAGAAGCTTGAGCGCGGCGCATGTCCCCTCATCGAGACGTCGGGACAGACCGGGCCCCTTCCCGCTACGCTGGTTACGCTCCATAACGACGTTTGGATTCCCAACGAGGGAGGGATGGTGAACGACGTCACTGTACCGGCGCCCCCGGCCATCGAGGCAGGAAGCGAGGCCCGGCGCTGCGCGGTGGCCCGCCTGCTCGAGGCCCGAGCGGCCGGGTGTGCGGTCTCACCGCTCATCGGTCCGACGGCAGCGGCGCTCGGGGTGTCGCCCCGCACCCTGTGGCGCTGGCTCGACATCGGCCTGCCCGGCGGCCAGCCGTCACGGGCATGGCAGCCGTCAGAGGCGGACGTCGACTGCTACCTGCGGTGGAAGGGCAACGCCGCCGCCGCTTGGCGGGAACGGGCCAACGCCGGTGATGTCCCGGGCCTGCGGACGTTCCAGGCCGGGCTGGCCCGCCGGTTCGAGGCGGGCGAGCGGGCCGCGCTGCTCGAAGGGGTGGAGGGCCGCCGCCGCCACCAGGTCTACCTGCGGTAGGAACCCGAGGCTAGGAACGAGCTGTGGGAGGCCGACCACAAAGAACTTGACGTGCCTGTGCTGTTCCCGAGAGCCCAGCGGCCCCGCCGGCCGTGGACCACCCTGTTCGTCGACGGCTGGTCCCGGGCGATCATGGGGTGGGCGATCGCCGAACAACCTTCGACGGCCACCGTCCTGTCCGCCCTCGGTGAGGCCATCCGGGTAGACCCCCGCCGAGGGCCGTTCGGCGGGCTCCCGGCGGCCCTGCGCCCCGACCGCGGCTTGGAGTTCGTCGCCGGCGTGCTCTCCCAGTCCTGCGGGGTGCTGGC
>JBBQRO010000144.1:0-8570 GCA_038214685.1 Acidimicrobiales bacterium
TTGTGATCCCGGCGGTTCCTGCCTGCGGCCGGGTGGGCTCCCCGTGGGGGGGGGGGGGGGTAGGGGGGGGGGTGGTCGGGGGGGGGGTGGGCCGGGGCGGGGGGGTCAGCGGCGGGGTGGTCAGCGGCGGGGTGGTCAGCGGCGGGGTGCTGTCATGAAGAATCGGATCCGGAGTGCTGACGGAAACAGGGGCCGGCACCTGAGGATCCACACTCGATCCATCCGTCTGCGGTCGGTTGCCGGCTCCTGCGTTCGGCCGACCAGCCACATGTGGATTGGCCTGGGTGGTGGGAACGGCTTCGGCCTGCGCTGGGCCGGCGATGGCTGGGTCTGCTCCCGGGAAAGGGTCCGTCCGGCTTCAGCGCCATTGACGAGACGCCGGTTGCGAGGATCCCGGTGATGACTGCGGCGACCGCACGGTGCACGGCGGGCGAGTCTCGGAGGCTTTGGACGAGATCGACAATCGGGCTTGAGTACACGGCGGCCAGATTGGCGCCGAAGGGGGCCGGGATCGAAGCGACCGCTTCGATGGCGGGCTCGCCCGAGGGTGAGACGCTGTTCGGCGCCCACCGTCCTCTTGGCCGACGAGAGGTCCCATTCATCCGGCGAAGCAGCAGGAGAGGTAGAAGAGCACGCCGGATGGCGACGCCAGCGTCGCTGAGCTGATCCAATCGGTTCCGGCACCCCTCGCATCCGCTGAGGTGTGCGTCAACCTTGTTCGTCGCAGCTGGACGCAGGCCACCGTCGAGGTAGGGCCCCATGTTCTCGACCGTGAAGCGGCATCGGGCGTCGACGGCTGCAGCGAGGTGCGCCCGGACATAACTTTGCCGGAGCCGGCGACGGGCCCGCACCGCTATCTGCGCAACGTTATTCGGCGTAAGTCCCAGCGCCTCGGCCGCCTCCTGGGCCGGCACCCGCTCCACGTCGACCAGCCAGAGCACCGACTGCGACCGTCGAGGCAGGTGCTTGAAGGCCTCGATGACCAGGCGTTCATCCTCCGACCTGACAAGTTCATCGGCTGGCCCTTGCCCAGCGCTGGGACCATCGAAGGACTCGATCTGGTCAGTCGGGCGAATCCGATCGCGCTGATGCACCTTGTCGAGGGAGATGCGGCGGGCGGTCGTGAGCAGGTACGCCCGGAAACACGATCCACTGCGCAAACCTCTGGACGAAACGACGGCGAAGACCCTGGTGAAGGCCTCGGACGCCGCCTCTCGGGCGTCATCTCGGCTTCTCAGTAGCGAATCGGCGACGCTTGTAGCTGCGACGTGGTGCCTCCTGTACAACTCCTCGAAGGCACTGGCCTCACCCGCGGTAGCAGCAGCGACCAGCGCTTCGTCGGAGAGCGCCGAGAGTGAAGTCACCCTGTTAGGAAAGGTCATTGCCGTCGTCTCATAGCGATCGCCCGTTATCGAGGCTACCCCTCGTCAAACGCCCACCGTCGGGCCATCTGAGGACCTTGCCGGACGAGGCAGCGCGAGCCATGGGGTATAGGCCTGTCCGAGGTGCTTCCGCCCAGGTGCCAGATGTGCTACAGAAGCATCAGGAGCGGGCGTCAGCGGAGGCTCCCCAGCCCCTCCGGGCCGCCCGCTCCTTCCCTCGTGAGTGCGGTTGGCATCTCTCGGCCCGGCAGGTGTTCCCTCGGGCACCCGCCCCAACGGAACACCCCCCAGGCTCGGACCGAGAGACGCCAACCGGCTAGTAAGACAGGGCACGGAGCAGATCATGACGCCGACGGCCACGATTTTTTCGGTCGGCGTGCGATCCGATGAGGGCACGCGAGGCGCTCTGCTGGCACAGGCAGTAGGCCCGGGGCGAGTACAGCCTCCGCCGTTCGCAGGCATGGGGCGCCTCGCCCACGTCGTGCGGCCGAGCTGCCCACCCCTCGGCGGACACACCGACAAGCTCCAGATAGCGTCGGCCGAGAGGCCAGGTCAGTGACGTGGTTCGCCGACCACGGCGCCGACATGAAGACAGTCACCGCCGACGCCCGAGCCGACGAGCTCGAGCGTCACCTACGCGAGCATCGGCAAGTAGCGGGCGCTACTTCTCGAGGTACTTCTCGGTGAGCTTGGGCGGCGCACACGCCAACCAGCCGTCGATGATCGCCTCCTGCAGTGCCGGCGCAACGACCGCGTCGAGCTGGATCAGGACGGCCGGGTACCCGTCGAAGTGCGGAATGGTGAAGAAGGCTTCGGGCTGGGCGGCAAGCACCGCCTCCTTCTCACCCAGGTCGGCGACCCGGACAGCCAGGATCGGTCCGCCCGGCGGGTCGGCGTTGCCGAACCGCCGGACGTCGGCCTTGCTGAACGGCCGCTCCCACGCGAAAGCCTTGCCGGCGACCAACCACGTGCGGTGGCTGTAACGCTCGCCCTCGACGACCTGCGGGAGGTCCATGGCCATCAGCGCGGCCTCGGCGACGCTGACCATTGGTAGTCAGGGGCGCGCCGCCGGTCGAGCCGGCACGTTTCCCCATCCCCCTTTCAATCCGTGCGTGCGGTTTTCCCGCACACGGCTTACCGACGGTCTTCTTGACATGGTTACGCCGCCTTCGGGTATCGGATGGTGCCCATGAGTTGGTGCAGGCCCTGGTCGTGGAACCAGGCGCGGGTCCAGCGGCTCACCTGGCCCGCCCGGAGGTTGCGGCCGCGCTTCTTGATGAGCAAGCGCGTCAGCCGCCACCACACATAGCGGTCCAGTGCTTTGAACTTGATCGCCGCGTTGCCGGTGCGGAAGTAGTTGCCCCACCCCCGAAGGAACAGGTTCAGCCGCTCGATGACGGCCTTCAACTCCATCCCCACCATGTTCCGGCCGGTGAGGGCCTTGACCCGCTGTCGTGCACGCTTCATCGACCGCAGCGCCGGCCAGCGATGGAGGTAGTAGCGGCGCTTGCCGTACTGCTCCCAGAGCCGGCCCGACATGCGGGCGTGGAGGTGGCACCGAGGAAGTCGAAGCCCTCTCTGCCCTCCCGGAGGTCGACCACTCGGGTCTTGTCCGGGTGCAGTTCGAGACCGAGGTCCCCCAGTAGCGCAGCTGCTCGCCGCTGGGCCTCCTCAGCCTGCTCCCGGGAGTCGCACAGCACCACGAAGTCGTCCGCGTAGCGGACGACTTCTCCGACGCCGTGCTCAGCCCAGGCCCGGTCGAAGGCGTGCAGGTAGACGTTGGCCAGCAGCGGGGAGATGACCCCGCCCTGGGGCGCCCCCGTGACCGTCTCGGAGCGCACCCCTTCGAGCAGCACTCCTGCACGCAGCCACAGCCGCAGCAGCTTGAGCACCCTCCGGTCCGACACGCGCTCGGCGACCAGCGACAGAAGCCTGTCGTGGTCGATCTGGCCGAAGAAGTCGGAGATGTCGGCCTCGAAGACGAACTGCCGTCCTCGGGGAAACGCCACCCGGATGGCTTCCAGGGCGTTGGTGGCGGAGCGCTTCGGTCGGAAACCGAAGCTCACCGGCAGGAAGTCGGCCTCGAAGATTGGTTCGAGGACGATCTTGGCTGCCGCCTGCGCCACCCGGTCACGCACGGTGGGGATGCCCAGAGGCCGTTTGCGGCCGTCGGGCTTTGGGATCTCCACCCGGCGCACGGGCGCCGGGTGGTAGGTGCCTGCACGGAGGTCACGGGCCAGCTCGTCGAGCATGCGCCCGACCCCGTATTCCTCCACCGCCTCCAGGGTCAGGCCATCGACCCCGGCGGCGCCACGATTGGCTCGCACCCGCTTCCACGCCTCCTCCAGGACGTCACTCCTGTAGATGCGGTCGTACATCTCCGGCGTGACCGAAGTCGGGGCCCTTCCCTCCCGCCGGGTTCCTCCCGGCGATCAGCGGTACTACGGCCCCGTCGGACTCCCGCTGCGCTCCGCTCGATTTCACCACTGGCTTATACGAGCGGTCTTTGCTGACGAGGCTGCGCAGACGGGTCTCTCCTGTCCCGAACCTGACCGTGCGTACGTGCCGCTCCCCGTACCCCGAGGGGACCCGACCAGGGGCATCTCCGGAACTGGCCAGGAGGTCGGACGTGGGCCTTCGCCGTGACATGAGCGGCTCGGCTCCCCTGTTGTGGATTTGACGAGGCTGCAGGACTCGGACCGGGTGGCCCTACGGCCCGCACGCTTGCTCCCTCCAAAGAGGCTTTCGACGCCCCGCTCAGCCCGCCGCCTCTCGACGACGGACCGGGGCCTGCTACCGGGCTCTCCGGCGATTACCCGGGCGGGACTCACACCCGCTGGTCTGGTCCAGTTTTCAGGACGCAACATGCTTCGTACCGTACCGCCGGCGACCCCTGTGGGCCGCCCTCAGTGGCCCGGTCGCACGCCGTCGGTTGCGGCGATGCCGGCGAGCAGCCAGCCCAGGCTGCGCTCGAAGGCCCGGACCAACTCGGGGCGGGGTGGCCCGGGGTAATCAGCTTCGCCGGCCTCGAGATGCTCGGTGTCGACGACTGGCCCGCCGGCGTGCCGGTCCAGATTCACTACGCCCTAGACGACCAGCAACGCCGCCAGGAGTGGGCCGACGCGCTGGTCGAGAGCGCGAATGCTGCGGGTGCGCCCGTCGACATGTTCGACTACCGGGGTTCCGGGCACTTGTTCACCGACGCCTCGCTGCCGAAGGAGTACGACCCCGCCTCGGCCGAGCTGCTGTGGGAGCGGGTCGTGACGTTCTGCGAGGGGCGATGAGGAGGGCGGGAGCGGAGGCTACCTACGCCTCGGCAGCGGGCGACAGGTAGGCGGCGGCCTGCATGGTGAACAGCTCGGCGTACTGGCCGCCCCGGGCCAGAAGCTCCTCATGGGTGCCCTGCTCCACCAGCCGGCCGGCGGCGAGCACGAAGATGCGGTCGGCCGATCGCACGCTGGAGAAGCGGTGTGACACCAGCAGGACGGTGCGGCCCCGGGCCATGGTGCGGATGCGCTCGAACAGCTCGTGCTCGGCCCTGGGGTCGAGGGCGGCGGTGGGCTCGTCGAGCACGACGAAGGGCGCGCCCCGGAAGAAGGCCCGGGCCAGCGCCACCCGCTGCCACTGGCCGATGGACAGCTCCTCGCCGCCCTCGAACTGGCGGCCGAGCATGGTCTCGTAGGCCTCGGGCAGGGCGGCGAGGAACTCGTCGGCCCCCGACTCCCGAGCGGCGCCCACGATGGCGTCGAGGTCGTCGGCCCGCTCATGGCCGCCCACGCCGATGTTGTCCCGAACGCTGAGGCAGTACTGGGCGAAGTCCTGGAAGATCACCGCCATGTGGCGTCGCACGTCGGCAGGATCGCAGGCGGAGGTGTCAACGCCGTCCCAGAGGATGCGCCCGCCGGTCGGTGAGTAGAGGTGGCAGAGGAGCTTGGCCAGGGTGGTCTTGCCCGACCCGTTCTCGCCGACCAGGGCCACCACCTCACCGGCATGCACCTCGAAGGTCACGTCGTCGAGGGCCACCCGGTCGGTGCCGGGATAGGTGAAGCTGACGTGGTCGAGGGTGAGGGTGCGGAAGCCGTCGGGGGCGGGTGCGTCGGGCCGGGCCGCAGCGATGACCGGGGCCAGATCCAGGAACGAGTTGTAGTCGTCGAGGAACAGGGCGTCCTCGTAGAGGGTCGACCCGCTCTGAGCGATCGACGACAGTCGGGCGCCGAGCTGCTGGATGGCCACGGCGGCGGCGGCGGCCGAGGCCACGCTCATGCGCCCGGCCAGGAGCAGCGCCACGACCAGGGACACGCTCATGCCCGACAGCACCGAGCTGGCCACGCTGGCCAGCAGCGACCGTCGCAGGCGGGTGCGGGTCACGGCCCGGACCTCGGCGATCCGCAGGTCGAAGAGGGTGTCGTACCGCCGGCGCAGGTGCGTGGCCAGGTCGAAGGCCCGCAGCTCCTGGGCGAAGTACTTGCCGGTCAGGGCCATGCTCAGGTACTGCCGCTTCCGGTCGGCCGGCGTCATGCGCCACCCGAACCCGTGCGACGTGCGGCTGTTGCGGATGGTGGCCACCCACACCGGCACGTAGGCCAGCGCCACGAACGGGACCAGCAGCGGCTGCAGGGCGAGGAGGGCCACGAGCAGGCCGACGACACCGATCGAGGCCGAGGTCAGCTGGGTGAAGTTGCTGGCCATGTTGGCCGGGCGGAAGTTGGCGGCCATCGACGCCCGCATCAGCCGGTCGTGGAACTCCGGGCTCTCGTAGGCCTCGAGGTCGACCATGGTGGCCACGTCGATGATGTGGTCCTGGGCGTGACGGCCGGTCAGCTCACCCAGGACCCGCTGCAGCTCGGATCGCGCCGAGTAGCCGAACTGGAGCACGGCGGTGACGGCCAGGAAGGCGACCAGCGTCGGGAGGACGTCGGCCAAGCCCAAGTCGAGGCGGTCGGCCTGCAGGATGTCGGCCAGCAGGCGGCGGCCGAGGAGCAGCTGGACAGCCACGCCGGCGCCGGTCCCCACCTGCAGCGCGAACGACACCGTGAGCTCCCGGGGCGCCGCCTCCCTAACGAGGCGGAGGGCGCCGGCCAGGACGCCGGGCAGCCGCCGAAGGGAGTGGTCATCCGCCTTGCGCCACACGTCGTCGATCGTCGCCCGCCGAGGCTCCACGAGCCGGGAGCGTACCGGACGTTCTCGGCTCCTGGCGCTCGAATTTTTGCTCGAACGTCAACAAAACGGCCGGGTGACTGGGGCTTCCAGAACATGAGCGGCGGCGGTCCTCGTTGTTTCGATGCAGACGGCACTTCGGGCCGGCGGTTCGGCGCGCTACCCCTTTACCCCGTAGGAGCTGAGGGTGGCGGCGGCGTCGGGAAAGACGGCGGCGGCGGCCCGCACCAGGTCGGGCTGGCGGGCGATGCGGTGGGCATTGACGGCCACGAAGAGCCGCAGGGCGCAGTCGACCAGGTCCGGGTCGCCCAGGGCGGCGAGAGCCTGGGCCCCCTGCACGTAGACACCGTCGGTGTAGACCGGGCGCTTGTCGGCCCAGAAGGTCATGGGCTCACCCACGCGGTCCTTGGCTCCGGGAGGGATGACCTGGGCCTTGAAGCGCGCGAGTCGGTCCTCGAAGCGGGCCTCGGCCCAGCTGGCCAGGCCCTCGTCGAGCCAGGGGTCTTGGCCCTGGTTGTTGCCGACCAGGCCGTAGAACCACTGGTGGCCGACCTCGTGGCTGGTGACGCCATTGGTGTTCGGGCCCTGCATGACGTGGCCCGGGTACTCGATGCCCCCGCCGAGCTCGGGGGTGACGGCCAGCGTGAACGTGGGCCAGGGGTAGGCGCCGAAGCGTCGCCCGAAGTCCTCCATCGAGCCGACCACCCGGTCGAGGTAGGCCCTCGCCCCACTGGAGTCCACCGTGCCCCGGTGGATGCCCACGGTGACCTGAACGGGTTGGGGAGCCATGGCCACCGCGGACACCGTCTCGAACCGGCCGACCGAGATGGCCACGTCGCGCATCGCCGTCGCGGTGAAGCGCCCGGGTCGGGCGGGGTCGGGCGTGCCGCTGACCAGGACGTTGAACCCCTCGGGCACGACGACGGTGAGGTCGAAGTCGGCGGTAGGTGCGGTGGAGGCCTCGGCGAACCCGCCGGCCGGAGGGTCGGTGGCCCACCCCAATCCCGGCTCCCACGGCAGGATCGGGAAGAACGAGCCCAGCCGCATGGCGTCGCCGTTGCGGGAGATGCGGTCGTTGGCCGCCCCGGGCACCCGCAGCTGCCAGGGCATCTCGACCTCCACCGGCTGGCCGGCCCGGAACGTGGTGCCGGCACCAACCACGAGGGTGGTGGGATTTTCCAGCGCGCTGGCCACCGGGCGGCCGGCGATCGTGACCTGACCGGTGTCGAGCCTCGCGGCAGCCGGGGCCGACCGGGGCCCGTTGGGCCACAGCCGGAAGATCAGACGGTCGGTGTCGATGTCGGGGGTGAACACGACCCGGAGCTGACCGTCGACGGAGCCCTCGGACGGGCGCACGTCGACGCTGAGGGTGTACTTGGGACGAGCGGGATCGGGCACGGCCCGGGACGGGATCGCCGGGCAGGCCGGCGTGGTGGCCCGGGCCAGGGAGGTGGTGGTGGTCGTCGCCGGCGCCGTCGACGAGGTCGGGCGGGCCGCCGTGGGGGAGCTGTCGCCCGACGTGCACCCGGCCAGCAACAGGGCGAGCGCCAGCGCTGCGGCCCGACCGGTCATGGAGCCATGGTGCCAGCCGTAGGGTGGTGAGCGTGTCGCGCCTGGTCCCCACCTGCGTCTGGAAGGCGTCGCCGGAGTTGCTGCTGGCCCTCGATGAGCGCTTCGGCGAGCCGGTCGACACCTACGTCAACGGGTCGCAGGTGTGGCTCCGCGACGACGGTCCGGCCGGCGAGGCGATTGAGTGGCGGCTCCACCCCGTGGCCGGGTACCGCCGCCCGGCCGGCCTGGCCACCGAGGAGGTGTTCGACGTCGTCACCGCCGCGCTGGCCGCAGGCACGGAATCACCGGTGGCGCTCGACCTGCTGTGGGAGGGTCTCGAAGCCTTCGCCGCCTACGACGACGAGGTGGAGCCGGCCACCCTGGCTGCGGCCTGCACCGCTTCCCTCGGCGCGCCGCCCGACGCCGCCGGGCTGGCCGACCACGATCTCGTGGCCGACGAGTGGGAGCAGTCGGGAGGGG
>JBBQRO010000145.1:0-8557 GCA_038214685.1 Acidimicrobiales bacterium
CCGACCAGCGAACGGGTGCGCGAGGCGCTGTTCAACTCCCTCGGCAGCCTCGATGCGGTGGCCGGCGCCACCGTGCTCGACCTGTTCGCCGGCACCGGCGCCCTCGGTATCGAGGCGCTGTCCCGGGGCGCCGTGTCGGCCACGTTCGTCGACGCCGATCCCCGGGCCATCGCCGCCATAAGGGAGAACCTGGGCGCCACCGGGCTGGAGGGCCGGGCCCGGGTGGTCCAGGCCGACGTCGGGCGTTTCCTGGCCGACGCGCCGCCCGACACTGTCGACCTGGCGTTCGCCGATCCGCCCTATGCCTTCGACGGGTGGCCGGCCCTGCTCGCCGCCGTGCCCGCCCGCCTGGTGGCCATCGAGGCCCGGACCCATGTCGACCTTGGGCCGGCATGGCGCCCGCTCCGGTCGAAGCGCTACGGCGATACCGTGGTGACCCTCGCCCGTCGCCACGACGATGCGCCGGCGCCCGAGGAATCAGAGTAGATGCCGAAGGCCCTCATCCCCGGCTCGTTCGACCCCGTGACCTTCGGCCACCTCGACGTGATCGAGCGCACGTCGCGGCTGTTCGACCACGTCCTGGTGGCCGCGGTCGGGAACCCGGGAAAGGCCCCGCCGCTGTTCAGCCTGGACGAGCGCAAGGCCATGCTGGGCGAGGTCACCGCCCACCTGGCCAACGTGGAGATCGGGGCGTTCGAGGGCCTGCTGGTGGACTTCGCCATGGCTCACGGCGTGCAAGCCATCGTCAAAGGGCTGCGCGCCGTGTCCGACTTCGACTTCGAGCTTCAGATGGCCCAGGTCAATGAGCGGATGTCTGGCATCGCCACCGTGTTCTTCCCCACCGCCCCCGAGCACTCGTTCCTTTCGTCGAGCCTGGTCCGGGAGCTGGCCCGCTTCGGCGGCGACGTGTCGTCGATGGTGCCGGCCCCCATCGCCCAACGGCTGAAGGACCGCTTCAGCTCCTGATACGCCCCACGAGCTCCCTTGCCAGGTATCCTGAGGGAGCCATGTCGGTTCATCCCGCCCCGTGGACCTACGACGACTACGTCGACTTCCCCGATGACGGCAGGCGCTACGAGATCGTCGACGGGGAGGTCCACGTGACGCCGGCGGCCAACACGCGTCACCAGCACCTGGTGCTCTTCGTCGTCCGCCGCATCGCCGACCACGTCGACCGGCACGGCGGCGGACGGGTGTTCGTCGCCCCCTACGACGTTGTCCTCTCGCCCACCGACATCGTCCAGCCCGACGTGCTGTTCGTCGCCGACCCCGCTACCAACCGGATCACCAAGGCCAACCTGCAGGGGCCGCCCACCCTGGCCGTCGAGGTGCTGTCAGACCCCCGCCACGACCGGGTGCGCAAGCGCGGGCTCTATGCCCGGTACGGCGTCGAGGAGTACTGGATCGTCGATCCGGACGGCGACCGCGTGGAGGTGTACCGCCTCGCCGGAGGGCGCTATCCCACCCCGACCCTGCTCGAAGCCGGCGCCACCCTCACCACCGGTCTGCTCCCGGGCCTGTCGATCGACGTGAGCGAGCTGTTGGCCGCAGGCCGGTAGGAAAGGGCGTCCTCCCTTCGCCGTGGACCGGTGACCGGCCCCGCACCGGACTACGGTGAGCTTGTGATCGTCCCCGATCGCCAAAGCGAGGCTCCCGACACCGAGGTCCTGCTCCGGCGCGTTCTCGACCTGGTGAACTCGGCGCCGAAGATGCCCCTGTCCTCCACCGTCCGGTTGGAGAAGGACGAGGTGGTGGAGATGCTGGAGGAGGCCATCGGTCGCCTCCCCGAGGAGATGCGCCAGGCCCGGTGGCTGCTCAAGGAGCGCCAGGAGTACCTGGCCAAGGTGCAGCGTGAGGGCGACGAGATCCTGGGCGCGGCCCGGGAGCGGGCCGAGCGGATCGTGCAGCGCACCGAGCTGGTCCGGGAGGCCCAGCGGGTGGCCAACCGCACCATGGAAGAGGCCAACGATGAGGCCCGCCGACTCAAGCACGAGGCCGAGGACTACGTGGATCAGAAGCTGGCCGGCTTCGAGATCGTGCTGGAGCGGATCATGAAGACCGTCGTGGGCGGGCGCGAGAAGCTCCGGGTGGCCCCGCTGCCCGAGTCCTCCGACGGCGACCAGATCGCCGCCAATGCCGACGCAGACAGCGGCGAGGTTTTCTTCGATCAGGACCAGTGGTGAGCCGCCGGGGAGGCGGCTCCTGCGACTGGCACTGATCGCGCAGCACGACGATCAGTGGTAAATGTCGTCGGGTGAACCCGTTCATCGTCAATGTGGCCGACCTGGTCGGCCGGCCGGGGGCCCGGCACCGGGAGCGGGTCGAGGGGCGGCTGGCCGGTCCGGTCACCGTCGTCGACTCCTCGCTGCGCACTGAGGATCCCGTGGTGGTGGACACCCTGCTCGAGTGGGTGTCCGACGGGTTGCTGGCCACCGGCACCGTCGAAGGGGCCTGGGACGGCCCGTGCCGGCGGTGCCTGGTGCCGGTGAGCGGCACACTGCTTGTCGATTTTCAGGAGCTGTTCGAGGCCAAGCCCCGCGACGGCGAGAGCTATCCCCTCGGTCACGACCGCGTCGACCTGGAGCCTCTCGCCCGGGAGTCGCTGATTCTCGACCTCCCCCTGGCCCCGATCTGCACGCAGGACTGTCGTGGCCTGTGCCCGGCGTGTGGGGCCGACCTCAATGCGGGCGACTGCGGCTGCCCGCCGGCGGCGGCCGACGTGCGTTGGGCGGCCCTGGATGTGCTCCGGCTCCCTGCCGAGGAGTAGCATCGCTCCCTTATGGCTGTCCCGAAGAAGAAGACCTCGAAGTCCAAGAGCCGCAGCCGGCGAGCGTCGGCGTGGCGTCTGGGCAGCCCGCCCCGGAGTATGTGCCCGCAGTGCCGTCAGGCCAAGACGCCCCACGTGGTCTGCGCCAACTGCGGTTGGTACGGAGGCCGCCAGGCCATCGAGGTTGACTAGAGGTTTCGTCCCCATCAGCGCCCCCCTGCGGTGAGCGCCTCGCCTGAGGTGACGTTGCCCATCGCCGTCGACGTCATGGGGGGCGACAAGGGGCCCGGTGAGATCGTCGCCGGCGCCCGGGAGGCGGCGGAGCGTTTCGGCGTACCTGTGGTCCTGATCGGTCGGCCCGAGGCCGTCGAGGATCCGGGCGACCTCGACGTGTGGCCCGCCACCGAGGTCATCGACATGGCCGACGACCCTCTGCAAGGGGTGCGACGCAAGAAGGACGCCTCGATGGTGCGGGCGGCCGAATCGGTGCGCGATGGCCGGGCGTCGGCCATGGTCAGCGCCGGCAACACCGGCGCGGCCATGGCCAGCGCCCTGTTGCGCATGGGTCGGATCACCGGCGTGGCCCGCCCGGCCATCGCCACCATGCTGCCCGTGCCGGGGTCGAGCCCCACCGTCCTGCTCGACAGCGGGGCCAACGCCGAGTGCACGCCGCCGTGGCTCCTGCAGTTCGCCCAGATGGGTGCGGCGTACGCCGTGCTCAGGCTGGGCAAGCCCGAGCCGCTCGTCGGCCTGCTGTCCATCGGGGAGGAGAAGAGCAAGGGAAACGACCTGGTCAAAGAGGCCCACGCCCTGCTGGCCGAGGCCGGCGCCCTGTCCACCGGGCGGTTCGTGGGAAACGTCGAGGGGCGCGACGTTCTGACCGATGCCGCCGACGTGGTGGTCACCGACGGCTTCACCGGCAACGTCGTCCTCAAGACCCTGGAGGGATCGGTCCGGGTGGTGGTCGACGCCCTGCTCGTGGCCATGATGTCCACCGAGGAGACCAGGGCGGCGGCCAAGGTCCTCCTGCCCGCCCTGCTGCCCCTGCAGAACGAACTCGATCCCGACACCTACGGGGGCGCCGCCCTGCTGGGCGTCGACGGCATCTGCATCATCAGCCACGGGTCCTCGTCGGCGCGGGCCATCGTGAACGCCGTGGGCCTGGCCGCGGAGATGGTGGCCGGCGACTTGGTCGGCAGCATCCGCCGAGCGGTCACGCCCCGCTGATCTGAGCGGGGGGTATCCTGAGTTTCGGCATGTCGGTCCATCCAGCTACTCCCTGGACGTATGAGGACTACCTCGACTTCCCCGACGACGGGAAGCGCTACGAGATCGTCGACGGGGAGGTCCACGTGACGCCTGCGCCGCTTCTTCGTCATCAGGACATCGTCGGATGGCTGTTCGTGCGCATGTACGAACATGTCAGCGAGCACGGTGGCGGTCGGGTATTCGTTGCCCCGGTTGATGTTGTACTTTCGCCGACCGACGTCGTGGAGCCCGATGTCGTGTTCGTCGCCGACGCAGACACACACCGGATCACCCGGGCGAACATTCAGGGACCGCCGACCCTGGCGGTGGAAGTGCTTTCCGACGCCCGCCACGACCGGGTACGCAAGCGCCGGCTCTACGCCCGCTTCGGCGTTCCCGAGTACTGGCTGATCGATCCCGACGGCGAGCGGGTGGAGGTGTACCGCCTCGCCGGCGACCAGTACCCCACTCCCACCCTGCTCGAGGCGGGCACGACGCTGACCACCGACCTGCTCCCCGCGCTGTCGATCGACGTCGCCGCGCTGCTCGCCGCCGGCGGCTAGCTCGTGCTCCGGTAGGTGGTCCTGGGTCGCGCCGGGCGGTGGCGCTGAGTCGAGTCTTCGTCGTCGACGATCGTCAGCGCCTCGTGGCAAGTTCGGCCATCCGAGTGAGCCCGTGCTCAGCGACGTCAGCCAGTCGGGTGGCAGCAGCCCGAACCGCGGGTTCGTCGCGCTGCGAGGGTCCGACACGCGCCGGGTTGAGCGCGCAGCCGTTGGCCCAGGCAGCGATGTCCGGCTCAGCGCCGTAGCTGCGTGCTGCGAGGGTCCCCCGAACCTGCATCTGCGCCCAGTCGGCGGGCCTGTTCGGAAGATTGCTGGGCGGACACACTCGGTTGCGCTCCCGATCGTCGTCCCGGGTCGCTTCCACGTAGCCGGCCAGAGCCGCGCAGAAGCACGGGAAGCCGACCCGGATCATCTGGAGCCGGATTTTGTCAGGGCCCCAGAGCGGAACGAGGGGTGGGTACTGCAGTCCGGAGGCCGCGCAGTGCACCACCAGCGCTCCTGGCGGCAGGGGAACGACCCCGTGGTCGAAGACCATTTCGTCTGCGGCCACGTACTTGATGTGTCCGAGACGAATGACGTTCTCGACAGTGCGGAGGAGATCGAGCTCCCAAACGGCGAGCGTGGGTGTCTTCGCCATCGTGGGAACGAGGTGGGTGTCGATCCGGAGCATGACGCCGGCAGCTTCAAGGCGCAGGAACAGGTCGTCGACCGAGTCGGCGTCGGCGGCCGCCGCCATGGTGTCGGCAGCAAGACCGAGCGCCACTGCCGGGACGGGCTGGACGACGGCGCGATTGAGCATCCAGGGTTCACGTGGTCGCACCCATACGATCCGGTCCGGCGGCACACCGTTCGCCAGCAACCACACGATCCCGTCAGTGGCCGTTTTCCCGGATCCGACGATCACGTAGCTGCTCGGCGCCTCGGCCAGGCTGGCGAGCGAGTTGACGCTGACGACCCGACTGCTCTCCGCCACTCCGAACGGTGGGGACGTTGTCGCGGGGATCGTTGGTGACAGGTAGGCGGCATCGACCACGCGGCGTCGCACCTCGACCCGGGTGGTCTCGCCGGACACCCGGGATGTGACGTGATGGGAGGTGCCGTCGGTGCGGTATTCGCTCGCGCCAAGGAAGGTGACGCGGCCTGAACCGACGAATCGGCGATGGAGGACCTCGTCGTAGTAGTTCTGGATCTCAGACCGTCGGGCCCGTTCCTGGAGCCCCGACTCGGGACCCTGCTGTTGCACGGCGCCGGTCCCGAGCACCGTCGATGCCACGCCGTAGAACACCGATGCCTGATGAAGCTGGACGAAGGGATATGCGTCCTGCCAGTGTCCGCCTGCCGTATGGCGACGATCGACGAGCGTGACGTGGACGTCGGCGTGGTCGATGAGGCCGTCCGTGAACGCCATTCCCATCGCTCCCGCCCCCACGACGAGGTAGTCGGTCTTCAACGAGCGAATCACCATGGCCCGCGGCCTCCGGCGTCAGGGACGGTCTGGCACCCGGACACTACGGGCACGAGCCGGGGGAGCGCGGAATTCGTCCGATATGACCGGCGTAGGTCCACGACCCTCGACGTGCGGGGGACCCGGCCAGCACTAGCAAGGTCGTTCACAAGCGCACAAGCGGCGGCGGCACTACACTCCTCTCGATTTCCCATCCGTCCCAAGAGGAGTGTTTGCGGCCGTGGCTGCCGAAACCGACGTCGAGCAGGGCCCGCTGGACCGACCTGAGGTCCTCCAGCTGGTCCGTGACCGCCTGGCCGACATTCTCGAGATCGAGCCCTCCAGCATCGCCGAGGGGGCGTCGTTCACCAACGACCTCGACGCCGATTCCCTGGCCATGATCCAGCTGGTCGAGGATCTCGAAAAGGAGCTCGGCGAGCGCGTCGGCGGCTTTCGGATCGAGGACGAGGATCTCGAGGACCTGAAGACCGTTCGCGATGCCGTCGACTACGTGCTCGGGCGCGTCGGCGGAGCGTCGTCCACCTGAAGCCCCTTCCCGAGCCGGAAGGCTTACTTGCGCACCTCCGGCGACCCTTCGGCGACCCCGAGCTGCTGGAGCGCGCCATGGCCCATCGCTCGTGGTGCGCCGAGGTCCCGGGCAACCTGTCGAACGAGCGGCTGGAGTTCCTCGGCGACGCCGTCCTCGGACTGGTCGTCACCGACTATCTCTACCGGACCTACCCCGACCTCCCGGAGGGTCAACTGGCCCAGGTGCGGGCGTCGGTGGTGAACGCCGAGGCTCTGGCCGAGGTGGCCGAGGAGATCGACCTGGGGCCCGGCCTGCGCCTGGGCAAGGGCGAGAACGCCTCGGGCGGCCGCGAGAAGCCGTCCATACTCTCCGACGCCATGGAGGCGGTCATCGGTGCGGTCTACATCGACGGGGGCTGGGAGGCCGCCGACGAGCTGGTCATGCGCCTGCTCGGGGAGCGCATCGTCGAGGGCGCAGCCGGCCCGGGAGGCCACGATTTCAAAACCCGACTGCAGGAGCTGTCGGCCCGGGCCTACGACCAGCTGCCCCGCTACAACCACGTCTCCGAGGGCCCCGACCACGCCAAGCGCTTCTCGGCCACCGTCTCCGTCAACGGCGAAGCCGTCGGTCGGGGCGAGGGCCGTTCCAAGAAGCAGGCCGAGCAGGCCGCGGCCCGTATGGCCTGGGAGACCCTTTCGGGCGCCGGCCTTCCCACTGAAGTTCCACCCCCCACCGCTGAAGAGGACGATGCCTGAGCTGCCCGAGGTCGAAACCATCCGCCGTGACCTCGACAAGGAGGTGGTGGGCAAGCGGGTCAAGCTGGTCGACGTCACCGGGATGCGGTCGATCAGGCGCCATCCCAACAAGAAGCACTTCATCGCCAAGCTGGAGGGCCACAAGCTCACCGGGGTCGAACGCAAGGGCAAGTACCTGCTCGTGCGCTTGGAGGGGGGCGACGTTCTGGTGGCCCACCTGGGCATGAGCGGCCAGTTCCTCCGGGCCCGCAACGAGACCCGTGACCCCCTGACCAAGCACACCCACGTGGTGATCACCTTCACCCAGGGCGGCCAGCTCCGCTTCATCGATCCCCGCACCTTCGGCGAGCTGTTCGTGACCACGCCCGAGGAGCTGGCCGACGTGGTCCCCGAGCTTGCCCACCTCGGGTTCGACCCGGTCGAGGACATGATGAGCTGGAACAAGTTCGGCGAGCTGCTCGTGGCTCGCAAGGCCAAGCTCAAGGCCCTGCTGATGGACCAGAAGTTCTGCGCAGGAATCGGGAACATCTACAGCGACGAGATCCTCTTCGCCGCCGGTCTGCGTTACGACCGCTCGTCGGAGACGCTGTCCTCCCAGGAGGTCCGCCGGTTCTACCGGGCCATGGTCGAGACCCTGCAGGACGCCATAAAGCACCGGGGCTCGTCCTTGTCCGACGAGCAGTACCGTGACCTGTTCGGGGCCATGGGCGAGTACCAGAAGATGCACAAGGTCTACGACCGGGAGGGCCAGGCCTGCCGGCGGTGCCGGAGCACGGTGGCGCGGGTCAAGTTCAACGGCCGCTCCACGTTCCTCTGCCTTCAGTGCCAGGTGTAGATGGTCTCGAGATCGTCGCCGGCGGGCCCGACGACTACATGGAGGTCGGCCACCTCGTCCTGAGGGGCACGAACCGGGAGATCGGGGCCCGGTTGGCCTCGATGGCGGGCGAGCGCCACGGCGCGGTGCCGGCGACGGGTGGCGACCCGCTCGTCACTCGGGCCCGTCGCCGCTGGTACGAGCGGGCGTGGCCGACCCACTTCGAGCGGATGCGGGGCGCGGCAGACGTGCACGGCGTCGCCCTCGACGACGACTCCGTCGAGCTGGGCCTGCTGGCGTTCCTGGGCGCGGTCCCGTCCTGCTCGGTGGCTTGGCTGCCGGCGGCGATCGTCGCCGGCAGCCACGCCACCCTGAGCCGGAACTACGACGTCCCCACCGGCACCTTGACCGAGATCCTGGGCGGCGAGGCTCAGCCG
>JBBQRO010000146.1:0-8517 GCA_038214685.1 Acidimicrobiales bacterium
ACGAGGGCACGAGGGCCCGAGGGCCGACCCCCCAAAAGCCCTGGTCAGAGGGTATGAGATCGGTGCCGGCTGGTCCGACGGACCACATCTCATCATCCTAGGCCGCGGCCTGGCCGTGGCCTATGGGGACGGGGAACCTCGCAACAAAGTGCAGCTTACGGGAGTGGCGACCGAGGTGGGCGACGGTTTGGTGGACCGTCGCGATCACGTCGAAGCTCCCAACTTGAGATGGTCCATCCCGACAGCACCACCTCGTCTGGGTCCGCGAAAGAGTTCGGTCTCGACGAGGGCCCGGCTCGGCTCGGCGTGGGGCGAGGTCCTTGGGCCACTTATCGCCAGGCGTTGCTCTAGGAAAGCAGGCGCAGGCCGCTCTGCGGCAGATTGTGATCCACCCTTGGTAAGGTATGGAATCACCAAGTAGATGGGAGGTGGGCGATGCCCGCAGCCTTGGAGTTCCTCGTCTCCTCCAGCGGCCAGATTTCCGTCCCAGCGGCAGTTCGCCACCGGTGGGGCCTTGATCGGGGCGGACGCGTGACCGTGGTCGATCTCGGTGACGCCGTCGTTCTGCTTCCCCCAGGCGGGCGAGCCGGGCTGCTCAACGCAGCCCTGTCGGCCGAGGACCACCTGGCTCTCGTGGCCGGTGTCGACGACCCCGATCTCGCCACCACGTAGTGCCGGCGACAGTTGTCGACGATCACCTTCTGCGCGACATCCTCGTCGGTCACCGCGATGAGACCCTCGATGGGCTCGCGCCGGATGGCGTCGCGACCACCGGCATGTGGCTGTTCCGACTGTGCTCGTCCTTCGCCGATCCGACCGTCGTCGGCAAGCTGTCGGGTCCGGTCGCCTCTTTGCCGGAGGACATGCAGGCGCTCTTTCGTGAACAGCTTGTCGCCCTGCCCGCCGCGATCGAGGTCCTGAGCCTCCGAGACATGGCCTGGCCGATGGCGCTCCTGCAGACTCGCCACCGCTCCGAGGGGCGGTCCCTGTCCGCTGCCATGGTCGAGGCGATCGCCGCCGCCCACAGGCTGGGCCAGGCGATCGCCGTGTCACACAACGATATCGGACCGAACCTTCGAGCGGCCGCCGAAGCCGACGGGATGGCGTTCCACATCTTGTAGCCGTCCAGCAGAGCCTTGGCCGACCACCAGCCGCTGTCAGGTCAGGCGATCGAGGAAATGGTCCATCACCGCAACCTGAACGGTCTGCCGTCGTCCAGCAGCCGGGGACGGACCGGCCGTGCGAAGCCCACGACCATCTCTGCATACACGTCGGCGAGGTCGGCGTGCCCTGATGCGCTCAGTCGGGTCTCGTTCACGGCATCGGCCATCACCGCGCATGCGTCGGCGATGTAGGACATTCCGTCGTCGGCGGGCAACACCACGACTCGGTCAACCATGGGCCCCTCCCCCGCCGAGGAACGCACGCTCGGCCATCATCCCGACCACGCTGCGGTTCCTCGGGCCGACCACAAAGTACCGCCGGCGCACCTATGAAGGCACGCCGGCGGTCCGGTGGGGGAACTGCCTGCGACTACTCCGCGTCGGCGAAAGAACGGGTGGTTGACGACTGAGTAGGCCCGGGCCCGTCCGACCGCCGCTTGCTCAGTAACGCCATGATGGCCAGAACGACCCCGACGGCCAGCAGACCGACGGCGCCGGCTGCGATCAACTTCGCCGTCGTCGACGTGCCGCCACCGAGCTCCTGGAACTGGACGGTCGACACGAAGATGTCCTGCACTCCGGCCCCGAAGCCGAGTTGCTGCGAGGGGTCAGGAATCTGTAGTTCACCGGCCTCGTTCAAGGAGAAGCGGGTGTCGTCCCAGCCGACTATGGCGTAGGCGTTGGTCGACGCGAGGCTGGGCGGCGAGTTCTGGTCGAAGTTGTTGGCCCAGACGCCGAGCCGGCGGTCGATGGGTTGATCGGTGACGCGGATGTTCTTGGACCACGTCGACCCGTTGTCGGTGGAGTAGGCGTAATAGACGTCGTTGGCCCGGATGCCCGGGTCGTCGCGGGTGTCCCACCACACCACGTCGACCCGTCCGTTGGGCGCCGTCGTGATGTTGGGGATGTAACTCCCCAGCAGCTTGGCGGGGTCGCTGTCGGGGATCACCTTGGGCTCGGTCCAGGTGGCGCCGCCGTCGGTGGAGCGGAGGTAGAAGATCGTCGAGAAGCCAGTCACGTCGGGACGGGTGGTGCCCTCGGTGATCATGTGGAGGGTGCCCGACGATCCCCCCTTCGGGCTCCATACGATGAAGGGCTCGAGGAAGTTCGACCCGTTCTGGTAGCTGAACGGCTCGACCTGGGTCGCCGTCCACGTCTTTCCACGGTCGGTGGACTTGGAGACGAAGATCCCTGACGGCGGCGACGGCGAGATGTTGGCCGTGGCCGACTTCCAGGCTGCGTACACGGTCCCGTCGTCGTCGACGGCGAGACCGGGGTTGCTCCCGCCGAAGTTGGCCTCCTGGTTCGGTGTCGCGGCGAGGGAGCCGGAGGGGACGGTGGTGGTGGTGGCCGTCGGCGAGGCGGTGGTGGTCGTCGTGGCACCGATGGCCTGAGTCCGGAGTCCCGCTTCGGCAAAGGTTTTCCCTACCGCCGACACTGGCTCGGCGAAGGTCCTTCCCCCGTCGGTGGACACCGATACCATCGGCTGGGCCGGCGCCGAGCTGCCAGTCGGCTGGTCGACGAGCGACCGTCGGTAGGTCACATAGACGATGTCTTCGTCGGCCGACTTCGAGTCGACAGCGACGACGGTTACCGGTCGATTCGTCTCCACGTTGGGAGGCTGAGTGGCCCGGGCGTCACGAACGAGGCTCGTCTGCCAGCTGTCTCCCAGATCGGTGGAGCGGGCCAGCTGCACACTCACCTTGTTGCGGCTGTCCTGGGTGTCCCAGGCCACCATGGCCATGTACAGCGTGCCGTTACGGCCCCATGCCAGCGGTGCCTGGAAGATATTGGAGTTGTTGGCCTCGCAGAAGGGATAGGAAGGCAAGGTCGGCGAGGCGTCGAGCATCCGCCAGGTCTCCCCTCCGTCCAGTGAGCGAACGAGACCGCACCGCTTGGCACGGAACTCCAGGTAGCCGCCCACGACCTGCTCGGGCTTATCCGGGTTGGCGAGAAGGAAAGGCGCCGAGTATGTGCGCTGCGGATCGAGGTCCGGCTTCGTGACATTGACCGGCGCCACCAGCTGGGGCGGATCGGCGGCGAACACCGGACCTGTGGCCGCCATCACCGCCAGCGCCGCTGCGAGTACCAGTCGTCGGATGTGACCAGCGTGCATGCTCGGCCTCCTTGGCTATCAACTGTCGTGAAGGTGCTGGCCCGCCGTAGGCTATGCGGGTACAGACCAATTGTCACCATGCAAACGGCTACCGCCACACTGATTGAGGACCACCGCTGACGGATCCGTGTGGCTCGATGCCAAGGCGGCCTGCGGTGCTGTCGCTGCACGACGCTTCGCCGACTCCACCGGCAACGGCCACTCCGCCGATCGGCGACGATGGGCCGATGACGTCGGCCCTTTCCATGGAGTTCGTGTTGTCGGTCGACAACTTCCGCAATCTGCCCGACTCGCGGAGCGAGGTCGCCATCGTCGGGCGGTCGAACGTCGGCAAGTCGTCGCTGGTCAACGCCATCAGCGGCCGGCAGGGCATCGCCCGGGTATCCAAGACGCCTGGGCGAACACGGCTGCTCAACCTCTTCACGGTCGACGATCTCGGCACCATCGTCGACTGCCCGGGATACGGCTACGCCGAGGCCTCGAAGGCCATGCGGGCCTCCTGGCAGGCGATGATCGAGAGCTACCTGTTGGAACGGGAGCAACTGACGATGGTGGTGGTGCTCGTCGACGGCCAGATCGGCCCCACCAAGCTCGACCTGCAGCTCCTCGATTGGCTGCGGGCCAAAGAGTTGCCCCACACCGTGGTCGCCACCAAGCACGACAAGGTGAAATCCTCGCAGCAGTCCAAGCGGGTCAAGGAGGTGGCCGCCGGCTGCAAGCTGGGCCCCGCCGACGTGACGTGGGTGAGCGCCACCAAGGGAACCGGCGTCGACCGGCTACGGACCCTTCTGTACCTCTGGCTGTCGACCGGCTGACGGTCGGACGCCCTGACAGGCATCCGTCGCTCCGAACCCTCAGCGGCAGTTCCCCGATCCGGAGTCGGTGAAGGTCTTGCCCGCCTCCGGCACGAACTGCCACTGGTAGGTCGAGGCCCGAAGGGTGAGGGCCAGCACCCCGAAGGTGTTGTCGTTGCGGACCTCGCTGCCCGGCATCGGCGGGCCGAACGGATAGTGGCCGCGCCCGCCGGTACCGACCACGAACTGGCGGATGCCCCGAGCAGGGTCAGGTTGGCCGGCCGGGTTCAGGGGCGCGAAGCGTTCGTAGTTGTGCTCGTGCCCGCTCAGGAGCAGGTCGACGCCGGCGTCGTACAGAGCGGTGAAAAGCGGGGCGACGGCAGCAGTCGGTCCGTGGGTCGTGCCCGAGGTCCACCGCGGGTGGTGCCAGATGGCGGCCGTGCACTGGGCCGGGCGAGCGGCGATGTCCTCCCGGAGCCACCGCTCCTGCGTGCCGCCGGCAGCGCAGCCCACCGCCTCGCAGTTGGAGTTCAGCACGATCACGTGCCAGGCGCCCAGGTCGAAGCTGTACCACCCAAGGGGAGCCTCGCCGGCGGCGGAGCCGAACGCACCGAAGTACCCGCCGGCCCGGAACACGCCGTACTCGTGGTTGCCCAGCGCGGGACGGGTGCGGGCCTTGTGTCGCCCCCAGCTGGGGTCGTAGCAGTCGGCGAACTCCGCCGCAGTGCCGGTCTCGTACACATTGTCGCCGAGGGTGGCCACAACGGCATTGGGCCGGGCGTCGAGCAGGGCGGCCGTGGCCTCGTCGCCCGTGGACGCGCACGACGCAATGTCACCTGCGACCAGGAGCGTGGCTGCCCCTTGGGCGGTGGTCACGGTGGTACTCGCACTGGTCGTCGGCGTGGTCGACGTTGCGCTCGACGCGCCCTCGACCGGGGGCCCCGGCGGCGGCGTCGGATCGTCGGACCCGTTGCAGGCCGCCAGGACCAGGACTGCGACGAGCAAGAGGGCGATGCGGCGCATGTCGGGCATTCTCCCCCGTGACCGAAGACACCGTTGCGCGTGCTAGGCACAGGGGATGCAGTACCGCCGGCTGGGAAGCAGCGAGCTCATGGTCTCCGAGATCAGCCTTGGCTCCTGGCTGACCTACGGCGCCGGCGTGGAGGCCGAGCGGGCCACCGCCTGCGTGCGCCGGGCCTTCGAGGTGGGGATCAACTTCTTCGACACCGCCAACGTCTACGGGCGGGGTGCCGCCGAGTCGTTCCTGGGCGAGGTCCTGAGTGGCGCCGACCGGTCGTCGTACGTCCTGGCCACCAAGGCGTACTTTCCGATGTCGGACGCCGACCGGGGCCTGTCGGCGGGTCAGATCCGCAAGCAGTCCGAAGCGTCGCTACGGCGGCTGCGCACCGATTACGTCGACCTCTATCAGTGCCACCGATACGACACGAACACTCCGCTGGAGGAGACGATGGAGGCGCTGTCGGAGCTCGTGCGCTCGGGCAAGGCCCGTCACATCGGCTTCAGCGAGTGGACGGCCGAGCAGATCTCAGCGGCCCTGAGCGTTCCGGGCGTCGAGCGCTTCGTGTCGAGCCAGCCCGAGTACTCGATGCTGTGGCGCAAGCCCGAGTCCGAGGTCATCCCGCTGTGTGCTCGGGAGGGGATCAGCCAGGTGGTGTGGTCGCCCCTGGCCCAGGGCGCCCTCACCGGCAAGTACAAGCCCGGCTCGCCGCCGCCGGCCGATTCCCGGGCGGCCAGCAAGTCGATGGGCTCGATGATGGGCCGCTTCCGTGAGGACTCACTGCTCGAGGCCGTGCAGCGCCTGCGGCCGATCGCCGACGATCTCGGCCTGACCATGGCCCAGCTGGCCCTCGCCTGGGTGCTGCAGGAGGACAACGTGGCCTCGGCCATCACCGGCGCCAGCCGGCCAGATCAGATCGACGACAACGTGGCCGCGTCGGGCGTGGCCCTCGACGACGGCGTCCTGGCCATGATCGACGACGCGCTCGGGGACACGGTCGGTCCTTGACCGGCCTCAGGGAGACGGTCGGTCCCTGATCTCCCCCGACTCCAGCGGCACCGTGGTGGTGGTCCCATCGATCTCCTTCCCGGTGGCCGAGCTGGCCAAGATCACCGCCGTCCAGTCCTACGAGGAGCGCATGCTCTTCGTCCTCCTGCTGCTCCGGAACCCGGATCTGCGGGTGGTGTTCGTCACCTCCGCAGCGGTCGATCCGGCCATTGTCGACTACTACCTGCGGTTCCTGCCCGACGTCGGCGACGCACGGGGGCGGCTGGCGCTGGCCGACGTGGGGGATGCGTCGATCGGGAGCCTGTCGGCGAAGATCCTGGCCCGGCCCGACGTGGTGTCGAGGCTACGGGCGCTCACCCCCGGCGGTGGGACGATGCTTCCCTTCAACGTCACGCCGGCCGAGGTCAGACTGGCCGCGGCCCTCGGGCTGACCCTCCTGGGGCCGCCGGCGCACCTCGTGCGGCTGGGGTCGAAGTCGGGGTCGCGAAAGGTGGCGTCCCGGGCGGGCGTGCGCCGTCCGGAGGGTTCGGAGAACCTGTTCTCGCTCGAGGCGGTGGCCGCCGCCATCTCCGCCATCCGCATCCGCCGGCCGGACGCCGCGGCTGTCGTCGTGAAGCTCGACAACGGCTTCTCGGGGATCGGCAACGCCATCCTGGAGGTCGACGGGCTGGCCCATCCCCTGCCGGCGTCGAAAACCACCTTCTGCGCGGCCGACGAGTCGTGGCCGACGTATGCCGCCAAGGTGGTGGCCGACGGGGCCATCGTCGAGGAGCTCCTCCGCATCCCCGGCCTGCAGTCCCCCAGCGTGCAGCTGCGCATCCATCCGGGCGGAGCCTTCGACGTGCTGTCGACCCACGACCAGATCCTGGGCGGGCCGGAGAACCAGGTGTACGTGGGCTGCCGGTTCCCGGCTGCGGTCGGGTACCGGTCGGCCATCGTCGCCGAGGCGCTCCGGGTGGGCGAGGTGATGGTCGCCGAGGGCGTGATCGGCTCCTTCGGGATCGACTTCCTGGTCACGCCAGGCGGCGACGTCTACCTGAGCGAGATCAACCTGCGCATGGGCGGGACCACCCACCCCTACTGGATGGCCCGGCTCGCCGGCGAGGCGACGTACGACCCGGTCGCCGGCGAGCTGGTGGTCGGCGGCGGTCGGCGGCTCTGCTACACGGCCACCGACAACCTCAGGCTGTCGCAACTGGTCGGATGGAAGCCGGCCGAGGTCATTGCCCTGGTCGACGATGCCGGCCTGGCCTTCGACCCGTCGGCGGGCGCAGGTGTGACCCTGCACCTGCTTGGCGCGGTGCCGAGCTACGGCAAGCTGGGGGCGACCTGCATCGCCAGCAGCCCGGAGGCGGCCGACGAGCTGTACGTGCAGTTGGTCGCCGCCCTCACGGACCGCGCGTCAGGGGGTTAGGCGCTGCAGCGTGGCGTTGTACTCGCTGTGCACAGTGACCAGGCCGCCGGCGGCGGACGCGTCGGTAACCGACCGCTCCCTCACCCACAGGCGCGAGCCCCGGTCGACGTTGACGGTGAGCTCCTGGCGCCCGGTGATGTCGCCCGGCGCCAGGATGACCGCGGCCCGCATGACGAGGGTGTCGACGGCCGTGCCGCCGATCGTCAGCCGTTCCTCCCGCAGGATGTCGACCACCAGCCGGGCCGACGACGTGCCGGTGAGATCAGCCTCGGTACGGGCTCCGGGGCGGGCCCCGGTGGCCAGCAGCAGCACCGGTGCCGCGGGGCGCAGGTCACGGACGTCGGTGACCCCGCTGAACCCGGTGGTGAGCCGCAATGAGACCAGGAAGACGCCTTCGGGGCGGTAGTCGAGGGTGAACTCGGTGGACACGCCGTTGCCGGTGGCGTCGCGCAGGTTGCGGGTTGAGCGCTGACCCGTGCCCGAGGGTGCATCGACGACGAGGGTGGTTACCGCCGGGAACGGCACCGTGGTGCCGGCGAACGTGGTTGCTCCCGAGGTGTCGTACCGGTAGGTGCCCGCCGCCGGCGGGGTGAGGGGCCGAAGCGCCAGGGGCACCGTTGTCGTGGTCGCCGCCGCAACCCGGGTGGTGGTCGTGCGGGCACCGGCCGCTGCTGTCGTCGTCGTGCGGCCGGCGGGCTCGGTCGTCGTCGGGGCGGGGACCTCGGTGGAGGTGGTGGGCAGGGTGGTGTCCACCACCGTCGGGCCGGCGGACTCGCGGACGGCCTGGGTCGGGTCCCCGCCGTCGCCACAGGCGGCGAGGGCGACCAGCAGCCCGCATGCCATGGCGGCGGCGCTCCGCCGCACAGCGGGCACTGCGGCGGCGCTCCGCCGCACAGCGGGCACTGCGGCGGCGCTCCGCCGCACAGCGGGCACTGCGGCGGCGCGCCCCCGCACAGCGGGCACGGCGGCGGCGCGCCGCCGCACAGCGGGCACTGCGGGCCACC
>JBBQRO010000147.1:0-8465 GCA_038214685.1 Acidimicrobiales bacterium
AGGTAGGTGCCCGGGCGGGCGGCGGCGCTGTCCGGTCCGGGGTCGGCCATGCCGGGCGGCAGACCGGGGCGGCGCATCTGTTGGAGCTGGGCCTGGGCGGCCATCTGCTGGGAGAAGAGGGCGGCCTGGATGCCGTGGAACAGGCCTTCCAGCCAGCCCACGAGCTGAGCCTGGGCCACCCGGAGCTCGGACTCACTCGGCGTCTCGCCCGAGAACGGGGAGCTGAGCCGGGCCAGCTCGTCGCGTAGATCGCCGGAGAGGCCCTTGGCCAGCTCCAGCACCGAGGTCTCGTAGATCTCCCGGAGCCGGGCCCGGCCGGCGTCGTCGAGGGGGGCTCTGCGCACCTCCTCCAGCAGTTCCTTGGTCATCGAGCCGATGCGCAGCACCTTGGCGGGCGACGCCACCGACTCGGTATCTTCGACCTCGGCCGAGTCGGGCGCCACGACCAGCGCGGCCGGCTCGGCGGGTACAGCAGGCGGGTCGGGAACGACTGGGGTCTGGTCGGCCATGGGCCGATCCTTCCCCACTTCAGCCCCGGGTACCCAGCAGGGGCACCAGCATCTCCGCCGAGGTGAGCGAGCCGTGCCTGCAGCGCATCCACTGCTCCCCGGGGTCGGCCGGGTCGAGGACGGCGATCCGCTCTCGGGGGGCGACCACGACGTCGCCCAGGCGATCGGCCACCTCCGGGGTCAGCCGGCCTCCGAACCAGCCCTCGGCCACCGCCTCGTGGCGGGTGCGTACCCAGGCCACGTCGTCGTAGTGGCGGTGGGCGACCTCGGCCAGGCGGTCGATCATGCCGGGCCGGGCGTGGAACCACCGGAACCGCCCCTCGCCCGACAGCAGCGAGCTCAGGGCCACCACCTCGGGATGGGCGACGGCCACCCGGTCCCCCACGTCGACCTGGCCGTGGTCGGAGACGACCAGGAGCGCGGCGCCGGCGGGCAGCACGTCGACCAGGTCGTGGACCAGGCGGTCGGCGGCCACCACCTCGGCGTCGTACTTGGGGCCGAAGCCGAACTCGTGCGCGACCTTGTCGACTCCGTCGTAATAGGCGTAGACGAACCGCTCCCCGTCGCCCAGGAGGGACGCCACAGTGGCCACGATCGTGGACGGCATGCGCCAGCCGTACATGCGGGCCCCGGCCATGTGGGCCCGGGTGAAGCCCGACTCGGCCACTGCGGCCCGGGTCACCACCGGCGGGGCGGTGGCGCCGAAGGGCCGGAGGGGCTGAAAGGCCTCGGGCGGGATGACGCCGCGGGCGTCGCCGGCCGCCGTGTTCCAGCGCAAGATGTTGAGGATGTGGTCGCCGTCGACCCGGAGCCGGTAGCCCACGATCCCGTGGGTGGCGGGCGGGGCGCCGATGGTGATCGACGTGAGGGCGGCGGCGGTGGTAGAGGGGGCCACGGTGGTGATCGGCCCGCCGGCCATGGCGTTCATGGTGGGGGCCAGCCCGGGGCGCTCCTTCAGCTGGGCCCACCCCAGGCCGTCGAGCACCAGCAGCACCACCTGGGTGGCGCCAACCGCCGGCTCGGGCATCCAGGGCGGGGCCCCGGCGGGGCCGCAGTAGGCGCCGGTGCGGAGGGCGGCGGCCACCACCTGGTCGATGCAGGCCCCGCCGTAGTCGGGCAGGGTCGGCTGGTCGGGAAGGCCCATCCGAGGCTCAACCTACCCGCAGGCGCCGCCACCGCCGTAGGATGAATGTCGTGAAGGTGTCCACGCGAGGCGACTACGCGAGCAGGGCGCTGCTCTCCCTGGCCCTCCACGCCGACGGGGCCAAGCCCACGTCGGTGCGCGACATCGCCGAGCGGACCGGGCTCCCGCAGCCCTATCTGGAGCAGATCCTCCTGGCCCTCAAGGGCGCCGGACTGGTGCGCTCCAAGCGGGGCGTGGGCGGCGGCTACGTCCTGGCCCGGCCGGCCGCCGAGCTCACCCTCAGCCAGATCGTCAGCGCGGTCGACGGGCCCATCGTGGCCGGGGACTTTGGCGAGCCCCACCAGAACGGGGCGTGCAGCCACGAGGGCCAGTGCGTGCTCCTCGCGGTGTGGGCCGACGTGGGGGAGCACATGCGCCACCACCTCGACTCCTTCACCCTGGCCGACATGGTGTCGCGCTCCCGGGGCCAGGGGGCCATCGCCCCGCCGACTGCGGCACCCTTCGCCGAGCGGCCGTCCGACCTGCGGGTCGGCGATCCCGTCCCCAACTGACGGACCCGGTGCCGCAGCCGCCACCGTCGTCACTCCCCCGGGATCTCCTTCACGACGCAACCGATGACGTAGGGCTACCGTGCCCGACGTGGGGATCGCGATGGAGTTGAAACCGTCGGCGCTCGCAGTCGACCCGGGCCACCTGGGCAGCATAAAGGTGCACCTCACCAACAGCGGGCCCGAAGCGTGCGACGTGGCCGTGCAGGTGCCGACCCGGGAACGGGACTGGTCCTGGGTGCACCCGGAGTCCTGTCCAGTGGCCCCGGGCGAGGAGGTGGTGGTGGCTGTGTTCTTCAAGCCGGCGTGCGGGCCTCACCCCGTCGCCGGCCCCCACACCGTCGCCATCGTGGTCCGCACCACGGGCGACGCCACTGCGGCCCAGGGCCAGGGCACGGTCGACGTCGGGCCCTTCGTCGACGCCGCGGGCACGCTCGATCCCATGGTGGCGTACGACCCGATGGCGGCGTCGTACGCCTTCAACCTGGAGAACCGTGGCAACGTGCCCGTCTCCGCCGCCCTGAGCACCGAGGATCCCTCTGGCGCGCTGGAAGTCAACGTGCAGCCCACGAGCCTCAGCGCCGATCCGGGGGAGACGACCACCGCCATCGTTGCCGTCCGGGCCCGCAAGAAGCTCAAGCGGGGCGAGCACACCTACCGGGTCTGCGTGCTGGCCCGGGTCGAGGGTGCCTCCGACCTGCGGATCGAGGGCGCGTTCCGCCAGCAGGGGCAGAAGCCGGCCAAGTAGGCGCCTCAGGCGGGCCGCAGGGGCGGTTCGTTGGCCTTGGCCACCTCTTCGGGACGCAGGCCCCGGAACACGGCGTCGATGGGCGGCACGGCCGTCTCCCCGACGTCGACCAGTCGGACCTCGGCCCGGGCGCCCAGCGCCTGGAGGGCCGTTGCCTGGCCCCGCACGACGGCACCGAACACGAGCGCCGAGGTCGGGGCAAAGCCCTTGAGGGCCTTGTCGAGGCGGGCGACCTCGGAGGTGTAGAAGGCCTTGAACGCCGGATCGTCGACGGTGGGGATCAGCTTCTTGATCTCGTCGCGCTCGGTGGTGGTGGCCACGCTCTGGGTCTTCAGCCAGGCGGCCAGGTCTCCGGTGACCACTGAGGGCCCGAGCCCCGGCGGGGCGACGAGCAGGCTGACCACCGGCAGGGTGCCGAGCAGCGTCTTCACCTGCGCCGGGGTGGAGTATTTGGCGAAGGACACTACGGCGACCCGCTCGTCGCGCGCCGCGGCGAGGGCCGTCTTGCGGGCCGGTACGAAGCCGGCGATCTCGGTGCCCGGCGCCGGGCCGACCTCCGTGGGCGGGGGCAGGGTGGTGACCGTCTCGACCACGGCGGGAGGGGCGGCGTTGGACGCCGGCGAGGTGCCATCGAGGGTGGACAGGCTCACGAACAGCGTGACCGCCATCACGGCCACAAAGATGGCCACGCCCAGGAACCTGAGGGTCCAGCGCGCGGCCCGCTCGTCGCCGTCGTCGACCGGCACGGTCTGGGTCCGGGTATCACCGTAGGGGTACAAGCACGGCCTCCAGGTCGGCGGGGAGGGGGGACTCGAAGTGACGACGGTCGCCCGTGGTCGGATGGTCGAACGCCAGCTGGGCGGCGTGCAGGAACGGGCGGGCGACGGGCACACTCTGGCGGGCGCCGCCGTAGCGGACGTCACCCACCACGGGATGGCCGATGGCGGCCAAGTGGACGCGCACCTGGTGGGTGCGGCCCGTCTCCAGCTTGGCCTCGACCAGCGTGGCCTCGGCCGGCTCGGTGTAGCGGTGCAGCACCCGGTAGTGGGTACGGGCCGGTCGGCCGCCGGCCACCACCGCCATCCGGGTGCGGTCGGTGGACCGCCGGCCCACCGGGGCGTCGACCACGCCGGCACCGGTGTCGATGGTGCCCAGCGCCAGGGCCAGGTACCGGCGATCGACGGTGCGGGCGGCTAGCTGGGCCACCAGGGACTCATACGCCGCCGGCGAGCGGGCCACGACCAGGAGGCCGGACGTACCCTTGTCGAGGCGGTGGACGATACCGGGGCGATCGGGGCTACCCGTGCCAGCCAGGTCGGGGAAGCGACCGAGGAGGGCCTGGACCAGGGTGCCCGTCGACCGCCCGGCCCCGGGATGCACCACCACGCCGGCCGGCTTGTCGACCACCAGCACGTCGGCGTCGATGTGCATGAGCGCCAGGTCGTCGCCGCCCGCCTCGCCGACCAGGGCGGCCACGGCCCGGGCCTCGGGAAGGACGACCTCGAGCTCCTGGCCGACCACCACCCGGCGGGCCCGGGTGACCATCGGCTGGCCGCCCAGGCGCACCGCCCCGGAGGCGATCAGCTCGGTGGCCTCGGAGCGGGGCAGGTCCCAGATCAGGCACAGGACGCGGTCGAGCCGTTCGCCGTCGAGGGTGGGCGGGATGGGAACGCGCTGTACCTCGGTGCTCACTCCTTCGACCAGCTGGACAGCAGGAGGAGCAGGCACCCGCACGTGATGGCCGAGTCGGCCAGGTTGAACACCGGCCAGAACCCGACGTCGACGAAGTCGACCACTGCGCCCTTCAGGAAGCCCGGGGCGCGGAAGACGCGGTCGCCCACATTGCCGAACGCCCCGCCCAGGACCAGGCCCAGGGCGACGGCCATGGACGGCTTGGCGCTGGCCGAGCCCACCGTGACCATGACCAGGACGAGGATCAGGGCGGCGACCGCGAGGAACGGAACAAACGCCCCGCCTAGGCCGAAGGCGCCTGCCTTATTGAAGACCAGGGCCAGGCGGACCGAGCCGAACAGCTCGATCGGACCGTCGGCCAGTGCCGACAGGGCCCACTGCTTGGTGGCCGCGTCGAGGACGAGCACGACGGCGGCGATGGCGGCGACCAGGCCCGTCCGCCGCCTCGTGTCCGCTGGCGCGGGCACTCGGGGGGCCGGCGCGCTGTGGTCCAGCGGCCGGCCGCTCATGTCAGCGACGCGACAGCCCCCCGCTCTTGCACGCCACGCAGAGGGCGGCGTACGGCAGGGCCTTGAGCCGGGCCCTGGGGATGGGTTTGGCGCAGCGCTCGCAGACCCCGTAGGTGCCAACGTCGATCTTGCGCAGGGCACGGTCGATCTCCTCGACCGCGGCCCGGGCCAGGGCGCTGAGGGCCAGGTCGCGCTCGCGTTCGACGTTGAGGGTGTCGCCCTCGCCCGACTCCTCGTCGAACTGGATATCACCGGGCTCCATGTCCTGGGCCAGCATCTCGGCCTCGATCCGGAGCGATTCGGCCTGCTCCACGTAGCCCGCCCGCTCGGTGACGAGCGCAGCCCGCTGGTCGGCCAGGAACTTGTCGGCGGACGGCGCGGCAGCGCCCTTCTTGGCCGTGCCCGAGGCACGGGTCGACTGCTCAGCAGGTGCTGCTTTCGTGGTTTTCGGCATCACAGACGCTCCTGGAGCGCAACGGGATGCGATCCTAGACCCGATCGCCCCGCTACGGGCGGGGTTGACGGGCCTCCGGGCCGGTGTTGGCGCTGGCGCCGGGGCGGACGCCGCCGGCGGCCTCCCGCTCGAGCTGGGTGCGGAACGCCTCCAGGTCGACGCCGGTGAGCTTGAACTGCTTGGCCCGGCTGCTCGGCCCGCCCACCAGCTCGACGGCGGCCCGCTTGAGCCCGAAGGTCTCGGCCAGCAGGTCGGCGCAGGCGTCGTTGGCCCGGCCACCCTCGGGGGCGGCGGCCACCCGGACCTTGAGCGCGGCCCCGTGACGGCCGACCACCGCCGAGCGCCCGGCCGCGGGCTGCACGTGGACGTGCAGGACCACGGCGTCGTCGCCGTCGGTGCGGTACAGGTCGTCGAGGTGCGACGTGGGCATGCCCGGATCGTAGTTCCCCTGCGCGAGACTCATGCGGTGGCCGCCCACGCGCTTCACCCGCTTCCCACCCACATCCGACACCTGGCCATCGATGAGCGGGGCATCGGCCTAAGGGCCACGTGGCGACTCGAGCGGGGCTTCGTCAAGAGCAGACCGCGGTCCGGATCAGGCGCTGACGAACCCTTCCCCGTTGTGCATAGCGCGTCGTGATTCGGGCCGAATCCGCCGATTTCACGACGCGAGACGCACAGTCCGGGAGTTCGCGGTGACACGGGAGCGCCAATAGGGTCGACGTGGGCCGGATGCGGCTGGCTTACTGTTGCCCATGCCTTTCGGACCCGTCGACCCCCAACTGGACCTGGTGGCCCTGGAGCACAGGGTCCTGGCCCGGTGGCGGCAGGACTCGCTGTTCGAGCAGGTCAAGGCTCTGCGCAAGGGCGCCCCGCCGTGGATCTTCTACGAGGGCCCGCCGACGGCCAATGGCAAGCCCGGCCTGCATCACGTGTGGGCCCGGGCGTTCAAGGATCTCTTCCCACGCTTCCAGACCATGCGGGGTCACGACGTGCCCCGCAAAGGCGGTTGGGACTGCCACGGCCTGCCGGTGGAGATCGAGGTCGAGAAGGAGCTGGGCCTCACCAACAAGCACCAGATAGAGGCGTTCGGCATCGCCGAGTTCAACGAGCGTTGCCGCCAGTCGGTACAGCGCTACGTGCAGGACTGGCAGGCGCTCACTGAGCGGGCGGGGGTGTGGATCGACACCGACGACGCGTACTGGACCCTCGACAACACCTATATCGAGTCCGTCTGGTGGCTCGTACGCCAGCTCTGGGACAAGGGACTGCTCTACGAGGGCCATCGCGTCAGTCCCTACTGCCCGCGTTGCGGCACGGCGTTGTCGTCCCATGAGCTGGGCCAGCCCGGGGTGTACCGCGACGTCGTCGACCCTGCCGCCTACGTCCGCTTCCCGATCCTCGGCAGCGACGTCGACCTGCTGGTCTGGACCACCACGCCCTGGACCCTGATCTCCAACGTGGCTGCCGCAGTAGGGCCCGACATCGAGTACGCACGGGTGCGGGCCGCCGAAGGTGGCCGCGACATGGTCATGGCCGCAGCGCGGGTGGCCGAGGGAGCCACCGTCATCGAGCGCTTCCGGGGGCGCGACCTCATCGGCGTGCGCTACAGCAGGCCGTACGACTTCCTGCCCCTCGACGACGGAGCGTCGCGGGTGGTGGGCGCCGACTTCGTGAGCACCGACGAGGGCTCGGGCATCGTCCACCTGGCCCCTGCGTTCGGCAACGACGACATGGACGTGGCTCGGGCCGAGGGCCTGCCCGTGCTGAACCCAGTCGGCCCCGACGGCACCTTCGACGAGCGCATCGGCCCCTGGTCCGGGCGCCCCGTGAAGGACACCGACCGCGAGATCATCGCCGACCTGCTGCAGCGGGAGCTCCTGGTGATCGCCGAGAACTACACCCACTCCTATCCCCACTGCTGGCGCTGCGACACGCCTCTCATCTACTGGGCCAAGACGTCGTGGTTCGTGCGCACCTCAGACCGGCGGGCCGACATGATGCGGGAGAACGAGCGGGTCAACTGGCATCCCGACCACATCAAGCACGGTCGCTTCGGCGACTGGCTGGAGAACAACGTCGACTGGGCCCTCTCCCGCGACCGGTACTGGGGAACGCCGCTGCCGATCTGGCGGTGCGGAGAAGGCCACGACACCTGCATCGGTTCGGTGGAGGAGCTGTCCTCCCGTTCGGGGCTCGACATGAGGCGCCTCGACCTGCACCGCCCGGCCGTCGACGAGATCCCGCTGCCGTGCTCGACGGAGGACTGCGATGAGACGGCCCGGCGGGTGACGCCGGTCCTCGACGCCTGGTTCGACTCCGGGGCGATGCCTTCGGCCCAGCACCATTATCCCTTCGGCGACCGGGCCACGTTCGAGTCGAGCTTTCCGGCCGACTTCATCTGTGAGGCCATCGACCAGACCCGGGGTTGGTTCTACTCGCTGTTGGCCATCAACACCCTGGTCTTCGACCACACGCCGTATCGCAATGTGGTTTGCCTGGCCCACATCGTCGACCAGGACGGGCTCAAGATGTCGAAGTCCAAGGGCAACGTGCTCGACCCGTGGCAGATCTTCGAGACGTTCGGCGCCGATGCCCTGCGCTGGTACTTCTTCTCCGCAGGCTCGCCGTGGACCAGCCGGCGGGTCTACGAGGACGGCATCCGGGAATCGACCCGCAAGACGCTGCTCACCCTGTGGAACGTCTTCTCCTTCTTCTCGACCTACGCCGACCTCGACGACTGGGCGCCCGGCGACTTTCGCACCAACCACGTCATGGACCGGTGGATCCTCTCCCAGCTGCGGGACACCATCGCCACCGTCACCGATGCTCTCGAAGGGTTCGACGCCCTGGGCGCAGCC
>JBBQRO010000148.1:0-8330 GCA_038214685.1 Acidimicrobiales bacterium
CGGATCGCCCCGGTGGGTGTCGTCGCCGATGAGGCGGCACTCCTCGTCGTAGGCCTGCTTGTTCTTCTGGTCGGTCTTGCTGAAGAGAATGTCGTACTTCACGTCGACATTCGCCGTCTCGCCCGTGATCTTGACCGTGAGTTTGATCGGGCCGATTCTCGCCATGCTGCCTCCCGCCTTTTGGCCGGCCCCATCCACGCGGCGCCAGCGAACGTGGGCCTAAATGTAGCGGCTGGCGCCCTGCTTCAGCCCCGGGCGTCGAGGACCGCGAGAAGCGATTTCGGGGCGACCATCCGGTAGGCGTCCTCGACGATGCCGGCGACCTCGCCCCAGTCCGCGTCGACATCGAGGCGAACACCGAGCCAGCCGCGCCCGCCGACGTAGGGCGGCACGAAGAACCGGCCGGGCTCTTCTCCGACGAGGGTGGGTTGCACCCCGAGCGGGGCGGCGCACCAGATGGCCAGCCGTCCGTCGCCGTGGTGGTCGTCGAGGAACATGACGAAGGCCGTCTTGGCCCGGACGAAAAAGGTCGGCGACCCGTGGCTTGGTCGCTCGGTCGTCTCCGGCAGGGCCAGGCACAGTGCCCGCACCGCCTCCTGCGCGTCGGTCACCGCCGCAGTCTGGTCGCTACGCCGCCACGACGCTTTCCGTCCTACCGTTGCTCGTTTGCCCCTGCCCAGTTCCGAGGTGGAGCTATCCGACGCCAAGACAAGTCAAGGCTGCGGTCGTTGCGTAGAGATGCCCATCGTCCTTCTCAAGGCCTTCCTTGGCCAGGGCAAGTGCCACGGCGGGTGACTCGCCGCCGGCCAGTCGGTCATGCAGTCCGCACATGAGCTCGCGAGCGGGGCCGTCCGGTACAGCCAGCATGCAGGCGATCAAGGTGCGGGTGCCGAGTGCGAGCAGGGAGGACGTCAGTCCCATCAGCTCGTCGCCGGGGTGCACTGCCGCCAGTCCGCTGTCGCAGCAGGCGAGCACAATGCATTCCGGGACGTGAGTGATCTCCTCGAGGTCGTAGACGTTCAGTGGACCGTCGTGCAGGTGGATGGACGAGAAAAGTGGGTTGTCCGTCCGGAAGGTCCCGTGGGCGGCGAGATGCAGGAGGCTGGCGCCTGACATTGCTTGCTTGACCGCGCCGACCGTCGCCTCCGCACCGACGAGCAGTTTCGCTTCGGGATAATGACCGGCGATCATCTGAACCTCGTGGCCTGCTTCCTCCAGCCCCGGGCCGGCGACGAGCACAACCGGCCCTGGCTTCGCAGGCAGGGGTCGCGCGCTCGACCGCTGCCAGAGGAGTGCCGACGGAGCGACGGTCACGGGGCGGCCGGCCATCGAGGGGAGCACTGACCAGGGCATGGCGTGAAGGGGGCCTGTCGGCACGATGACGAGTTCCCGGGCCCCGATCCGTCGCAGGGGCGCAACCAGCATCCCGTCGAGGCGACGCGCACCGTGACGGGCCGCGCCCAACGCCGCGCGGTGGGACGAGCCGCCCGTGCGGTTGTCGGCCAGACGCCGGAGAGCCGACCTTAGGAATTCAAGCTCACGAATGACGTCCTGGGTCCTTGCGGTGGGATGGAGGGAGCACCGGCCATCGGCAACGACGAGCGCGTGGAGAGCCCCGCCGCAGTCGACGATCTCGATCAGGGCCCGCTCGCCGAGCGCGGCCGCCAAGGTCTCGAAGACCAACCTTTGGCCTTCCGGCGAGCCAGTTCCGCGCGCCCGACGAGACTTGTCGATCACGACACGCTCCAGTGTCGCTTGGCGGCTCAAAAGGCGGGTGGTATCCCGCCCTGCCAGGGCGGATCGGTCGATCTCACTGACCAGCCGCCGGAGTTCCACGAGATCCGGGGCTACGTCGTTGTGGTCGACGGGGCGCACCGGGCGGAGGTTGAGGGTTGCGGCTCGACATCTCTCCGCCCACGACAGCACCAGCCGTGGCTGCGCCGATTCGAGGGCCACCCGCAGCCCGAGGCTCGCCAGCTCTTCGCCGTGACCACCGGCCTGAATACGAAGCTCGGTGGCGCCGAGTGTGGCGCGGTGGGCCTCGACCGAGGAGATGCCGGCACGAAGCGCGTGCATTGCTCCTCGCCGGTTCCCGTCTGCCAAACGCAGCAGGGCTTGTGCGTGCCATGCTCGGGTGCGCAGGTCGACCGGCCCTCGGAACCTGGCCCGGGAGGCGGCGTGCAGCCTGGCTCGAGCGGCCTCTGCCCGACCTCCGGCGAGCGCCGCCCGACCTGACATGAGGAGGGCGTCGAGTGAGCGGATCGTCCACCCGTGGGCCTGCAGTTCCGCCGCCGCCCGGCATGATGCCTCTTGCATGGTGATCGACCGGTCACCCTCTTGCCACCGCACGCGTACCACGGAGTACCTGGCGAGGGCGGCCCAACCGGGACGCCCTTGGCGGGTGAATGCCCTTAGGGCGGCCGTGGCCTCCTGTTGCGCAGTGAGGAGGTCGCCTCCGACAAGGGCCACCTCGGCCAACGTGAGCCTCGCCTCGGCTAAGTCGTTCGCCATTCCGCCGGACTCGAGCTGCTGGACGCACCGGTCAGCGTATCGCCGGGCCTCGTCGAACAACCGGACGGCGACCAGCAGCTCGCAGAGCGGTAGGACGGCGAGGCCGGCGGGCACGCCGATTGCGTCGAGCTCCTCGGCAGCGTCGTCGTACCTGGCGAGGGCCGCAGGCACGTCGCCCCGCCGCGCAGCAAGGAACCCGAGGTTGTGTGCAACCCCTGCGGCCTGCGCCGTTTGCCTGAGTGAGATGAACAGCTTTCGCGAGAGCGTCAGATCGCGCTCGGCCTGACTGAGCGAGCCACCCATGAGGTGGAGTAACCCGCGGTTGTTGAGCAGGCGAGCTTCCCGCAGTTCGTCACCGGCCCGGCGGAGGACGGGAAGCGCCTTCCGGTACCCCTCAAGAGCCTCGGAGTTTCTTCCGAGCCGGCTGAGGATGAGGGCCCGCTGCATCTGGGCTCGTGCCAACGGCAGGCCCCGGAGGACAGCACCAGCCCGGTCGACCTCGCGCATCCCGGCCTTGACATTGCCCACCATCGTCAGGGTGAAGGCCAGGCTGACCCGCGACTCGGCGGCGACGTTCGGGCAGCCGGCACGGTCCGCGAGCCGGACTGAACGCCGAAGGTGGGAGACGGAGGCGGGAGCGTCGTTCATCACGCGGGCGACGAGCCCGAGTGCCCGCTCGGCGACAGCGGCCGCTTCCAAGTCCGGTGCGGCGAGGCCGTCCACCAGTGCTGCCGATGCCAGTACCCGGGCGCGCTCAGGGTTTCCCTGGGCTAGTCCGACGGCCTCCTCTGCTACGAGTAGGGCCGGACGCGGCCGGCCCGTCGGAGGGGGCACGAGCGCGCCCGGGCCTGTCGCAGATGAACCCTGGCGCCCCGCCACACCGTGATGGTAGAACAGCCGTGCCGCCTATTGGCTGAATTGATGTATCAGGCGGGATGCGGCGGGGCTCTCTTGCTCTAGACGACAGCATGGAGGGGGACATGAACGGTGGGGGATCGGGAGACATGACCAACCAGGAGCGGCGGCAGAAATACCTGAATCGTCGCGAGGATATCGCGGTGGCGATCATCGATGACGATCACAGCTATCTGTATCGGCCCCGCCAGGTGATCCTACGGGGCGATCCGGCGAGCCGCGCCCAGGCAGGCGCGGTGCTGGGTTTGGAGTTCTCCGCGCGAGTACAGCCGACGATCTTCGACGTACCTTCGGGCGGCCAGGGCCGCTCCGAATCCCCGCCGCTGCAGCCGGGACGGCTCCTGCGGCTTGGTATCGACCCGAGCCTGCAAGTCGAAAGGCGGTACGTGCCGGTCGGGTTGGATGCCCGAGAAGCGATCACCCGCTTGCGGGGTCAAGGGATCGATGGTTCGCTCAACCACATCTTCTGCGGTGAGCAGTACTGGGCCGGCGAACCGGCCGCTCTCCCAGAGCCCGTCTCTGCCAGCGACCTCCCGGATGTCGACGACGATCCAAAGCTGGGGGCCGGCGTCAAGGTTGCCATTCTGGACACGGGCATCGACCGTGCAGCCAATCGGCATGCCCGACTGCGCGGCCACACTGTTGTCACTGCTGACGACATAGACCGGCTTGACGGCGAACCGAACGGATACCTCGATCACGAGGCAGGTCACGGCACCTTCGTCGCCGGCATCATCATGCGGCACGCGCCGGGCGCGAGCTTCTTCTCGTACGCGGTGCTCGACCCCGCCGGAGTGGGCCACGAGACCGTGATCGCCGACGCAATAACCGAAGCTGCGAACGAGGGCTGTCAGATCATCAACATGTCCCTCGGCGGGTACACGTGGAACGACGAAGCCCCTGGGGCGCTGCAGAACGCCATCGAGCAGTTGCGCGACAAGGACGTAGTCGTCGTGGCTGCGGCGGGCAACGCCTTCGATGAGGCGCCGAGCCAGCGTCCGTTCTGGCCGGCCGCCTTCTCAGAGACCTTCCCCTGGGTCGTCGCTGTCGCAGCCGGGAACTCGGAGACCAATTTGGCGCCCTTCAGCAATCGAGGTCGTTGGGTCACATGTCGAACCAACGGGGAGGACGTTGTGAGCACCTACGTCAGAGGCACCTGGGACCCCGATGACGGAGGCGCGAAGCGTTTCGATGGATACGCCCGGTGGAGCGGCACGTCGTTCGCCGCCCCTCGGGTTGCAGCCGCAATCGCGGCCAAGACGAGCCCGTCCACGAACGTGACTGCCCGCAACGCGCGTGACCAGGTCTTGCCCCAGGCACAGAGCTCAAGGGTGCCAGTGGATGGCGGCGGCGTCTTCATTCGGTAGCGGGTCGCCAGTAGCGGCCTTCGCCGCCTTGGCTGTCCGCCGGCTCCTGTGGTCGGTCCCGGTGGTGCTGCTGGCGACCGTCATCGTCTTCGGACTGGTGTCGCTACGGGGCGACCCCCTCGTGGAGCTTCGCCAGGATCCGAGCATCCCCGTGGAGAGGATCGAGCAACTTGAGGCCGAGTACCACCTCGACGACGCCCTTCACCTTCAGTACGGTCGCTGGCTCGTCGACTTCGTCAGGGGTCGGTGGGGGACGTCCTACCAGTCCCGGCTGCCGGTCCGGACGCTCGTCGCTGGGGCTCTGCCGAACACCTTGCTGCTGGTTGGCGCCGTCTTCGTCGTCTCCACCTCGGTTGCGGTCGGCGCCGGAGTGCTCGGCGCCAGCCGGGAAGGGTCGACGCTGGACCATGTCACCAGCGGCCTGGCGTACTTCGGGATCTCAATGCCGGTCTTCTGGTTCGGGCTCATCCTCCAGCTGGTCCTCGTCGTTGTGCCACTGCGAGCGTTCGACTTCCAGCTCTTCTACGTGCAGGGCAAGTACTCAACCGGAAAGGAAGGCGATGTCATGAATCTTCTCCAGCACATGGCCTTACCTGTGTTGACCCTGTCGATCGGGCGCGTCGCCGTGTGGAGCCGGTTCCAGCGGGCTGGACTGATCGAGGCCCTCGACGCCGATTACGTGCGCACCGCGACCGCCAAGGGCGCGACGCGCCACCGCGTCATCGTCAACCATGCCCTGCGGAACTCACTCGGCCCGATGGTCACTGTGGTGGCGCTCGGTACGGCCGCCATGATCGGTGGTGCGGTTGTCACCGAGCGGATCTTCGCGTGGCCGGGTATGGGCACACTCTTCGTCAGCGCTCTGCAGAACGATGACTATCCGGTCATCCTCTCCTGGTTGGCTCTCGTCTCGGTGGGTGTCGTCGGCGCGAACCTTTTGGCGGACATGGCCTATCGGCTCCTCGACCCGCGGGTCCGGCTGACATGATGCCTGCGTACAAGCGGAGCCGAGCGGTACAGGTCGCCGGAGATGGCTGGCCTGGTGGCGAGGTCGCCGCCTTCGCTCCCCCGGAGTGGCGAGCCGTTCTCCGCCGGTTTCTCGGGCGCCGAGCGGCCGTTGTCGCCAGCCTGTTCCTCCTTTTGCTCGCAGCGGCGTGCCTCCTCGCTGAGGCATGGGTGCAAGATCCGAACGCCCTCCAGCGCGGCGAGCCGCTATCGGGGCCCTCACAGCAGCACTGGTTCGGGACAGACGAACTGAACCGGGACGTGTTCGCCCGGGTCCTGAGCGGCGGAAGGATCTCGCTCGCCGTGGGGGTCGGAGTCACCATCCTGGCCACCGCCATCGGAACCGTCGTCGGATCGATCGCGGGCTACCGCGGGGGCCGACTGGGTGATGTGCTGATGCGTGTCGTCGATCTGTTCCTCATCCTCCCGCTTCTACCTGTGGCCCTCGTTGCCGTATCCGTCGCGGAGATCGGGCCGCTTGACCTTCGGCAACCGCTCGGCACCACGCTCGTGCTCTCCTTCCTGATCTGGACGCCGCTGGCGCGAATCGTTCGTGGAACCTGCCTGTCCCTGCGGGAGGCCGAGTTCGTGGAAGCGGCCCGCAGTGTCGGAGCGAGCACCGCCAGCATCCTCCGGCGCCACATCCTGCCCAACGCCGCCGGGCCAATCGTGATCAACGGCACCGTCCTCGTCGCCGAGGTGATATTGGTCGAGAGCGCGATCGCGTTCTTGGGGTTTGGCGCCCAGCCCCCGACGCCGACTTGGGGGAACATGCTCGCCAATTCTGTCTCCAACATGGCGCTGTACCCGTGGCTTACCGTATTCCCAGGGTTGGCGGTCTTTTCAACCGTGCTGGCCATCAGCATGGTCGGCGACGGTCTGCGCGACGCACTGGATCCATTGCATAGGAGATTGTTTCAATGAGACAGCGCTCGGCACACAGAGGCCGTTCTCGGATTCGCGTACGGATCGGTGTGATCGCGATGCTGGCAGCAGCAGCATGCAGCAGCGGCAACAGCGAGCCCGGCGTCGCGCCGAACCTCGCCCCTGCCACCAGGGCGGGCGGCACGATCACTGTCGCCGCTGAGCAGTTCCCCTCGAATCTCAACGTGAAAATTCCCCCCCTACTTGCCTGGACGGGACGCACCGCAGGAATGGCTTTGGCGCGGGGGTACCGTCTGACGCCAGACTTCCGCTTCGAGCCCTGGCTGTTCGACAGCGACTGCCGGGTGGCGAACCCCTCGCCGTTCACCGTGAGTTGCTCGATCCGAGCGGAGGCCAAGTGGTCGGACGGAGTCGACATCACGGGCGAAGATTTCAAGTTCACCGTCGATCTCATCCGTGCCAACAATCTGCCGGCTGAGGGCTACAACAAGATTGAACGATTCGACCTCAAGGGCCCGAAGGCCTTCGATATGGTGTTTTCCGAAACCTACGTACCCTGGCGGTCTATGTGGGCGAGCCCGTTCAATCCGACGCTGCCTAAGCACGTACTTGAAGGTCGGAATTTCGCGGAAGTTTGGAGCACCTGCATCTGCGTCGACGGCAAGCCCTTCGGGAGTGGCCCGTTCCTTGTCGACAAGTTCGACGTCGCCGATCGTCGGCTCGAGATGGTCCGCAACGATGCATACTGGGGTGACCAGAAGCCGACGCTCGATCGCATCGTGTTCATCCATGTCGCCGACTCCGACGCGCAGGTGAACGCGCTCGGTACCGGCGGCGTCGACGTGATCTATCCGACCGCGCAGATCGGTTTGGCCGAGAAGATCGGATTGGCGCGCGACGCCGTCTACGAGCCAGCTCTCGGTACGAGCTGGGAGCACTTGGACATGCTCACCACGGTCCCCGGTCTCGATGACGTCGAGGTGCGTCGGGCCATCGCTACCGCGCTGCCCCGGCAGGACCTCGTTGACAAGCTGGTGAAGCCGGCCGATGCCCGGGCTCGGGTCCTCAACAACGTCTTTTTCATGAACAATCAACCTCAGTACAAGGCGAACTGGAACATATATCCGGAGGCCGGAGATCCAGTCCGTGCCGCCCAGATTCTCGAGCGTGCAGGATACGTGAAGGGCCCGTCACCGGACGATCCGTACGCCAAGGGCGACGTCAAGCTGGAGTTCACAATCGGCGTCACGACCGGAAACCGCATCCGGGAGCTGGCTGAGGTCATCGTCATAGACGCCTTGAAGAAGGCGGGGATTCATCTCAGGTCCGACAATGACCCTGACATGGTGCCTCGAGCTGGACGGGGCGCGAACTACCAACTCACGATCTTCGCGTGGACGGGCCAGCCTGATCCTGGTGGGGGAACGTTTTGGCGGGACGACACCCTTCCTCCGAGAGGTCAGAACACCACGCGGTTGAGCAATTCGGCCGTCACGTCGCTGATCAAGGAAGCCGATACCGAGCTCGACGAGGCCCGGCGGGCAGATCTGTACAACAAGGCCGACGAGCTGCTTGCGCGAGACGCCGTCTCGTCGATCCCGCTGTTCCAGCGACCCCAGCCCCTGGCCTACAGAAGCTCCCTCGTCG
>JBBQRO010000149.1:0-8314 GCA_038214685.1 Acidimicrobiales bacterium
CGTGCCGCTCGGGGTGAGCAGTGGCCAGGCCGTGGCCGTCGGCCTGCTGCTCAACGGGATGTACATGGTGGTGAGCCACCAGGGCGCCCCTGCCATCGCCGGCGGCGCCCGGCCCGCCCCGGTCGTGGCGTGAGCGGAGAGGACCCGGAAGACCCAGCGCCCGATCCTCCGGCTCCCACGCGGCTGCGGTGGTGGAAGGAGGTGCTTTACATCGCCGCCTTCTACGGGGTTTACAGCTTCATCCGTAACACCCAGGGCTCGGCCACCGTGTCGGCGGCGAAGGCCTTCTCCCACGCCCGGGAGGTGATCCGGGTCGAGGAGGCGCTGGGCTTGTACTTCGAGGAAGGCGTCCAGGCAGCGTTCCTCGACTGGCGGCCGTTCATCCAGTTCTGGAACCTCTTCTACGGCACCTTCCACTTCGTCGTGACCATCGCCGCCCTGGTCCTGCTGTTCCGCCGGTTCCCGGCCCGCTATCCCCGGTGGCGCAACACCCTGGCCGCCACCACCGCCCTGGCCCTGATCGGCTTCGCCACCTATCCGCTCATGCCGCCCCGGCTCCTCCCCACCGCCTATGGGTATGTCGACACCCTGAAGGTCTATGGGGGACTGTGGTCCTTCGAATCCGGTCCGGTGGCCCAGGTCTCGAATCAGTACGCGGCCATGCCAAGCCTTCATTTCGCCTGGTCGGCCTGGAGCGCCCTCGTGCTGTACCCCATGGTCGCCCGCCGCTGGCTGCAGGTGCTCGTCGCCCTCTATCCGGTGGCAACCCTGTTCGCCATCGTGGTGACGGCCAACCACTTCTGGCTCGACGCAGCCGGCGGGGCGCTGCTCCTCGGGGTGGGCGCCGCCGCCGGCTTCGCCCTTGCCGCGGCCACCACCCGTCATCCAGTTGGCGAGGCGGTTCCGAACCGCGCCTAACCTGAATGTTCAGCGGGAAGGGGAGAGCTGGTGCGAGTCGTACCGGGAATCGCAGTTGCGCCACCCAGCCTTTGCCGCATCGCTCGGCGGGTGGAGGAGCGCGTCGCCACCGTCCTCGCCGGCGAGCTGGAGCGGTGGACGGCGGTCGACGCCGACCTGGCCGAGCCGGTCACCGCCCTGCGTGACCTGGTCCTCGCCGGCGGCAAGCGCCTCCGGCCTGCCTTTTGCCACTGGGCCTACGTCGGCGCCGGCGGCTCGCCCGACGACCAGGCCGTCGTCGACGCCGGCGCCGCCCTCGAGCTGCTGCACACCTTCGCCCTGGTGCACGACGACATCATGGACGGGTCGGCCACCAGGCGGGGCACCGACACCATCCACGTCCAGTTCGAGGCCGGGCACGCCCTCGACGGCTGGCGGGGCGAGGCCCGCCGCTTCGGCGAAGGGGTGGCCATCCTGGTGGGCGACCTTGCCTTCGTCTATGCCGACCAGCTGCTGACCGGAGCGCCCCCCGCCGCCCACCAGGTGTTCACCGAGCTGCGCATCGAGGTCAACGTCGGCCAGTACCTCGATCTGCTCGGGACGGCCCGGGGCAAGGTCACCGAGAGCACGGCCCGGCGCATCTCCCGCTTCAAGTCGGGCAAGTACACCGTCGAGCGACCCCTGCACCTGGGTGCCGCCCTGGCCGGTCGCCTCGACGATCTCGCCGCCCCGCTCTCCGGCTACGGGCTCCCCCTCGGGGAAGCCTTCCAGCTGCGCGACGACCTGCTGGGTGTCTTCGGTGACGACGAGGTGACCGGCAAGCCGGTCGGTGAGGATCTGCGGGAAGGCAAGCCCACGCTCCTCTACGCCATGGCCGTGGAGCAGGCCTCGGGCGCCGACGCCGCCGTCCTGGCCCGCTACGGCGCCGCCGACCTCGACGACGACGACGTGGCCGCCCTCCAGGACGTCCTGCTCACCTCCGGGGCGGTGGAGACCGTCGAGGGCGACATCGACCGGCTGGTTGCCGAGGCTGTCGAGGCCATCGACACCGGCGCCATCACCGACGAGGCTCGCGACGCGCTCGTCGAGCTGGCCTACTTCGTCGCCGGCCGCGACCGTTGACCGAACTGGTGACACCTCGTGCGATATAGGACACCACGTGTCACCGGTTCGCCGGGGGAGGGGGGCCGGTGAAGGTCGTCGTGGTCGGTGCCGGCCTGGGCGGGTTGTCGGCGGCATGTCACCTGGTCGGGCGGGGCCACGACGTGGAGGTGCTCGAGCGGGCCGACGTGCCCGGCGGGCGGGCCGGGCTGTGGGACACCCAGGGCTACCGGTTCGACACCGGGCCCAGCGTGCTGACCATGAAGGGGATCCTGGCCGACGCCTTCGCCGCCGCCGGCGCCGACATGGACAGTTACCTGACCCTGAAGCCGGTTGACCCTATGTACAGGGCCTGCTTCGCCGACGGCTCGGCCATCCACGTCCGCCACGGCCGGGAGGCCATGGTCACCGAGATCCGCGAGACGGCCGGGGCGGCCGAGGCCGCCGGCTTCGTGCGCTTCTGCGACTACCTCACCGACCTGTACAAGCTCGAGCTGCCCAACTTCATCGACCGAAACTTCGACAACATCCTCGACATCGCCAAGCCCCCCTGGCCGCTGTTCAGCCTGGTCAAGATGGGCGGGCTGCGGCGGATGTCCAACGTTGTGGGCAACTACTTCTCCGACCCCCGCCTGCAGAAGCTGTTCTCGTTCCAGGCCATGTACGCCGGCCTTTCGCCGTTCGAGGCCCTGGCCATCTACTGCGTGATCACCTACATGGACACGGTGGAGGGCGTGTACTTCCCCGAAGGCGGCATGCACGCCATCCCCCGGGCCATGGCCAAGGCGGCCGAGAAGGCCGGCGCGTCGTTCCGGTACGGCACCACGGTCGACGGGGTGGTGCGCACCACTGACGGCAAGGTCAGCGGCGTTCGTCTCGACGGTGGCGACGTGGTTTCGGCCGACGCCGTGGTCCTCAATCCCGACCTGCCCGTGGCCTACCGGGAGCTGCTGCCCGGCGTGCCCATGCCCCGGGTGGCCCGGAAGGGCAACTACTCGCCGTCGTGCGCGGTGTGGCTGGCCGGCGTGAAGGGCCAACTGCCCGAGGGCGCCACCCACCACAACATCCATTTCGGGGAGGAGTGGGAGGGATCCTTCGACGCCCTGCTCAAGCGGGGCGTGGTCATGCCCGACCCGTCGATGCTGGTCACCAGCCCCACGGCGTCCGACCCCTCACTCGCCCCCGACGGCCGGATCTCCCTTTACGTCCTGGAGCCCACGCCCAATCTCGACGGCCACGTGGACTGGACGAGCGAGCGCGATCGGCTGCGGGAGCGGCTCATCGGCCGGGTGGCAGCCATGGGCTATCCCACCGCCGAGGTCGACGTCGAGCGCTTCATGGACCCCACCGATTGGGAGCGCCAGGGCATGGAGCGGGGCACGCCCTTCGCCCTGGCCCACAATTTCTTCCAGACCGGCCCGTTCCGCCCCAACAACGTGACGTCGAAGGCGCCAGGGGTGGTGTTCGTGGGGTCGGGCACGGTCCCGGGGGTCGGGGTGCCGATGGTGCTGCTGTCGGGGCGCCTGGCAGCCGACCGGGTCGACGAGCTGAGGAAGAAGTAGGTGGTCACCCTCGAGCAGTCCTACGCCCGGTGCAAGCAGCTCAACCGACGGTATGGCACGACGTACTACTGGTCGACCCACCTGCTCCCGGTGGTCAAGCGCCATCACGTCCACGCCCTGTACGGGTTCTGCCGTTATGCCGACGACATCGTCGACGACCTGGGATCCTCGGCCACCGGGGAGGAGCGTCAGGCCGCCCTCACCGCGTTCGGTGACCAGTTCTTCGTCGACCTGGCCCGCGGCACCTCCGACGACGCCGTGCTCAAAGCCGTGGTCCACACGGTCAAGGCGTTCGACCTCGACCCCGACTGCTTCCGGCGGTTCCTGCGGTCGATGGCCATGGACTTCACCTGCGAGACATACGAGACCTTCGAGGACCTGCTCGATTACATGGACGGCTCGGCAGCGGTGATCGGCGAGATGATGCTGCCGATCCTCGAACCCACGTCGCCCGAGGCCTACGACCACGCCCGCGACCTGGGCATCGCCTTCCAGCTCTCCAACTTCTGGCGGGACGTGAACGAGGATCTCGACCGGGGCCGGGTCTACGTCCCCCAGGAGGACCTGCGGAAGTTCGGCGCCGACCCGTGGCTGCGCAGGGCCACGCCGGAGTGGCGTGACCTGATGGCCTTCGAGATCGCCCGCACCCGCCGGTATTACGCCTCCGCCGACCTGGGCATCCCCATGCTCCCGCCCACGTCGGCCCGCTGCATCCGGGGCGCCCGGCGGCTGTACTCCGGCATCCTCGACGAGATCGAGAAGGCAGGCGGTGACGTGTTCGCCACCCGGGTGCGGGTACCGACGTGGAAGAAGCTGGCGGTCGCATTCCGCATGCTCCGTCCTTGAGGCTCCCGTCCTTGAGGCTTGGTCGGGTCCTCGTCATCCTGCTGGTCGTCGACGCCCTCGTCCTCTCCGGCGGGCTGTTCCTCGTGGCCGGCCGCTACTGGTCGGGCGACGTCGACCTCGACGAGGCCCTGGTGCGCTTCCGATCCGCCGGCGTGACGGCGACGACGGCCGACGCCCTCCCCGGCCTTCCTGCGCCCGGCGTGTACCGGTACGCCACGACGGGCGGGGAGCGGGTCTCCCTCTTCGACACCTATCGGGAGTACAGCTCGACGACGATGCGCATCGTCACCCGGCGGGGCTGTGGGGTGCGGGAGGAGCAGTTCTTCGTGACCCAGCACCTGGAGTACTACGACCGGTGCGGCCCGGCTCTCGTGACCTACGGCACCGACGTGGCCTACTGGTGGACCCACGGCACCCAGGATTTCGATTGCCAGGGCGGCTCGTTCGACATGGCCGGCATGCGCCCCGGCGACCGGGTGGAGTGGGAGTGTGCCGACGAGGACACCCGGGCCCGTCAGATCACCGAGTACATCGGCAACGAGACAGTGGAGGTGGAGGGCGTCGCGCTGCCGGCCCGCCACACCCGTTGGACCACCCTGTTCTCGGGGGCCACCGTCGGCGGCGCCATTGTCGATGACTGGTTCGACCCTTCCACCGGGCTCCTCCTACGGGAGGTCCGCGACATCGCCCTCCAGGTCGGTTCCGGATTCGTCGGCCGCCTCGACTACACCGACAAGTCCGCGTACACCCTGCTGTCGGTGACGCCCGACCGGTAGTCCGGAGAGGCGCCTACGCCGCCGATCGGCCGGCCTCGCTGGCCCAGAAGTCGATGACGTCGGCGACGGGCACGAAGCGATCGCCGCCGCCGTCGAAGATCCAGAGGGTGACGCCCCGGGCCGAGACCAGGCTGACGTCGTCGAGCCGGGAGCCGTCGGCCAGGGCCAGGTTGACGCCCGCTCCCTCGAGCCTGCGCAACTGGAATCGCCTCTCTGCGGTCATCATCTGCGGTGTCCTCTCGCCGGGTGCCTGTGCTCTAGAGGATCGGCAGATCCGTCCTGATACTGAAGCTGGCAGCCCTACACTTCGTGTATGGCGCTGCGTGAGCCGGCGGTCGAACAGCAGACGGTGGTCCCGATGTCGTGGGCGGAGTACGAGGCCCTCCCCGAGAGCGTCCGCCACGAGTACATCGGAGGGTGCCTGGTTGTGAACCCGAGCCCGCTGTTCCGCCATCAACGGATGCTGCAGGCCCTCGCCCGATTGATGGACGACGCCTGCGCGCCCGGGTACTGCGCCATCGGCGAGTGGGCGTGGAAGCCCGGGCCCGACGAGTTCTCCCCCGACGTCATGGTCTGTGAGCGCCAGGACGACGCGGTGCGCTTCACCGGCGTGCCGCAGGTCATCGTCGAGGTGCTCTCCTCCCGGCCGGCGTACGACCTGGTCAGAAAGTCGGCCAAGTACGCAGCCGCCGGCCTGCCCCGGTATTGGGTGGTCGACCCGGCCGAGCCGTCGATCACCGCCTTCGAGCTGCGCGACGGCGACTGGGTGGAGGTGGCTCGGGCAGCAGCCGATGAGAGGGTCGAGCTCGACTTCGGTGTCGGCACGGTCGTCGTCTGCCCGAGCGCGCTCATGGACTGACACGGGGGTGCGCCCTCACCGGAGCAGGTCACCCACGCCAGACCTGTGTTCCGTCAGGGCAAGCTGCCCGCCGGGAGCAGCCAGGACGACTCTTGTCCGGTGACGCCGGCGATCAGGTCGAAGTCGTGGTCGTAGTGCAGGAGCGGCACTCCGGCACTCTCTGCGGCAGCGGCGATCAGCAGGTCGATCGGTGGCACTCCCCGGTGCGTGCCACGCAGAGCGAGAGCGGCCTGGACCTCCAAGGCCCGCGGGAACGCACCGTCACCCATGGGCACGGATGGCAGTAGTCCCAGAAGACCGGCTTGGCGGGCGAAGTCCGGTGTGTTCCGTGCGCTCCGCAGCAACTCCAGCACAATCGCTTCGCAGGTGGCCACCAGGTCCGCCTTCACTGCCCGGTTGAACCATTCGGCGAGGTCGGGCCGGCCGGCCGAGCGTGCCTTGCTCCACACCGTGCTGTCCACAAGGTGGAGCCGGCTGAGCGGCGAGGGGACCGCCAGCTTCGAGCTCACACGGTTCGCGCCGCCCGTCCCGCTGCGATGTCCTCGTCGGTCACGTCGAAGTTGCGTACGTCGAACGATTGCAGCCGGGCGTGCCGGGCGACCTCGGCGAGCGCCGCGTTGACCGTCTCCGTAAGACCGGTGGTTCCGAGCACGTCCTGCGCGGCCCTCAGTGATGCATCGTCGATGTTCACGGTGGTGCGCAATCGGGTTCCTTCGCGATCTCGTCGAGTGGCATGGATGATATCACTGGGGCCTCCGAGTTGATGACACCGCCACCGGCCGGCCCTTCCAATCCACGGTGCGCCCCGTACGGGCCCGGTACCGGCTCTCCAGGGCCAACGCGGCCAGGACGGTCCGGGCCACAGGGCACAGGAGCCCGTAGGTCGGGTTCTGGCCGGCGACCAGCCGACCGCCGGCGCTGATGACGATCGCCGCCCATGGTCGGCGGGAGGCCACCGGGGCCAGCAGCGCCACCAGGTGGCCCACCGGCCGGCGGTGGAGGGAGGCGGAGTTCTTGGTCAGCCCCGCCCGGATCTGCGACCAGCCCGCGTACATCCGGGCCGTCATCAGTGCGGGGGCCAGTCGGGCGTCGTGGCCCCCCAGGACCAGGGCCAGGTCGCGGTCGTCGACCACCGATCCCCGCACCTCCGGATGCCCGTGGCCGCCCTCCGCCTCGTAGTGGTCGCGGCGAACCAGGAAGCACTGGCCGCTGGCGAAGCCGGGCGGGAACCCCTCCTGGGTGAGTGCCAGCCCCAGCTCCGGGAGCAGGAGGCGCTCCCAGAACGACCGGCACTCCAGGCCCCCGACGATGCTGGTGGAGGTCGACCGGGTGGCCCCGGCCATGGTGGCCAGGGCGGTCGGAGCCAGGATCACGTCGGCGTCGACGAAGGCCAACCACTCCGTGGTGGCCCCATCCGCCCCGGCCCGGCAGGCCCGGGGCTTGCCCAGCCAGCCGGCCGGCGGATGCCCGTCGAGGCGCACCACCGTCGCCCCGGCGGCGGCGGCGAAGCCGCCCGTCCCGTCCGATGACGCGTCGTCCACCACCACCACCTCGGTGGCCTGCCCACGCACCGAAGCGACACAGCCGGCGACGACCGCAGCCTCGTTCCGGGCGGGGATCACCACCCTTACGTCGATCGGCGCCGCCGCTGGGTTCGACGCCAGGAACCGGCGGGCGGCCCAGCCCATGCGGGCCAGCCCGGCGGCGGAGACGGCGGTGGCCGGCGTGACCCTCACCTATGGGGTGTACTGGCGCACGATGGATGGCGACGAGCACGTTCGCGACTGGGCCGCCCTGCACCGCACCGAGGCGCCGGCGGGGTTTGTCGGAGGCTGGCTCAGGGGGGCGGCCGCCGTGGCCCGGCCCCTGGCCCGGGCGGGCGTGTCGCCCAACATGGTCACGGTGGCCGCCCTGGTCATGGCCGTGGCCGCCGTGCCCCTCGCCGCTATCGACGGCTGGACCGGCCCGGCGGCCGCCTGCGTGGCCGTCACCCTCTCCGGCCTGCTCGACTCACTCGACGGGGCGGTGGCGGTGCAGGCCGGGCGCACGACCAAGGTCGGCTTCCTGCTCGACTCGGCACTCGACCGGCTGGCCGACGCCGCATACCCTGCTGCGCTGGCGCTCGTGGCCGGCGGGGGCGCGTGGCTCGCCGTCGCCGCCACCGCCGCCTGCTGGTGGCTGGAGTACGTGCGGGCCCGGGGGTCGCTGGCAGGCCTCCCCGGCAAGCCCCTCATCACCCCCGGCGAGCGTCCGACCCGGATCATCCTCACCGC
>JBBQRO010000150.1:0-8210 GCA_038214685.1 Acidimicrobiales bacterium
AACAACCCGAAGAAAGGTGCTTCACAACTCGCACAAGACGTGATAGAAAGAGACGCAGCAAGCGAGACGCATACGAACACGCAAGGTTGACGAGTGACAGCCCCAAAAGGCACCTCGCACACCACTCAATTGCACTCAACCGAGGGCGGTGGTTCATTGTTCCCGGCGACGCTGCTGCGGGCCCGATTCTGGCTCCTCTTTCTGACTCACGCGGAGCGGACTTATCGGAGTCAACCAGAACGTATTGAATCTGGTGGAGCATTCGTCCTGAGGCGTGATCGACAGGCGGATCCTTGATTTTGCCCGGCCGCTGGTGTCGGTCACCCGAAACCGGGTTGGCAAGAGGGAATCGACCTGTTCATCCCCGGCAGTGTGCCAACACAGCGGTGCCAGCGACCCAGGCGTTTTCGGTGCCGGCCCCGTTCGGCCCCGACGCGGCGGTCGGGCGTAGGCCTCGGCGGTCGTCACAGCGACGAGTGTTCTCCTGGTCAGATGGGCTCCCTGAAGCCGACTAGCGCCTTCGTTGATCGTCGTTCGATGGTGACAGCTTCAGATTGGTTTCCGCCAAGGAGTTCGACGTTTTGAGCAGTGCGGCTCATGACGAATCCTACATGCCCTCCGCCTGGTCGGGTAAAGACAGCTATGCTGCCGCGACGAGGTTCCCGCACCTCCTTACCCCAGTTGCTCCAGGAAAGAGCCCAAGCGGAGTCGGTTCCCTCTAGCCCGGATCGTTCTAGGCACCAGTTTACGAAACCAGAGCACCAGGCCGTCTCATCGTTGGCGTTGTACGGCGCTCCGAGATTGGTGGACCGAAGATACTCGACTATTCGGGCGTTGTCGGCTGAACCAGGGAACGCCTTGACGCCAACCTCCGCCAAGGCAATAGGCATCCAAGGAAACTCACCACCCTCGACCTGTTGATCACCCACGCCGTGTTGAACGGACTGCAGGTACTTCTGGGAGCACCATCCCTGCAATGTGCCCTTCTTGATCCTGAACCAGTAGCCGTCACCCGATGTATCGATTAAATCGACGACGTCGCCCTTGCGCAGGCCACCCAACGGTGCGAACGTTATAGATGGCCCGCTCCGAACATGAAGGCTACTGGCGACAACCAGAAACTGATGCACTCCGCCGTCTCCCTGAGTTTGAACGCGTGGGGGATGTGCAGCCACCCGTGTGGCTCCACGCGCCCTCACTGTGCAGTGTAAGGTCACCTGCGTCAAGCACCGTTAGTTAGTTAGCGGCGTGACCACGCCACAAGTCGTTGGACGTCGGGGCAAGGATGACCACCCGGGGCGGGCGGCCGATCATCGCGGAGGCGCCTGGAACGACTCGCTCCCGGGCTCGCCATACGGGGTGGACGAGCAGGGCCGAGTCGCGACCCAGAACCACGAGGAGGGCGGTCCACTACTGACGCCCGAAGGCGCCGCTATCGCTCCTCGTCGACGTCGGAGTGTCGATGGAGCCTCTTGGTCGGCCAGGGTGACCTGTTTCTGCGCTCCGCGCGAACCGACCTGAACAGTTGCGCCCAGACAACGTGACTCGGGGGTCTCGTCGCTTACGCTGGACGGCATGGCGCTCCATGGGGTCGATGTGTCCCACCACCAGAACGACGCCGGCATGGACGTGCGACGCGTCGCAAAGGCGGTCGATTTCGTGATCGTCAAAGCGACCCAGGGCTCCTCATTCGTCGACCCGCGGTGCCGACAGAACCTCGACGGGGTACGTGAGGTCGGCTGCCTGACCGGCACCTACCACTTCGCAGGAGCGACGGGCAAGGTCCCGGGTGATCCGGCCGCCGAGGCCAACCACTACTGCGACACCGTCGATCGCCGACCCGGTGAGGTGCTCGTCCTCGACTACGAGCCGGTCAAGCCCCCGGCGGACCCCGACGGCTGGTGTGCCGCGTTTCTCACCCAGGCTCGTGAACGCATGGGCGTCATGCCTCTCATCTACATGGGTGAGCTGAACACCCGGGAGCGCGCCTGGTCGCGCACACGTGCCCTGAGCCCCGGCCTTTGGATCGCTCGCTACGGCAAGAACAACGGGCTGCGGCCCAGCATCAACCTGAACGTCGGCTCGTGGGGTCGCTTCGACATGTGGCAGTACACGAGCGAGGGTCGGGCCGACGGCTGCAAGGGCGTGGTGGACCTCAACGACTTCAACGGCGACGCCGCCACCTGGCAGCGCCTGGCGGACGGCACGGCTAGCGGCCAGCCAGCCACCCCCGTCGGGTTCGACGTGGCTGGCTGGCGGGCTACGAAGGGCGACAGCAGCCCCCACATCGAGGCGCTCCAGCGCTGGGGCAACCGCGAGTTCCCCGCCTTCTGCAAGATTGCCGCTCCGGCTCCCCGATACGGGCGGCAGACGGCCGCGTTCGTGCGCGAGTTCGCCCACCGTTCGAGCATCCCGGAGGCCGACGGTGAGAGAATCGGCCCGAAAATCGCCGCCGCCCTCGCCAAGGCAGGCTTCGCCGGCTGACCCAACGCAGCACCGCCACAGACAACTACACGAGCGCAGCGAGAACCGCCTCGAACACCGAGATGCGCGGCAGGTACGCCGGTGAGGACAACCTAGGAGCCCTGTTCACGTGACCACCTCGCTACAACCAGCTCGCGCCGCGCGCCCCAAGCTGCTAGGCGGTGGTTCTCATCGGTTCGGCTGGAGCCAGCTCTCGAGGAAGGCCCGGCATCGTCGCTCAGGAGGAGGCCTCCGGATGCATCGGCCACATTGGGCATGTACGAGCGGGCCAACCTGCAGCGATTGCGTCGCCGGAGGTGGGTCAACTCCTGAGCCTGTACCGGGCCGCCCTCTGAACCCAAGGCTTCACGACAGTGGCTTGTTGAACGGTCGGTACTGCAGCCAGTCCGGCACGGCTGCAGGATGCCCTGGCCACGGATCGAGTCGGCCACCTCGGCGAGGTCGCCGAGATCCGAGCGGACGTTGTCGTCAGCGGGCCGGAGGGGTGTCCGGGGGCAGGACCCGCAGCACGCCGGCGGCAGCATCAGCCGGGGTGGGAGCCGGCTTGGCCACAGCGGCGGTCGTGGTCGCCGGGGCTGGTGAGCGGCGCGTGGCCCGGGCCGCAGCCGAGCGGGCTGCCCCGGATCGGGGTGACCTGCGCCTTGCCGGCCGCCATCACGAGGCTCTCCGCACGAGCGGCTGGGAAGGAAGGGGGATGCTCCAGGGGGCGGGGTGGGCGGCCCAGGCGGCGACGTCGGGCTCGTCACCCCAGCGCAGATCGAGGAGGCTGGCGGCGATCACCCAGCCGGGGCCGCCGGGCCCGCCGTAGACGGCGGTCACCCAGGTGTTCGGGTCCCCGTCCCAGGACGCCGTGGCGTGGGGCCCGCACAGCGGGTGCCGGTGCCCGGTCCGGTCGGTCAGCTCGACGTCGGCCAGAGCCCAGCACGAGTCTGCTCCCGCCTGTTCAGAGCATGGCGGGCGGGCGGCGATGATGGCGATGGCCACCGGGTTCTGGTCGTGGTCGTGGACGACCTGGAGCTTCACGTCGACGTCGACGTCGTAGGAGCCCCCGGTGTCGGCCGGGTACCAGACCTCGACCGCTGCTTCGGGTGCCATCAGCTGCAGTTCGTCGAGGAGCTGGGCGACGGTCAGCACGGCACTGCCTCTCTGGTGAATGCCGCCATCCAGCGGCTCGGCTTCTCCGGCCCCCCGAGGGCTGCCGGGGTGGCCTCGCCGGCGGCGTGGGTGGCCAGCTCGTGCCTCGATCGGGCCGGGTGGACCAGGTCGATCGCGGGGCCGAAGGTGTCGATGATGACGGTGGAATCGGTCCGCCACTGGCCGTCGTCCTGGTGGAGCACGGTGAGCGTGCCGGCCCACAGGAGCGCCTTCCCGTCGGCGCCGGTGGTGTGGGCCTTGAGGGCGTGGTCGGCGAGCGCGGCGGCCGCCTCCTGTTCATGGCCGGTCTCGAGGAGACCGAGGGCCTCGGCGGCCTGCCACCGTCGCAGCTCGACGGTGATCGTCAGCTCGACGACGGGGCCCAGGTCGTCGGCCCTTGCGGCGGCGGCTGCGAGCAGCTCGTAGGTCACGGTGCTACCGCCAGCTGGGTTTCCTGTTCGGGGCTGTCGAGGAGGGTCTGGACGTGCCGGAAGAACCGGAGGGTGTGGCGGGCTGTGGGCCAGCGGAGATGGCCGATCTCGTGGGCGGCGACGAGTTCGGCGACGGCCCGGGTGCCGCACTTGGCCGGGTCGACGTAGACGAGCCGGCGGCTGGTGCCCCAGTCGGCCTGGCCCCAGCAGCTGGACGGGACCGGGCGGCCGGTCGCCGTGCCGTACCCGGTGGGGTCGGTGAAGGCGACGACAGGGTCGACGCCGGCGGCCAGGGCGTAGCGGTGAATCCTGGCGGTCACCCAGCCGGCGTCGGCCGGGAGGGTCGCCTCGTCGGCGGGGAGGTGATGGACCAGGGCGTGGTGGCGGGCCTCGGTGGGCCGTTGCTGCCGGTTCGCGGGGTGGGTCATCGGTCCGCTCCCCTCACTCGGCTGTACGCGGCGACGACCAGCTCGACGGTGACGCCGAGGACAGCGGCGACGCCGGCGGCGACCGTGTCGCTGAGCGGGCCTTGGCCTCGTTCGATCCGCCAGTAGGTCGTGGGGTGCACCTCGAGGGCGCCGGCGACTTCGACGATGCTCAGCCCGGCCCGGGCCCGCAGGTCGGCGAGGGTGGCGGTGTCCCCGGTGACGTCGAGGAGCTCGAGAGGGTCGAGCTCGAGCGCTCGGGCGAGGACGACGAGGAGCCTGGGGGTGGGCTGGTGGCGGCCTTGCTCCCAGGCGATCAGGTTCGGGCGCAGCTGGCCGGTGAGCAGCCCGAGCGCGTCGTGGGACAGGCCCCGGTCGATGCGAGCCTGGCGGAGGGCTTGCCCGCTGAAGGACCGGACACCCTCCACCCGCCGCAGCGTAGAGGTGGGGTCCGGTCCGAAGGTGGTGTGGTCAGGGCGCGAGGACATGACCGGCCGTGGCGCCGGCGACGGCGACCAGGATCAGGGCGAGCGTGGCGCATGCGGCGAGGCGGAAGGCGAAGCGGGCGAGTCGGATCATGAGGGGATGGGTCTTCCGGTCCCGGTGGGCCGCTCAGCCGGGCCGCGGAGCTCGACAAGGGCGGGGACGGCGTTGAGGATGCGGGGCCGGTACTCGAGCCGGCTGGACCACCGGTTGGGGATGGCGGCGCCGCCGTGGCGGGCGCCGAGGAGCCCACCGGCGACGGCGCCGGTGGTGTCGGCGTCACCGCCCAGGTTCACGATCTCGACGAGGACCTCTTCGAGGGTCCCGGGCTGGCAGAGGGCCCACACCGCAACCTGGAGCGTGGCCAGGACGAACCCGGAGGTGTCGAGCGCTTCGGCCGTCAGACCGGCTGCTGAGCCTTCGATGATGGCGGTCCGTGTCTCGCCGCCGATGGTGCTGTCGTCGAGGACCTCGCCGATGGCGTCGTCGGGGTCGGCGCCCTCGATGAGGTGGGCGGCCAGGTCGCAGTAGGCGGCACAGGCGTCGACACAGCGGACATCCGCGTGGGTGACGGCGGACAGCTCGCGGGCCTCGGTGGCCCGCTGGGCGGCGTCGGGGCGGACGAGTGCGGTGGGCAGGGCCCGCATGAGCGACCCGTTGCCGGCGCCCATCGGGCTTTGGGCTGCCGCAACCCCTGAGGTGCGGGGGTTGCGGTCTGCCTTGTAGGCGGCGAGAGCGGCCGCCGTGGTGTTCCCGATGTCGGGGGGCCTGGTCTCGTACCAGGCGAGCATCCGGTCGGAGGCGCTGCGGAGGCTGTAACCGTCGATGTAGGCGGCGGCGACAGCCCAGGTGAGGTCGGTGTCGTCGGTTCCTTGGCCTGGTCGCCAGCTGAGGAGCCCACCGCCGGTGAGGTCTCTGTGGCCCTCCGGCCAGCGGCGTCGGACCTCTGCTGTGTTGAGGAACTCGGTGGTGGATCCGAGGGCGTCGCCACACGCGTGGCCGAGAAGGGCGCCGGCGACTCGGCCGGCGACGGTGCTGCCCATCAGCTGGCCTGGGCCAGAGCGCGGGACAGGCTGGCCGCCGAGAAGGTCTTGCGGGTGGTGATCAGGATCCGCACGGCGCTGATCATCTTGGCGTCGAGGCCGGCCGGCCGGTAGTCGTCGGCTTCGCTGACCAGCGCCGCCCAGATGTTCTGCGCCAGTCCTTCGCGGGCGGCGCCGACTGTTCTCCCCCAGGCGAACAGGCCGACGAACGGGGAGGCCGGGTCGGTGATCTCGGCGTACCACTGCTTGTCCTGGTCGGGGCGGTCGGCGACGGCGTGGACGCTCATGACAACGGGCTCAGTGCGTGCCATGTCAGCTTCTCCTCTTCTGAGATGTCCTCAGACGTAGTGGATACCTGCAGTGTGACGTATGACGACGTTGCCGTCAAGGGGGTGTCTCGGGAACTGGCCGCACCGTGGCCATGGGTGCAGCTGACAGAGCCCCACCGGTCGAGGCTTGTGCGGACTAGGGCCCCGCCAGTCGGGATCTCCTCGACGCCGTGTGAGTCGGTAGACGTCTGCGGATCGTGCCGGCGCTGACTCATGCCCATCGTCCGTGCCAGCTGTCGTCGGTGAGGTCCTCGAGGGCGAGCTCGACATCGGCGGGGAGAACGGTGAGGAGGAAGACGTCCCACTGTTCGAGCTGGGCGTGCAGGTCGTCGCCGATCGGGCGGATCTCGGCCGTCTGGCCACCCGGGATCTCGAGGGTGACCCGGTCGTCGCTCGGCGTGACCCGGTCGGTGGGCAGTGACCGGCGCCGGCATGCGTTGAGGCCGAACTGCCATGGCCCACCGGCGACATCGAGAGGGTCTGCCTCGGCGAGCGGTCGGATCCACAGGACCGGGTACTCGTCGTCGATGCGGTGGTGACGGGCCAGGGCCGCACGGAACACCACGGTGCCGTCCGGGTCGCTGACCTCAAGCTCGGCACCGGTTTCGATCAGCCGGCGGAGCATGGCCGTCCAACCGGTGGGTGAGACGGTCATTGCACGACCTCGGAGATGGGACGGCCGCCGAGGCTGGTGATGCCCTTGCCGGTCAGGAGAGCGAGCACCTCTTTGCGTTGCGCCGCGTTGGTGCAGCGGATTCGGGACGGGGCTTCAGCGCCGAGGAGGTCAATGCCGTGGCGGAACATGACCTCGTTACTGCCGCCGGTGAACTCGGCGACGGTGGCCGGGTCGTGGGTGAGGCCATTGACGGAGTGGCCGCTGGCCGGGTTGACCGATCCGAAGTGGTCCGACGGGTAGGCGTACCAGTCGGCGCGGCGCAGCAGGACCGTCGGGTCGGACCAGAACAGGGTGGGACCAGATGTCGGGGTGCCCCCGACGCGAAGGAACACCGACCGGGCGCCACCGGACTTCTTGTCGGCGGCCTCGCTCATCCCCTTGCCAGGGGCGACGCCCATCAGGGAACGACGCTCGGTGGAGGCGAGGACCCCGGTGCGCAGTACGTCGACGATGTTCCCGCCGGTGACCCGGTGGGTGAGCCCCCTGCCACCGAACCCGGCCCGAACGCCGGCCCGGTCGGCGTCGACGTCGAACCGTCCCCACGTGAGCCAGCCGCCGCTTGGCCGCGGGGCCGGGTCGTAGCCCGCTGAGGCGGCCAGAGCTGCCCCGTCGGCATGACCGGTCGCCTTGGCCACAGCCTCACGAAGGATGCTCACCTTGGACGGCAGGGCGGTCGCTTCGGCGTCGAGGCGGAGCTGACGGGCGAACCGGTGCAGCTCCGGGTCGGTCATGCCGGCCGCCTGGGACGCACGTTGAGCGAACAGGACGTGCTCGACGGCGTCCTCCAGGCCGTCGGTCTCAGCCAGGGCCGCCTTCACCGCCGCCTTGGACGTGAGGCGCTGAGCGTCCACATTGGCTCGCAGGTAGGCCCACTCACCCTCGGCCGAGGTCATGGGCCGGTTGACCAGGTTGAGCTGGCCGAGCCGGGAGACCAGCTCAGGCCCGTGGCCGCCGCCGGCGGGCCCGGTCACCTCGAGCGCCCCTCGCAGGCTGTGCTCGCTGGTGGCCGGGTCGTTCGCTCCGTAAGGTCGGTACACAGCGGTGTACCCCTCCCCCAGGTCGACCAGGTACTCCTTGCCTTTGGCCTTGCTGCGTGAGGCGCCGTCCCAACTGGCGGTGCCGTCGGCGGCCAGCGTCGGCTGGATCCGGGAGGCGTCCCGGACCGCGGCGCTCAGCTGACCGGACGGGGTGTCCTCGGCCGGGGC
>JBBQRO010000151.1:0-8033 GCA_038214685.1 Acidimicrobiales bacterium
CCAGTGGCACGAGCCACCGACGACCCGCTCGGCGCCACGTTCGACGGGCCCGTCGTCCCCGAGGCCACGCCCAACCCCCGCACCATCCGGTTCGGCTTCGGCCATCCGGTGAACGACGGGCCCAGCCGCTGGTACGAGTCGGCGGCGGCGGCCGGCGAGGACGCACGCGTCGCCCGGCTCTTCGGCGATTTCGACGCAGTGGCCAACGTGTTGGTCGGCCCCGACTTCGTGGCCGTCGGCCTGCGCCGCCCGGCCGACTGGGAGGAGCGGCTGGCGCCGGTCCTGGCCGTGGTCACCGAAGAGTTCGGCGACCCCGATCAGCGGGGCGGGCCTGCGCCCTTGGTCGGCGCCAGGGGCGGACCGGCGGGGCTCACCGATGCGCAGGCCGGCGGCGGCGGCGGCGGCGATCGCCGGCTGACCCACCTGGAACAGGCGTGGCGGGACCTGGGATCGCTGCGCCCCGCCGATCCCACCGACCTGGCGGCGCTGCTCGCCGCCGCGTCTGCGCCTGACCAGTCCCACCGCCAGGTGGTCGCCAACCTCCTGCGGGAAGCCGACCCGGCCACGGCGCGGGACACATGGGCGCGCCTCGCCCGTGACCCGGTGCGAGCGGTGCGACGGGCGACGGTCGATGCCATGGTCGACGCAGGCCGCGAGAAGCTGCGCCCGCTCCTTGAAGCCGCGCTCGACGACGGCGATGCCTGGGTGCGCTGGAAGGCCCTGCGCGGGCTGGTGGAGCTCGGGGCCGGCCCGAGCCGGGAGGCCATCGCCCCGAGGGCCGACGACCCCGACTTCCGGGTCCGCCTGGAAGCGGCAGCGGCCCTCCGGACCGGGTCGCCCACTCCTCCATGACACTCCAGTCCCGCCTGCATGGCCCCGACGCTGGCTACACCCCGCCCACGGAGCCGACGATCGCCGACCCGGTGGCGTTCCTCCGCCGGCTGGCCTCCAGCGGCCGGTTCCACCGCGACTGCGGCTTCGGCCGCATCTATCACCCGGGAAGCGTGTCGCTCAGGGAGAACTCGCCAACCGACAGCCTGCACATCGTCATCAACGGCGACCACATCTCCGCCCACGTCGACCGCGTCTCGCCGCTTGGCGTGCGGCCGGACGAGCCGTCCCGCTACTCGGTGTCGCGGGCTGCGCTCCACAACGTGGTGGGCGCCGCGCAGGACCTCGTCCGCCTGCTGCGGGGCCGCAAGGGTGACCATCGGTCCCACCTCGACTGTGAGTGGGTGTGGGACGGCTACGACCCCACACCCGACCCGGAGCAGCTCCTCGACCCGGGGGCGTGGAGCGTGCACGTCGAGGCCAGGGTCGAGGGGTCCCTCGACGACACCCGCCTGCGGAAGGCCTTCACCACTGTCCTCGGTCACCGCCCGTCTGAGCGCCAGGCGCTTCAAATCGTCGAGTGCCCCGACGATGAGAGCCTGGACCGCACCCGTTCGGAACTCCTGGACGAACCCGTCCCCATGACCGAGTGGCCGCCGCTGCGGGCCCGCCTGGCCCACCACCCCCGGGGCGACTTCCTCCTCCTCAACCTCAATCACGGGGCGAGCGATGGGTTCAGCGCCATCCGGGTGCTCCAGGCCATCGCCGCCGTGTACGCCGAAGGCGAGCGGTCCGGGGCGCCGCTCGACTTCCTGGCCGTGAACGACCTGCCCGTGCGCCCGGCCTCGACACCGGTCTCGGCATTGGGAGCCTGGTACCGGATCGTCGTGGAGCGCATCCGTGACGCACTGGCCAACCCGGCCCGCCTCGCCCCCGAGCAACCGGTCGACGAACCGGGCTACGGCTTCAGCTTCGTCCGCATGTCGCTCGAGGACACACAGCGCGTGGCCAACGTCCACCGCCAGGGCACGGCCCGCAACGTGCTGCTGGCCGGCCTGCACCTGGCCATCGGTGAGTGGAACCTGGCCCACGGGACGCCCGGCCGGCGGATCGGCGTGCTCGTCCCTGTCGACCTGCGGCCGCCCGAGTGGCGTGACGAGGTCGTCGGCAACTTCTCCGTAACGGCCCGCGTGTCGACCAGCCGCCGGCACCGGTCCGGGGCGCGCGCCGCCCTCAAGGCCATTACCGGCCAGAAGACCCGGAACAAGCGGTTCCGCACCGGCGTGGCCCTGCTGGCTGCGCTCGACCGCAACCAGCTGCTGCCGCTGTGGGCCAAGCAGTCCCTCGTCGTCCTCCAACCCCTGACCCGCAACCGGGGGGTCGACACTGCAATGCTGGCCAACGTCGGCTGGCTGGCCGAGGCACCGTCGTTCGGACCGGAGGCCGGTGAGACCACCGACGTGCGGTTCTCCTCGCCGGCCCGGACCCCTCAGAGCCTCTGCATCGGGGCGGTGACCGTCGCCGGCCGGCTCCACCTCACCTTCCGCTACCCCCATCGCCTGTTCAGCGCCGAGGCCGCCCGCCGCTTCGCCGACTGCTACGTCGAGCACGTCCTGGGCGTGGCCGAGCGCCGCTGGTGACGGCTGGGAATGTCAGTCGTTGTCGCTCATGTAGTCGTTGGACTCGTAGTAGCCGTACTGCTCCATGAAGCCCTCGAAGTCGTGGGTGACTAGCTCGTCGCCCTCCCACGTGGCCCCCATCTCCTCGGCATCCCCGATGTCGTTGAGACCGCTGGGGGCCCTCTCGGTCCAGCGGATCTTGACCATCGACGACGTGCCCTTGCGGCCCAGTACGACCCGTTCGCCCATCTGCGGTTCTCCTACTCGTCCGGTCCCGGTACGTTCGGGTCGAAGGTACCGCCCGTGCGCCAGTAGAACCCGTCTCGGCGCTCCACCAGCCCGACGAGCGCTCCCGGGTCGGCCTCACGCATGACGTCACCGTAGTTGTGGGCGACTATCGAGCGACGCCGCCGGTCCTCACGCCACCGCCTCCAGGCTGAGCAGCGCTCGTTTGGCCTCGACGCCGGCGAGATAGCCGCCCATGCCGCCGTCGCTGCGCACCACCCGATGGCAGGGGACCACGACCGGGAGCGGGTTGGTGGCGCACGCCGTGCCCACGGCCCGGACCGCTCTCGGGCTGCCGGAGAGCTGGGCCACGGCGGCGTAGGTGGCGGTTCTTCCGTAGGCGATCTCGGGGAGGTGATGGAGCACCCTCCTGCGGAAGCCGGTGGAGAGGCGCCAGTCGAGCGCCACGTCGAAGGCCCGCCGGCGGCCGGCGAAGTACTGCTCCAGCTCCCGTGCAGTGCCGTCGAGCCGAGTGGCGTGGCGGAGGATGCGAGGGCTGATACGGGCGGACAGGTCGAGGAGGACGGCGTCGTGGTCCTCGCAGCTGAAAGCGACGCGGACCAGGCCGAGCTCGGTGGCCGCCAGCAACAAGGTGCCCACCGGGGTGTCGAGAGTCCGGTAGGCGACGTCGAGGATGCCCTCGGCCCGCGCCGCCGTGACCAGTCGCTCCCGGAGCGTGCCCATGTGGTCGGGGGCGTCGGATAAGGCCCGGGTGAGGTCGCCGGCCAAGCCGGTGTCGTCGGTCATTGCGCCGTTCCTTTCATCTCCGCAACACCGGGGCAGGAGCGTCGGAGGGTAACCATGCCGTCGGCGGCGGCGCGCCGGGCGGCGTCGGTGCTGCCGCCGAGAATTGCCGCCACTTCGGCGTAGGGGAGGCCGGCGAGGTAGTGGTAGGCGACAGCCTGCTTCTGCTTTGCGGGCAGCCGGGTCAGGGCACCGACGAGGCCGGGATGGATGTCGAGCGGATCAGTGTCGCCGGCCGACGTGGCATCGGGTAGCTCGGCCACCGGTATCGGGCGGCGAGCTGTCGCCCGGGTGACGTCAATGGCCTTGCGGTGGGCGATCGTCACCAGCCAGGCCTCGACGTTGGCGTCGGCCGGAAGCTCCGGATAGGAGCGCATCGCGGCCAGGAAGGTCTCCGACCAGGCGTCATCGGCGTCGACGGGGCCGACGACGGCGCAACAGACGCGCAGCACCGTGGCGCCGTGCCTGGCGACGACCGCCTCGAAGGGCTCTTTCCCAGGCATGACGTGGGAGACGGAGCGACGGCTCGTCAGGCGGCGACACCGTCGTCGATGCCGATCTTCTCGGTGATGAGGCCGTTCTCCACCTTGTGTCCTCTCACTACGGGTTGCGGGCCGCTCGCGCGCCGAGCGCCTCGAAGGGAAGACGCTCAGGCCCACGCGAACGTGAGATTCTTCCTGACCAGGTGCCGACGCAGGCGAGCGTCACGAACGATAGGCATCCCTGCGGTGATCGATGTCGAGGACACGCACCGTCCGGGTGGCCTCGTGGATCTCGTAGCGCACGCGGTACTCCCCTCTCCGCGCACGCCAGTGCCCGTCGAAAGGCGCTCGCAACGGCGAACCGACTCGTCGAGGCGCAAGGACAAGCGGTCCGGAGATGAACTCCCATGCCGCTCTGGCGGCGGCCTCGGGGAGCAGATCGGTGCGTGCGCGCCCCGCACCTGGAGCCAGGACGAGCCGGTAGGGCTCCTCACTCATGAGGAGCGGCGCGGCCCCGGTTTCGCATGACCCGCTCCATCTCCTCGCCCGTGGTGAAGTCCCCGTTCTCGATATCGCTCTGAGCCGTGCGCACTCGACCCATCGCCTCCGGGTCGCTCAGCAGCTCCAGCGTGGCCTCCAGGGATGCGAGGTCCTCCGCAGAGATCAGGACGACGTACGAGCGGCCGTTCTTCGTGATCTGCACACGCTGGTGCGTGCGGTACACCTCGTCGGCGATTTCGGACAGGCGGGCTTTCGCCGCAGAGAGAGGCAAGGTCTCCATGGACTAGAATAATAGTCAGTTCATTTGGGCCCCACGACATTTACAGCGAGGCCATCGGCGTGATCTGGGCCCATCCTCAACGCGGCCTGGCGCCGGCTGGCCGGTTTGCTCGCCCACCACCCCGACGGCCTGATCATCGACGTCGTCGAGTTCGCCCAGTCCTTCGGCCTCGGCGCCGGCCTGGGCCGGGGCGCTCTGGTCTCCCGGACGCTGCGCCGCCTGGTCGCCTTCGACCTGGCCCGTTTCGTCGACGAGGGCACCTACGCCGTGCGTCGGCGGATTCCCCCCGCCTCGTCCAGCCAGCTGCGCCGCCTGAGCCCCAAGCTGCGACGGGTCCACACCGCCCTGCTGGCCCGCCACGACGCCCGACGCCTCGTCGGCTCCGGTGCCCAGCTGCGCCGGGGAGCCTGAGGTGGGCCAAGCCAGCGCCCCGGCCGGCGCTTGTTTCAAAGCGGCGGGGAAGGTAACTGGCTCGTCGGAGACCACGTCGTTTGCTGGCGCAGAGGCCGGCGCCGGTCGTGCCGCAGTTGGGGCGACGACCGGGACGGCAGTGGATGGGGTCACGGGTCCGGCCGCCGCCTGGCTCGTGAATGGCGGGATCACCGGCAGGGTTGTGCACGACTCGTTGTTGCTCGAGTTCAAGTCGTCGCGATTGGAGACCGTCGCGCAGTTCGTCACTGAGCTCCCTGCCTTCGCGAGCACGGTGGCGTCGAACGTGAGAGTGACCGAGGAGGCGGGCGGCATGTTGCCGCGAGGCCAACATTCCAATGTGGACCGGTCCAACGAGCAGATCCAACCGTCCATGGTCGTTCTGCGCCAGCTGATGTACAGGCCCGCCGGCCGGCGATCTTCCATCCTCGTCCCTCGTGCCGCGCAGGAGCCCTGACCGATGTTCGCCACCGTGATCGTGATGGTGGCGGGCTGGTCCTGCACCAACGGTTGGGGCGACATTGCTTTGTCGATGGCGAGATCACAGTTCACAGACAGCAGCTGGACGGTGCTCTGGTCGCAGGATCGATCGTTCGAACCATTCCTGTCGGCCCGGTTGGCGATCCTGGCGCAGTTCAAGACCGTCGCCTTGTCCGGCGCGGTCACGGTGGCAGGGATCACAAACGTCACCGTGTGGCCCGCCGGCAGCGTGGCCATGGTCGTGCAGGCGGCGACGCCGGCCGCGAGACTGCACAGCCACCCTGGTTGATCAGCCGCGGCTTGGCCGAGGAAGGTCAGTCCCGGTGGCTGCGTATCGGTGACGGTCGTCCCTCCCGAGCCAGGTGGGCAAAGACCTCCACCGACGTTGGCGACGGTGATGGTGATGTCGGCCTGCTCGCCGCTCAACAACGTGTCCGGCATCGCTTTGATCACCGACAAGTCGCAGGGTGTGACCACCAGTGCCTCGGCGCAGTCGCTGTTGTTCCCGACGAACAGGTCGTTGGGGTTGCTGACCTTGGCGCAGTTGTTGATCCTGGTCCCCTCGCCCGCAGTTATCAGCCCGGCAATGCTGAACGTGACGGTATCGCCCGCCGGCAGAGCCGCCGTGGTAGAGCAGCCAACCGGTCTGCTCAAAGAGCACGTCCACCCGGGCCGATCGGCAGTCGGTGTGGCCGTGAAGGTGAGCCCCTTCCACCCGAGGTCTTCGACCACCGTGCCCGCGCCTCCGGGGTCGCACGGCACGGTTGCGACATTCGTGACCGTGATCGTGACGCTGACCGGTTCACCCCTCAGCAGAGGCGTCGACATCGTCTTGTCGAGCTGGAGATCGCAGACCGGCGAGACGATGTCGATCGTCGCGCACGATTGATTGTTGGCCAGGTTGAAGTCCGCCGGGTTGTTCGCCTCGGCACAGTTGGTCACGGTCCGGCCCGGACCATCGAACACCGCTGCGTCGAAGGTAAGTGTCGTGCCCACGCCGGGCGCCATTGCCGCCCTCGTCTGGCACCGCACGGTGCGTCTGTCCACGGAGCAACCCCACCCGGGCGCCCGGGGATGACTCGAAACGAAGCTCAGACCGGGCGGCTCATCGTCGCGAATCACGCTTCCGGCCGGGCAGAGCTGACCTCCGACGTTGGTCACGGTGATCGTCACGGTTGCCGCCTGCTTCCGGATGACGGGCGATGGGGACATGGCCTTCACGATCCGGAGATCGCAGCCCCTGGAGACGAGCTCGGAGCTCACACAGGCCCGGTTGTTGGCGACAGTGGCGTCCTGCGCGTTGGACGCCTCCGCGCAGTTGATGACGGTGCCGCCGGCCGCGGTCACCGTGGCGTCGAGCAGGAAGGTCACGGTGTAACCGGGCGGGATGAACACGGGGTTGGCGCACGACGCGTTTCCTGCCAGGTCAAGGCCACACGTCCACTCCGGCCGAGTGGCGACCGGGCTACCGACGAACGCCAGGCCGTCGGGCTTCGGGTCGACCACAAGGGTCCGGCTGGCGGCCCCAGGCGTGCCGCACATGGCGTCACCGACGTTCGTCAAGACGATCGTCGCCCGCGCCGGTTGACCGACGACGAGAGGGCTGGCTCGGCGCCATCGTTTTCGTAATCGCGAGGTCACATCCTGAAGTGCCGCCTGCAGTGACAGACCCCGTCATGGACGGTCCGCCGGGGGTGCCGGTGGTCGAGGGCGCGTCGGCTACCCCAGGTTCGGCGGCGAAGCCCGCGTCGAGTGCCGGCGCCAGACAGGCAACGGCCAGGAGAACGATCCGAAACCTTTGATCATCCTTCTCCCTCGTCCGTTCGACGGTGAGTGCATCGACAACCTAAGCTAACGCTTACATTGCGTCCCTTGACCAGGACGACCCATGTCAAGGGCCAACACCGGGCCGAGCGAGCCGTGGAGCAACTGGCGGCGGCGGGGTGGCGAACACGGTCCCCGCCGCTGGGCCAGTGCTGGTTTTGCGACGAGGACACCACTACTTCGACGAAGTCGGTGCCGGGCCCAGCCGAGGCAATCGAGTCCGCCGTCGACTCCCCCGATCGCCCGCGGCGTGGGTAGCCTCTTCGGATGCCCACTCCACTCCGCACCGGCGTGAAGGAGGCGGTCGTCACCCGCCCGGAGGACGAGACGACCACTGGCGAGCCCAAGGTCGCCCACATCGTCAAGGCCGACGGCGATGCCTCTGCGAAGGTGGTCGAGGCGAGGATCTACGGCACGCCGCTCGAGGCGCTCTGCGGCGTGGTGTTCGTCCCCCAGCGCGACCCGACCCGGCTACCGATGTGCGCAGCCTGCAAGGACATCTACGAGGCCTATCGGATCTTCAACGAGGGGCTCCCGGACAATCCCGCGTCCTGATCG
>JBBQRO010000152.1:0-7956 GCA_038214685.1 Acidimicrobiales bacterium
TGTGGGGATGAGCATCGGCCGGAACCGTGTGATCGGCGCTGCTGGCGACCTTGACCGCTTCCTTGACGATGTGCTGCGCCTGGCGGGTGCTCATCGGGGACCCCGTCTGGGTCAACCAGAGCAGCGGCGACGACCCGTCAAAATCAACCAGGCGCAGCCGGTGCCCGGCATCGACATCGTTCCATCGGCGGCGGACCTTCACGCCGTCACCGGTCATCCACGTCACCGTCCGCACGTCCACCTCGACGATCTGCAACGGGTCAACAGGCCGGTGGACGCCATGACCGGCGGTCACCCGCCGATCACCGGCCATGTAGACGCGGGCGGCCTCCACACGGTGAGCGAAGGCGGCCGACCTCACAGCCCGCCCGTACTTGTTGATCGCCGCCGGGGTGTGCAACCAGTCGAAGTCGCCCCCGCTTCTCGGCGGCACCTCGTAGGTCGTCAGGCACATCGTCGGCGTGATCCGCATCCCCGTTCCCACGAGCCACTGGATGAGGCCGACATCGCGGCGGCGCTGCCCGCGCTCCTGACCCGACGGAGTGGGCCGAGCGGCCGCGGCAACGATCGCATCGACCGCGTCCGGCAGCAGGGGCAGAACATCGGGTCGAGCCTGCACAAGCCGACCCGCGTCGGCTATGCCGCGCACCACCGAACCATCGCGGCCGCGCTTGTCCACGATCTGGAACGGCAGCGGCGACCCGAAGGTCGCGGCCACCCACTCGTGGAACTGTTTGATGACCGACTTCGTCGTCCTCCACCACGCGGAGGAGACCGCTGTCAGGTCAGGGTGGTCATCAACCCTCGGGAACCGGCAGGCCGACTCGTAGGCCCGGTAGTCAGCTTCCCGAGCCGTGTGAACAGTGCGGCCCCGGGAATCCAAGAACCGAACCCAACCGACCAACCGCTCTGCGTTGGTGCTGACCGAACGATCGTTGCGCAGGACGGCCTGCCGATGCTCAAGCCACATCGTGGCCTCATGATGCAATCGGCCACCCACCCAGATGGCCGGCGCCGTCTGGCGAGGCACGTCCGGCGCCGCCAGACCAAGGACCGACGACAAGTGGTCAAGCTCATAGCCAGGACCTCGCCGCCTCACCGAAACCCTCACCGTCACCGATCACCCCATCCGCAGTCAGCGCTGCTCCCCCAGCCGAAACGTCCGACGAGGGGAGACACCACCGGATGAGCGTCACCCTAAAGGCGAGCCCACCGCGAACCGCGGATGGGAGACACCAAACGTTTCGCGTCTATTAAAACGGCTCGCCTAGACGATGGGGTCGTCGGCCCTGCGAGGCGGAGCGCCACCAGCAGGCCGTGCTCGATGGCATCGAGGACGAGGTCAATGGCGCCATCGAAGAGAAGGCGGCCGAGTTGGCCGCAGCCGGGGATGCCATCGCGGCGGCAACGGCTCGGCTCGTGAAGATCACCGAGGATCAGGCGCAGACCCTGGGGTCCCCCTCTGGTTGCGACCGATCCCGGCCGAACAACGGGCCGCCCTGCTGGCCGCCCTCCTGGAGGATCAGGTCCAACCAGGAGGCGCGCAGGTCAGGGTGCACCAAAATCGTTCCTGCCGAGGCTCGTTCCACTCCTCGATGGGAATGCCCGCGCGCTGAAGCGCTTCGTGAACACCTACCGGTTGGTCAGGCAGCCTTGCCCGACGTGGAGCTGGAGTACTTCGTGGACGGGTCACCGTTTCCCGCGTGCATGGCGCAGCTTGCTGTTCTCACGACACAGCGAACTCGGGCGCTGGCACTCGTACGGCTCGTCGATGGCGCGAAACTCGAACTTGCCCTGGCCGACTGGCTGGAGGAGCTCGACAACGGGAGCAGCGACGAGTCGAGCCCTGGCCGGCGACCTGCGGGGGGCGTTGATGCCGGAGCTGGAGGACCTGACACTCGCGAACTTCGCGGTTTGGCTGGAGCGAACTCGTCGCTATTCGTTCTATCTGTGACGATGAGGAACCGACGTAGGGCGTTGCCCGGTGCGGCCGGTCGGGGTTCACGGCGGCCCCTCGTGACGGTCGATGGGGCGCGAAGGGCAAAAACGTTTTTCGATGGCCCTCGCCCAGGGTTAGCGGGCCCGGCCGGTTATCCGCCCGGCACCCTACCGGTCGGAATATCGAGACCAGGCGCTCTCGCACCGGCATGGTCGGTCCGGTGTGGCTATCGTGCGCCTTCTCCCGGCGAGAGGCAGGCGATGGGGGCGAGCGGCAGGCGTGCACTGATCATCGGCGGCGGCCCTGGCGGACTGGAAACGGCCATGGCCCTCGGTCGGACCGGCAGAAGGGCCGAGGTGTTCGCGCAGGCGCCGGATCTGCGGGACTTCGGTGCCGAGTGGGGGATCCTGAGGAACGCCACCTTCGACCGGGATCCCGTCCACCGCTGGAGCTGGCGCGGATGACGCTCCTGGGCGTCGCCGCACCTGCCAGGCCGCCGTTCATCGGCCAAGGGCTGGGCTTGGCCCGGTCGTTCGGTACAGAGATGTGAGCAGCGGCGTGACGGATTGCCCGGTCGACGCCAGCCGCTACCTCCGCGTCCCTGGGGCCGATGCGTCGCTCGACTGCCACCCACGGCTGCGCTGGCAGGACACCTGGGGCGCCGCGACTGGTCGAGGGGTCGTCGTCGGCCTCGTCGACACCGGCGTCGACCGATCGGTGCCCGACCTCCGGGGTGCCGACCTGCTCGTCAGGAGCTTCGGATCGGATGGTCGTCCAGCGCATCTCGCTGACCACGGAACGCTGTCGGCAACCCTCCTCGTGGGACAGGGCCGGGCTGGGATCCTGGGCGTCGCCCCCCGAGCCCGGCTCTTGGTGGCCGAGGTGGCCGACCCAGCCGGGATAGGCCCGCCCGAAGCGGTCCGGGAAGCGATCTGCTGGATCGGTTCCGCCGGCGCCGCTGTCATCGTCCTCCCCCTCGGCGACGCCCGCCACGACCAGCCGATCGCCGCGCTCCTCGACCGCCTGGTAGCCGGCGGGACCTTCATCCTCGCCGCCGCCGGGAACTGCCATCCGGACCCCGTACTCTTCCCGGCCCGCCACCCGCAGTGCGTCGCCGTCGGGGCGATCGACGGCCACGGAAGCCTCCTCCCCGAGTGCAGCCGCCGGCCCCGGCTCGACCTGGTCACGCTGGGCATCGGCATCGCCGTGCCGGGACGGGATGGCGTGACCTCCTATCGGCGCGGGTCGTCGGTAGCGGCCGTCCTGGCGGCAGGCGCGGCCGTCCGTGCGCTGGCCTCCGACGACCGGATGGCGCCACCGTCCCGAGCCGCCCTTCTGGCCGAACTGACCCGCCGCAACCGAGCAACGCCCGAAGCCGACAGACAAGGAAGGAAACATCATGCCCACCATCAGGGACGGGATCGTCCGCGAGCTGGCTGACCCCAAGGTGCGAGCCATCGCCCAACGGGTCGTCCGCGAAGCCGAGCTGGCCGCCGAAAAGGTGGCCGCCAACGGCCGCCAGCCAGCGCAGTTCCCGCTGTCCCCCCGGAGAACCTCGTTGGAGGCGATCCTGGCCGAACGCTTCCGCAGCCTGCCCGAAGCGACCCAGCAGGCGGCTGGCAAGGCCGCGCTGGGCCGCCTCGCCGCCCCCGCCGAGTCCCGGCTCACCCGCTTCGGTGACCTGGCCAGCGTCGACCTCCGCTCACCCAGAGCCGTCGACGAACAGGCCGAAGCCCGCCCGTTCCCGGCATCGCTGAAGGTGACGCGGGCGTACCTGCAGGGCCTGGTGGAGGTGCACGGGCAGGTGCTGTCCGGCTTCAAGCCGCAGGAGACGCTGGACCGGCTGCAGCTGCGCATCCGCCGGGTGAAGTGCCTCAACGAGACGAACGACGTGGGCGACGACGAGATCGCACTCGGAGGTACCTCCGTCGACGAGACCGGCGACACCGAAGGCATCTCCACCTTCCGGGTGGCCAACACCTTCAAGACCGGCAGCCAGCGCCTCTTCAACCCGCCCCGGCACTTCATCACCTTCGACCTCACCGAGGGCATCCAGTTTCCGAAGTCCTACTTCGTCACCCTCGTCCTGGCCGAAGTCGACATGGGGGGGCTCACCGGGTTCGTGAACAAGCTGCTCGACTGGGTGAAGAAGAAGGTGAACGCCGCCCTGGTGGCGGCGATCGGTGGTGCCATCGGGGTCAGTGGCGGACCGATCGGCGCGGTCATCGGCGCGGTCGTGGGCTACGTCGTCGGCGCGGTGTTCGACTGGTTCAGGTCGATCTGGTCGGACGACGTCTTCAAGCCGCAGACCGTGTCGCTGGGCATCCCATCGCTGCCGGCGAGATGGGACGGAGGTCGGACCGAGAGCCCCGAGCGCACGGTCAGCTATATCGGCCACGGCGGCAAGTACGAGCTGGCCTACGACTGGAAGCTCGCCGCCCTCGACGTCCCCGACCCGGGCGGCGGCGGCGGCGATCCGAAGCCCCCCGGCACCGATCCCCCGTCCGTCTGAGGCACCCCTGGGGACGGCTCGGGCGCACCGGCGGGCCGTCACCGAGCGCTGGGGCGGGGCGGCCCTTAGGCCGATGCGGTGAACCAGTCTTCCCCTGCGGGCCGGCGGCCCGGCCTCAGGGGGCGCCGCCCCGGCCCGCGAGAAACATCGGAACAGGGTCCGGCGCTAGGCGCTAGCGCCCCGCCTCCTGGCGGTAGATGAGGTCGATGACGTGCAGCGAGTGCCTCGGGGTGCGTGACACCCCCGATCCCTCAAGGGCGAGTCTGGACCCACCTGAATCGCCGTCACAACGACAGAGCACCGAGACGCTGACCCTCGGAGGCCTCGTGGCGCGGGCACTCGCGAACTTGTGACGCAACTCATTCCTCGAAGCGGGTCCGGACCGGGAGGGAGGGCTGGCCGTTGATCTCGGCGATGAGCTCGTGCTCGCCAGCGCCGCCGAGGGATGAGGTGGGGAGGACCCGGGCGATGGCGACCTGCTTGCCGGGTTCGAGGTGGCGTTCGCTGGTGGTGCCGGCGCCGTTCATCACGGCGAAGGACCACGAAACGCACGGCTGACCGTCGATCAGGAGGGTCGACCGGCGGACACCGGGGTCGATGGGCTCGGGGCCGTCGTTGGCGACGGTCACGGTGATGCGATGGCCGCTGGGGTCGGGCGCGACCTGGAGCGCCGGGGTGGGTTGGTCGCTCATCTAGGGCTTGGTCACCGAGGCGCCCTGCTTGCTCACCGTCACGCGGCCGGTGGCGTCGATGCTGAAGTGCTGGGTGCTGTTGACGAAGACGGTGCCGGCGCCGGTGGTGGCGGCGCGACGGAAGCGGTTGGGGATGTTCCAGAAGAACGATCCGGCGCTGAACGGCGCCGGCAGGCCACTGATGCCGGCCTCGTCGGTGAGGTTGGGGCCGATCCGGAGGAAGTTGGGGGTCGGAATGTGGTTGAGGTTCACGCCTGCCGCGATGAGGGGCTGGAAGTAGGTGCCGGTGATCCCGGTCGGAGCGCCCGCCGCCGCGGTGTTGTCGCTCACCTCCAGCCACTCGCAGTTCCCGAAGTTGACGCTGCGGGCGCCGAAGCGCGGCGACTGGATCATGTCGGCGCCCGCCGGCGCGGCGGCCGGTTCCGACTGCTTGACCATGCGCAGGCTGCTGGGCGCCACGACGATCATGTCGACCGACGTGGTCTGCCCCGTGACCGGGTCCGTGGCGGTGATCGTGGCCGGTCCAGGCGTCGCCAGCTCCCAGGCGTACTCGGTGCGCCCGAGCCGCTGCAGGGGGAACCCGGCCGTGGCCGACCAGTTCACCGCGGCGCCGCCGACCGAGAAGAAGACCACCTCGCCCATGGCCACGGTCCTGCGGGTGTCGGGGGTCCCGTCGGGCGCGTGCATGTCGGTGCGCGACGTGATGGTGAGAGGCCCGCCCGGGAGCGGGGGGATGGGGATGGGGGGCACCGGGCCGGGAAGCGGCGGGATCGGTTGCGGTGCGGTGTGAGCCGAGAACGCACCCCAGGTGGCCGGGCCGACGATACCGTCGGCCACCAGCGGAGGGTGCGACGACTGGAAGGCGATGACGGCGGTGCTGGTCTTGGAACCGAAGTCCCCGTCGACAGCGAGGGGAGGCGCCACCGCCAGGGCGTTGAGCTGGGTCTGGAGGTCGAACACCGCAGGGACCTTCGAGCCACGCCGAACGGTCGGCCGGGACGGGTCGGCCGGCAACGGGCCGGCGTGGGGCGTGCCGGCCCCGTCGATGCCATGGCGCTGGGCCGTCGTCGCCGGCTGCTCCTGCTCTGCCACAAGGGCGGCCGCCCGGGGCGCTGCCACCGCGCTCGCCGCCGGGCCTTCCCGCGCCGCGATCTGGCTGTCGGCTTCCTCCCAGGTGAGACCGGGGCCGTCCTCCCCGCCTCCTTCGCCGATGGCGATGCCGCCACCGGCCTCCCGCAGGCCCGCCCCGGCCCCGTCGTTGAGGGTTCCGCTGATCGCCGGGCTCACCCCCCGCATCGCCGTCTTCCACAACGAGGGCGCAGGCGCCTTGGCCGAGGCCCCTCGGGCTCGGAGCATCTCGCCGACGGCGCGGTTGCCAGCGCTGCTCTGGAGCTGGAGCATCCGGGCCACGACGGTGTCGGCCCCGCCGGCTCGGCCGCCGGTGGGCGCGTAGCTGCGGAGGCGGCGGCCCAGCTGGTCGTCGGTGTCGACCTTGGTCGGTGCCCGTCGGACCACGCACGAATTGTCCTCTTGATTGCGGGCCATGTCAACGTTCTCGAGACGCACCGGCCTTTCCCTCGACCCGTCCGCCTCACCACGCTCACCGACGACTAGGCCGCCTACCTCGGCATCCCGGTCGACGGCCCCTACAAGGCCGACCACTACAAGGACTGACGGGCGGTCTCGATCTCGGCGGCCAGGGCCCGGGCCCCCTCGAGTCCGGGTGCCACGGCCAGCGCGTCGTGCACCTGCTGCATCGCTGCGTCCAGGTCTCCCAGCGCTTGGTGGGACCTGGCCGCGGCGAGGTGGACCTCAGGGTGCGGCCCCCGACCCTGCAGCGAGGCGGCGAATAGCTCGAGGGCCTTCCGGTGGTGGTCGATGTCGGCCAGGACCTGCCCGAGGCACAGGGCCACGTCGACGGCCTCGCCAATGGGGAACCAGTCCTCGTACACGCGCTGGACGGCCAGGGCCAGGTCGCCCTTGACCGGCCCGGCCGCCTCCGGGGCGAGCTCTCGCAGCGAGCCGAACAGCTCGAAGAACACCTGGGTGTCGAAGCGGGCGATGCGCAGCATGCTCAGCGCCTGCTCGAGGGTGAGCCTCTCGCCGACCGGGCCCGTGCCGGTGCGCGCCGTGTAGATGTCGCCGGGGCCGCCCTCGGCCAGCTGGTCGGCGTAGCGGACGGAGGTCTCGGCGGGGTGGACGTCGCCCAGCACGAACGCCCCGACGACGAGGTGCTGGGCCCCGTGGGCCGGGACCATGGCCGTCCCGCCGCGGGCCCGGACGACCTGGGCGATGGCGTTGAAGTCGACCATGAGCGAGAAGCACCCGCCATGGGGGACGATGCCGGGCCAGCCCTGCCCGAACAGCTCTCTGCCCTGGGCCCAGCCCTTGTCGGCGACCAGGGCCAGCATCGGTGCCGATGCGGCGTCGGCCAGCTGCTCGAGGCAGGCGATGGCGGCGGTCGGCAGCAGCACCACCGTGCTGCCGAGCACCTCGGCGTAGCGGGCGATCACCGCGTCGATGTCGAGGTTGCCGGTCGACGGCGCCGCCCCGGTCGCCGCGTCCCACACGAAGCTGAGCAGCTCCAGGGCGCCGGGGTCGTCGAGGTCCACGTCCGGGGCGGCGGCGTGGAGGCTCAGCCGGGCCTCGTGGGCAACGCCACCCTGAAGGAAGAAGGCGTCGGCGGGCACGCTGTCGAAGACGTAGTTGGCGATCACCACGAGCGGCCGCCCCTCGAGCACCTCCCCCGTCCGCCAGGTGCGGACCTCGCCGGGGGCGGCGGCGTCGACGGTGGCCAGGTCGAGCCAGCCCTC
>JBBQRO010000153.1:0-7946 GCA_038214685.1 Acidimicrobiales bacterium
ACGCGGGTGACGAGCACCGTGGAGCCCACGGTGATGGGGATGTCGAGCGACGACTCGGCCCGCCAGATCTCACGGTCGAGGCGGATCATCCCGGTGGCCCCCGGGCCGGCGGGGATGGCCTCGGTCACCACGCCCTGCCGCCCCACCCAGCGGCCCGACCCCACCTCGAGGCGGGGCGCCCGCCGGTCGAGCCGCCGGGCCAGGGGCCGCAGCCCGGCCAGGCTGACGGCCGAGACGATGAGGAAAAGACAGACCTGCAGCCAGATCGGTCCCCCGGCCAGGGCGGTGGCCCCGGCGGCGGCGCCGCCGATGGCGAAGGGGAGGGAGAACAGGGCCCCCGAGGTGGCCACCTCGGCCACGAGGAAGACCAGGACCAGCCCACCCCAGATGGCTGCCTCCACGTCGCGCAGGGTACCCCCGGGTCGCGCCGGTCGGCTACAGCCCGAGCTGCTCCACGATGGCCCGGTAGTCGGCGGCGATGGCGGCCGGGGGGGTGATCTGGCCGACGGCGGTGTCGGGGTCCTTCAGGCCGTTGCCGGTGAGGACGCACACCACGGTGGCGCCGGGGGCCACACCCTGCTTGATGAGCCCGGCCACCGAGGCGGCCGACGCCGGCTCGCAGTACACGCTCTCCTCGGCGGCGAGGAAGCGGTAGGCGGCCAGGATCTCCTCGTCGGTGACGGCGGTGATCGACCCGCCCGACTCGCTCGCCGCCGCGGTGGCCCCGTACCAGCTGGCCGGGTTGCCGATGCGGATGGCCGTGGCGATGGTGTCGGGCTCCTCGATCGGGTGCCCTTCCACGATGGGAGCGGCCCCGGCGGCCTGGAACCCCATCATGCGGGGAAGCCGGGTGGCGCGGCCGGCGGCCCGGTACTCGAGGTAGCCCCGCCAGTAAGCGGTGATGTTGCCGGCGTTGCCCACCGGGATGCAGTGGACGTCGGGGGCGTCGCCGAGCACGTCGACGATCTCAAAGGCGCCCGTCTTCTGGCCCTCGATGCGGAAGGGGTTGACCGAGTTCACGATGGTGAGGGGGGCGTGCTCGCCCAGCTCGCGCACGATGGCCAGCGCCCGGTCGAAGTTGCCACGGATCTGCACGACCCGGGCCCCGTGGACCAACGCCTGGGTCAGCTTGCCGAGGGCGATGTAGCCGTCGGGGATGAGCACGGCGCAGGTGAGGCCGGCCCGGGCCGCGTAGGCCGCGGCCGAGGCGCTGGTGTTGCCGGTGCTGGCGCACACGACGGCCTTGGCCCCGTCCTCGACCGCCTTGGTGATGGCCAGGGTCATGCCCCGGTCCTTGAACGACCCCGTGGGGTTGGCGCCCTCGACCTTGAGCCAGACGTCGGCCCCCACTCGCTCGGACAGGCGGTCGGCGTGGAGCAGGGGGGTGGCCCCCTCAAGCAGGGTGACTACCGGGGTGGACTCACCTACCGGCAGGAAGGGGCGGTACTCCTCGATGAGGCCGCGCCAGCCCGGGGCCGCCACGCTCAGGCCACCACGCGGATGAGCCCGCCGATGGCGTCGACGACGCTGAGCTCGCGCAGCTCGGCCAGGGTGGCCTGCACGTCGCGCTCGGTCGCGGTGTGGGTGATGAAGTCGATGCGGGCGTCGCCGCCGGGTGCGCCCTCCTGCTCCATCGAGCGGATGCTGACGCCGTGGCGGCCGAACACCCCGGCGACGCTCGCCAGCACCCCGGGCTCGTCGTTGACCAGCAGGCTGATGTAGTACGGCGAGGCCATCTCCTCGAACGGGCGGATGCGAGCCCGACCCGGCTGGGGCAGGCGACCCGGCGCCCCGCCCCGCAGCGAGTGGGCGGCGTCGAGCAGGTCGCCGAGCACGGCGCTGGCCGTCGGCCGGCCGCCGGCCCCGCGGCCGAAGAACATGAGCTCACCCACGGCCTCACCCTCGACGAACACGGCGTTAAAGCTGTCGCGCACGCTGGCCAGCGGGTGGTCGAGCGCCACCAGCGACGGGTGGACGCGGGCCGAGACCGACCCGTCCTCGTGCCGTTCGGCCACGGCCAGCAGCTTGATGACGAAGCCCATGCGCCGGGCGAAGGCAAAGTCGGCGGCGGTGAGGTCGCTGATGCCCTCGCGGGCCACGTCGCCGCCCACCACCTTCTGGCCGAAGGCGAGGGTGGCGATGATCGCGGCCTTGGCGGCGGCGTCGAACCCCTCCACATCGGCGGTCGGGTCGCGCTCGGCGTAGCCCAGCGACTGGGCCTCGGCCAGGGCGTCGCCGTAGCCCTCGCCGGCCTCCATCTTGGTGAGGATGTAGTTGGTGGTGCCGTTGACGATGCCCATGATGCGGGTGAGCCGCTCGCCGGCCAAAGACTCGCGCAGGGGCCGCATGATGGGGATGCCGCCCGCCACGGCCGCCTCGAAGAGCAGGTCGACCCCGGCGGCGCCGGCGGCCTGGAACAGCTCGTCGCCCAGGTCGGCCACCAACTCCTTGTTGCCGGTGACCACCGGCTTACCGGCCTTCAGGGCATCGAGGATGAGCGACCGAGCGGGCTCGATGCCCCCGATCAGCTCGACGACCACGTCAACGTCGTCGGCCACCACCACCGCGGCGGCGTCGTTGGTGAGCAGGTGGTCGGGCACGTTCGGGCCACGGCTCTTGGCGGTGTTGCGCACCGCCACCCGGGTCAGCTCGAGGCGCAGCCCGGTGCGGGCGAACAGCCCGTCGCCCTCCTCGGCCAACAGGGCCGCCAGCGCGCCGCCGACGTTGCCGCAGCCGAGCAGGCCCACACGCACGGGCGCGCTGGAGTGGGCATCGGAGATCATGCGCCCGAGGGTAGTGAGCGGCCACCCCGGCCGGCACCCGGCTCCCCCGCCACGTTTCATCAGCTCGCCGCAGGACAGACCCTGAGCATCCGCACGGGCGACGAGGAGAACCGATGAGCGAGCTGGCATCAGGCGGTGCCACCACCTCCACCACCTTGGCCCCGTGCACGACGGCCACCTCCAGCAGCCCTCTGCCCGCGGCCACGGTGCCAGGTAGCCGCCCGAGCGGCAGACCCGCCGCATCTCGATCAGGGCACCCCGACGACCGTTGACATCCCCCGGCACGATCCGCCGGGCCAGGTCGAGGGTCATGGTGCCCGGCCCGCATCAACGTCCAGTAGGTGGACGCGAGGGAGCCGGCCGAGTTCTCGGGGTTCCGCCACCGATGCGTCCGAGCCTCTGGTGATGGCCATGTGTGGATCTCATCGGGACGCTCACCGCCCCAGGCTCAGCCTCAAGGGTTCGACCCTGTCCTTGTGCCCGCGGCGACCTGGGCGACCTGGGCGAGCTGGGCGAGCTGCGATTCTTGCCGGTCAGGCGGCTTGCCGGCCGAACCAGCCGAGCGGCGTGCCGTCAGGGCGGTAGATCGTGAGCTGGCCCTGTTGATCCCGGGCGAAGGTGAACCCGATGACATGGGCGAGCGTGTGGTGCCGCCGACAGAGCAGGCACAGGTTGGAAAGGTCGGTGGAGCCGCCGTGGAGCCAATGTCGGATGTGGTGGAGATCGCAATGCTCGGGTGGCTGATCGCAGCCCGGGACAACGCATCCTCCGTCTCGCACCACCGCGGCCCGGCGTTGCCCGGCGGTGGCGAGCCGCGTTGACCGGCCAAGGTCGAGCGGTTCGGACCGCCCGTTCACGAGCAGGGTCCGGATCGTGGCGTCACAGGCCAGGTTCTCGAACACCTTCCGGCTGACCGGCGTACCGTCCTCGTACTCGGGGTTCTCGACGTCACCGTCGAAGCCGACGTGGCCGACCAGCACCACCTCAGGACGCGACCCCGGCCCGCGCTCGCCGAACGAGACCGACCGCCGAGTCATGTCGAGCAGGCCGAGCGACATGCGGCGAGCGAGGCTGAGCCCCTCGTCGTCACGGTGACCCTCGGCTAGGCGCCGCAGCTCGTTGGCGATCACCCGGGCCGTCTCTTCGTCCAGGTCGCCGTGCAGGCTCCAACGGCCGTTCCGCTTCGGGGCCAGGGTCACCTCGTTGGTGGCCGGGTCGGCCGGCGCCGGATCACGGCGCTCGGCGATGAACCGCTTGACGATCCGCCGGGCCGTCCGCAACGACACCCCCACCACGGCATCGACCAGCTCGGCCTCCGCCTCGACGAAACCCTCGACATCGCAAGCCTGGCTCAGCAGCCGCGCTTTCTCGGTCCCGATCCGCCCCTGCTGCAGCGCCTTATCACTGGCCGGCATGTCCGGCAGATCGCGGGCCAGCCCCGCCAGCGACCGAGCCTCCCCCGGGTGCAACTCGCTCCGAGCAGCCAGCCACTGCCCCCCATCGATCCCCCCATCTAGCAGCACCGCCCCCGGCGCCTTCTCGATCTCCCCCAACGCCGAGACAATCATTGCGTCCACCATCTGCCGCAGCGCCGCCAGCTTCAAGAGCCGGACTTCGGCGCTGCCGGACGAAGCGGCCTCCGCCTGCTCAACCAGCAGCGACCGGAACGAACACATGTTCGTAGCATACGCCCGACCCGCCAGAATGTCCAGCCCTTTGAGTGCAGCTATCGAGGTCAATTCCGTACCCATCCGGCCGGTGAGAAGAGCGATCGGCGCCTTCTGAGGCATCCCCTAATGGCGCATCGGTGATATGTCGTCGCGGCTCCTCCCGCCATGTTCTGGAGCTCTTGCTGGGGACGCCGGGGTCGACAGCAGGCGCGCTCGCGAGTCATGAGGAAGCCGACTCCGACGGCGTCTAAAAAGACCTCCCGGGGTGACCGGAGCTACCAGCGTTCCCGCGGTCCGCGAGCAGGTAGCCGCAGCCCGGCGCCGTCAGGTTCCCGGATCTTCTCGGCGGCTGGACGGCGCATGGATCCAGTCGTTCAGCCCAGCAATTGCGAGTTTGCGCCGTTCCGCCACCATAAGGATCGCCGTGATTGAATACACCGTGACGAGATACGTGCGCGTGGCGTCCGGATCTCAAGTGCCTCACCGCCGTGCAGTCGAGACCACCGTGTCCCGAAGCTGTCGACATCGTGCACCGGGATGCGGTGGGTCTTCAGCATGTTGGTGAGAATCAGCGCCTCCCCGCGCAGGCGAAGGCCCAGGCGAAGCGATCGGAGAGCGAAGGCCACCCAGCCTGTAGCCAGCGCCAAGCTGACCGGATCACCCGGCGACCGGCCTGCGAACGCGGACGCCAGAAGCAAGCTCCCGATAGTGAACAGGGCTCGCAATCCCTTCGTTGCGAGAGGTGGCATCGGAGGCATCAGCACAGTCTGTGGCACAAGCCCTGGGATGAGGCGATCTGCACGTAGGAGGCGCCCGCCGCGACCGCGATGGCCGAGTTCGGGCTGCGCACATCGAGAGGAACGTCCAAGAGCACCCGCACATCGAGCAGGTCGTGCACCTCGGGCCGGCAGCTGTACGACCCTCGAGCACGATGACCGGTGCCTCCCGAGCGCTGACAGGCTCAGGTGCGTGTGGGACATCGTCGCTGTCCCAGTCCTCGGCGTCCCCAGCCGAAAGCGTGCCCACTCGGCCACGCCCCGCTTGCGATAACGGTCACAGGGCCAGTAGAGGCCGTCCGTCGATCCTTGACTCAAGGTAGCTATGAGACTACCTTGATTAGCACCATGCGATGGGCGATCGATCACACCTCCCGAGAGTGTCTCCAGGACCAGATCGCCAGTTGCGTTCGCCGCGGCGTGGCCTCCGGAGAACTGCCAGTCGGCGAGCAGCTGCCGCCCGCCTCCGAACTCGCGACAGCCTTGTCCGTCGACCGCAACACAGCGCTCGCTGCCTACCGACAGCTTCGCGACGACGGAGTGCTTGAGTTCCGACGCGGACGCGGGGCGCGCGTCGTGTCGGCCGGCCCAGCGCTCTCGTCGGTGACCGAGGCAGCCCAGAAGCTGATCGCTACCGCCAGCGAGCATGGACTCGGAAAGAACGATCTCATCCGCATCATCAAGGAGCTCACATGACCCAACTACCAAACGCCGGCCCGAGCCAGCACGCCGTATATACCGGCCGATCCACAAGTTGGCCGATGGTCGCCGCGACGAGCGCCGGAGCGCTGCTCGTCGTTCTCATGAGCAAAGAATCCAACGGCGCCGGGGCGACCTCCTTTTCGTCGTTCCGCTGATCTTCGTTGCGATCGGCGTGCTCGCCAACGTCTGACGGCTTCCAGCGTCCGTGCCACCGCAGGGCCCAACGGCTTCACCATCCGCTGGGGGCTGGTCGGATGGCCCCGATGCTCCTACCGTCTCGACGAGATCGAGCACGCCGAAATGATCGATCTGCCATCGTGGCGAGTCTCCTATGGGTTCTGGTGGACACCGAAGCGGACCAACTGCACAGTCCGCAGCGGACCAACCGTGCGACTCTCGCTCCGCAACCACCGCATCGTCACGATCACTGTGCCCGAACCGGCAGCCGCCGTCGCCGCGCTGCGTGAAGCATCGGCCGGCGGGCAACTGGGTAGCGCCTGAACACCACCCGCCCGATCATGAACGCGCCGATTCATCTACCTCACACCGTCGTCGAACCGGTGGTCCAGTGCCTAGCCAACGTCATTCGTCAGGAGGTCGTCGAGGGTCTCTCGGCGGACGACCTCCTGGGGCACACCGTCTCGAACGAAGACCACCGGGGGGCGGAGGACCTTGTTGTAGTTGCTGGCCATCGAGTGGCCGTAGGCGCCGGTGACGGGGGTGGCCAGGATGTCGCCGACGGCCAGGTCATCGGGCACGAAGCCCTCGGCCACCAGCACGTCTCCGGTCTCGCAGTGCTTGCCCACGATGCGCACCGCTTGGGGCCGCTCGGCGGCGGCGGCCCGGGGCAGGAACGACTCGTAGCCGCTGCCGTAGAGCACCGGGCGAGGGTTGTCGCTCATGCCCCCGTCGACGGCGACGTAGGTGCGGATCCCGGCCAGGGCCTTGATGGTGCCCACGGTGTAGAGGGTGACCGCGGCGCCGGCCACCAGGGATCGCCCGGGCTCGGCGGTGACCCGCACGGCAGGGTCGAGGCCGCCGGCGTGGAGGGCGTCACGGGTGGCCTTGGCCCAGGCGGCGATGCTCGGTGCCTCCTCTCCCTGTACGTAGGGCACCCCGAGGCCGCCGCCCACCACCAGCTCGGGCAGGCCGAGCGGGGCGGCGAGGCTGGCGAGCACGTCGGCCGCCTGGGCGAAGGAGCGCAGGCTGAACACGTTCGAACCGATGTGGGCGTGCATGCCGACCAGCTCCATCACGCCGGCCCGATCGAGGCGGCGCAGGCGGTCGACGGCCTCGGCGGCCCGGCCGGTGGACACGGAGAACCCGAACTTCGAGTCGTCCTGGCCGGTGCGCACGAACTCGTGGGTGTGCGCCTCGATGCCCGGGGTGATGCGGACCAGCACCCGGGGGCGGGCGCCGACGGCCGGGGCCAGCCGCTCGAGGCGGTCGATCTCATCGAAGGAGTCGACGATGATCCGGCCGACGCCGAGGGTGAGAGCGGCCCGAAGCTCGTCCTCGGACTTGTTGTTGCCGTGCAGGACCAGCCGTTCGGGGGCCACTCCGGCGGCCAGGGCGACGTGCAGCTCGCCGCCAGTGGACACGTCCAGGCACATCCCCTCCTCGGCGGCCAGGCGGGCCATGGCCACGCACAGGAAGGCCTTCGTGGCGTAGGCCACCCCGTCGCCCCAGGCGTCGACCGCCTCCCGACAGCGTGACCGCAGATGCACCTCGTCGTAGACGAACAGGGGCGTGCCGAACGCCGCGGCCAGGTCGGACAGGTCGCAGCCGCCGATCGAGCAGCGTCCGTCGGCGTCGATGGCGGCGGTGTCGGGCAGCAGGTGCTGCGGGAGGGGTCCGGCCATCAGAGGAGAGCAGCGACCCGGTCGAGCAGCTCGAGCGGGTCGAAGGGCTTGGTGACGTAGTCGTCGGCGACGTCGAGGCCGGCGTCGATGTCGGCGTTCTGGGCCTTGGCTGACAGCAGGACGATCGGGATGGTGGCCAATGCCGGGTCGGCC
>JBBQRO010000154.1:0-7918 GCA_038214685.1 Acidimicrobiales bacterium
CTCGTGGGCCTCGATGTGGATCGACGTCAGCACGTCGTCGCGCACCAGGCGCTCGGACAGGATGATGGCGTCCTCGAAGTTGTAGCCCTCCCACGGCATGAAGGCCACGAGCAGGTTCTTGCCCAGGGCCAGGTCGCCCTGATGGGTGGAGGGGCCGTCGGCCAGCACGTCGCCCAGGGCGACGGCCTGGCCTTCGTCGACCACCGGCTTCTGGTTGATGCACGTGCCCTGGTTCGACCGGCGGAATTTGGCCAGGCGGTAGGTCTTGCGGGCCAGGGTGCGGCCCTCGCGGTCGGTCTGTCCCTCGACGTAGTTGACGACGATGATGTCACCGGTGACCTCGAGCACCTCGCCGTCGCCCTCGGCCAGGACGACGTCGCCTGCGTCACGGGCGGCACGCTTCTCGATGCCGGTGCCGATGTAGGGGGCCTCGGCCCGGACGAGGGAGACGGCCTGGCGCTGCATGTTGGCCCCCATGAGGGCCCGGTTGGCGTCGTCGTGCTCGAGGAACGGGATCATGGCCGTGGCCACGGAGACGATCTGCTTGGGCGAGACGTCCATCAGGTCGACCTCGCTCGGCGGCACGTAGTCGATCTCGCTGGTGGTGCCGTAGGACGTGCCGCCGGCGCCGATGCGCACGCCGGCACCCTGAGGGCCACGGCGCACGAGCACGCGGTCACCGACGAACTGGCCGGCGTCGTCGAGCACGGCGTTGGCCTGGGCGATGACGTGCTCCTCTTCCTCATCTGCGGCGAGGTAGCGGATCTCGTCGGTGAGCTGGCCGTCGACCACCTTGCGGTATGGGGTCTCGATGAAGCCGAAGTCGTTGACCCGGGCGTAGGTGGCCAGCGACCCGATCAGGCCGATGTTGGGGCCTTCCGGGGTTTCGATCGGGCACATCCGGCCGTAGTGGCTGGTGTGCACGTCGCGCACCTCGAAGCCGGCCCGCTCGCGGGACAGACCGCCGGGGCCGAGGGCCGAGAGGCGGCGCTTGTGGGTGAGGCCGTCGAGAGGGTTGGTCTGACCCATGAACTGGGACAGCTGGCTGGTGCCGAAGAACTCCTTGATGGCCGCAACCACAGGCCGGATGTTGATCAGGGTCTGGGGCGTGATGGCCTCGACGTCCTGGGTGGTCATGCGCTCGCGGACGACCCGCTCCATGCGGGACAGGCCGATGCGGACCTGGTTCTGGATCAGCTCGCCCACCGACCGGATGCGGCGGTTGGCGAAGTGGTCTTGGTCGTCGAGGCGGTAGCCCTCCTCGCCGGCGGCGAGGTGGAGCAGGTAGGTGGTGGCGGCCAGGATCTCCGACGGGCTCAGGACGAACTGGGTCTGGCCGGGGCGCTCGAGGTCGACGGCGAGCAGCTCGGCGATCTTCTCGATCTCCGGGCCGAGCTTGCGGTTGAGCTTGTAGCGGCCGACGCGGGTGAGGTCATAGCGCTTGGGATTGAAGAACGCGTTCTCGAAGTAGGCGCGAGCGGCCTCGACCTGGGGCGGCTCGCCGGGGCGGGCCCGCTTGTAGATCTCGACCAGGGCCTCTTCCCGGGTGGGGGCGAGGTCCTTCTCCTTCTCCCACTGGCCCTCGAGGAAGTCGAAGTGGTTGACGAGGCGCTCGAGGAAGCCGGGGTGGGCCTCCTGGTCGTAGCCCAGGGCCCGCAGCAGGACGAAAAGGGACAGGCGGCGCTTGCGGGCCACCCGGGTGCCGGCGGTGACGTCCTTGCCGGGCTTCTGCTCGATGTCGAACTCGATCCATTCACCGCGATAGGGGTGGATGGTGGCGGTGGCAATGGTCTTGGCGTCACGGCCGGGCTGGAAGATGACGCCCGGGGACCGGACGAGCTGGGAGACGACCACCCGCTCGGTGCCGTTGATGATGAAGGTGCCCTTGTCGGTCATCATCGGGAAGTCCCCCATGAAGACGGTCTGCTCTTTGATCTCGCCCGTGGTGGCGTTCATGAAGCGGGCCCGCACGAAGATGGGTGCGGAGAAGGTCATGTCCTTCTCCTTGCACTCCTCCACGGTGAACTTGGGCGGCGGGCGCAAGTCCTGGTCGGCGGCATCGAACTCCAGCTCGAGGCGGAGCTGGCCGGTGAAGTCCTCGATGGGGCTGATGTCGCGGAAGGTTTCGGCCATCCCGCGATCGAGGAACCATTTGAACGAGTCACGCTGGACGGAGATCAGGTCCGGAAGGGCCAGAACCTCGTCGAGGTTGGAAAAGGAAAAACGTTCCCGAGGGGCGGGACGAGTGGGCAAAACCTCACTCCTTCGCGGAGATGGTGCGAGCTGGCATGACAGGGATTCGGGTGGCAGGCTGGGCAGGGCGGGTCAACGCCGGGCGCGCGCGGTCAAGCCGGAAAAGAAGGACGGCGACTCGCGGGCTGGCACGGCAGATACCAGACTAGCTGTACCTGCGCGATTGGGCAAGCCAGCTCGAATCAAGCTGAGATGAGGCTATGCGACTCCGCCGCTCCGGTCAAGGAGTTGTGGACAACCCAAACCGGGCCGGCGCGCTGGTATTCTGCGGGCGTCGGCGCAACCATCGACAAGGCAGGTCGATTGGTGATTCCGAAGGCCCTGCGCGATCGGAAGGATCCGTCTCCGACGCCCTTGTCGCCGCAGCAGCCGCTGAGCATGGATTGACCCTCGTCACGCGCGATCGTCGGGCACTTCCGACGTACCGGGCGCTGAGGATCGAGGTCGAGCTGCTGGCGTAGCCCGAAAGGCTTCTCCGGGCCTGCAGGTACCGTGGCGGTGCCTGCAGGCCCGGAGAACCGGCGGGGACTACTTGAGCTCGACGGTGGCGCCGGCCCCTTCGAGCTGGGCCTTGGCCTTCTCGGCCTCTTCCTTCGATACCTTCTCGAGCACGGCCTTCGGGGCGCTGTCCACCAGGTCCTTGGCCTCCTTGAGACCGAGGTTGGTGAGGGAGCGCACCTCCTTGATGACCGGGATCTTCTGGGCGCCCACCTCGGTGAGGATGACGTCGAACTCGTCCTGCTCCTCTTCCACCGGCGCGGCATCGCCCCCGCCGCCGCCACCACCGGCGCTGGCGACGGCCATGGGGGCCGCAGCCGTGACGCCGAACTTCTCCTCGAACTCCTTCAGGAGCTCGGAGAGCTCGAGCACGGTCATGCCGGCGATGCTGTCGAGAATTTCTGCCTTGGTGGCCATTACTGGTCTCCTTCTTCTGACTGAGGCGTGTCTTGCGGAGGCGTGTCGGCTTCGGGCGCTGCGGCTTCGGGCGCTGCGGCTTCGGGCGCTGCGGCTTCGGGCGCTGCGGCCCGACGCTTGTCGACGAGGGCGGACAGCCCATAGGCGAAGTTGCGGGGCAGGGCCTGAAGCAGGCCGGCCATCTTCTGGAGGGGGGCGGCGAGGGCGCCGGCCAGCTGGGCCAGGATCACCTCGCGGGGGGCGACGTCGGCCAGGGCGCTGGCGTCGGCCGCACTCAGCACCTTGGTGCCGAGCAGGCCACCCTTGATGGTCAGGTTTGGATTGGTGCGGGCGAAGTCCCGGAGCGACTTAGCCACAGCCACGGCGTCGCCGTCGACGAAGGCAATGGCGGTGGGCCCGACCAGCAACGGGTCGAGCTCGGCGAGGTCCAGCTCGGCCGCCGCCCGCCGGACCAGAGTGTTCTTATAGATCCGGTACTCGCCGCCGGCATCGCCGACCGAGCGCCGCAGGGCGGCCAGTTCGGCGACCTTCAGGCCGCGATACTCCGTCAGCAGGGCGCCGTTGGACGACGACAGCCGCTCACGCACCTCGGCGACGACGGCGACCTTCTCTGGTCTGGGTTCTCCCATGCAGTTCCTTCCGGGTGTTCGTGACGCGCGAACGATTCCACTCGGAAGGTTCACGCCTCGTTGGGCGAGCCCGGTTTAGGGGCCGCTTACGCGCAATCGCCGATGAAGGAGGTCGCGCACCAAATGTCTACGGCGATATGTGACTGCTGATACTAGATCATCCGCGGCTCTCGCCGACTAGCCGGCGGTGGCGGTGAGCTCGTCGTCGAGGGCCCGGAGGGGGTTGGGGTCGAGCTTCACGCCGGGGCCCATGGTGGACGACACCGCTATCGACTGCATGTAGCGGCCCTTGGCCGAGGCCGGCTTGGCCCGCTGCAGCTCCTCGATGACGGCCTGCAGGTTCTGGAGCAGGGACCGGCGGTCGAAGCTGACCTTGCCGATGGGCACATGGATGTTGCCGTAGCGGTCGGTGCGGTACTCAACCCGCCCGCCCTTGAACTCCCGGACCGCCCGACCGACGTCGGTGGTCACCGTGCCCGTCTTCGGGTTGGGCATGAGGCCACGGGGACCAAGGACCCGGCCGAGCTTGCCCACCTGGCCCATGAGATCCGGGGTGGCGATGGCCACGTCGAAGTCGAGGAAGCCGCCCTGCACCCGGGCGACCAGGTCGTCGGCACCGACCACGTCGGCCCCCGCCTCCCGGGCGTCGTTGGCCGCGTCTCCGGCGGCGAAGGCCACCACCCGCACCGTCTTGCCGGTGCCGGCGGGCAGGCCCACCGTGCCCCGGACGATCTGATCGGCCTTGCGGGGGTCGACGCCGAGTCGCACGGCCAGCTCCACTGACTCGTCGAACTTGGCCGAGGCCAGGCTCTTGACCAGGTCGACGGCCTCGCCCGGGGCGTGCTGGCGGTCACGGTCGAAGCGACGGACCGCGTCGACATACTTCTTGCTGTCCTTGCGGGTGTGGGTCATCCCTTCACCGTCAGTCCCATGGAGCGGGCGGTGCCGACGACCTGGCGCTTGGCCGCATCGAGGTCGTTGGCGTTGAGGTCGGGCAGCTTGGTAGTGGCGATCTCGGTGACCTGGGCGTCGGTGACCGTGCCGGCGGCCTCCCGGCCGGGCGCGACAGAGCCCTTGTCGATTCCCGCCGCGGCCCGCAGCAGGACCGGCGTGGGCGGGGTCTTGATGACGAAGGTGAACGACCGGTCCTCGAAGACCGTGATCTCCGCCGGCACGACCGTGCCCCGCTGCGACTCGGTGGCCGCGTTGTACTGCTTGCAGAACTCCATAATGTTCACGCCGTGGGGGCCGAGTGCGGTGCCCACGGGCGGGGCTGGCGTGGCCGCCCCGGCCGGAATCTGGATCTTGACGATTGCGGCGACGCGTCTCTTTGCCATGTGGCTTGACCTTCTCCTCTGGTGGTTCTAGCGGCGCCGGAGCGCCTCCCACCCTTGCGTACGGCTGGATATCTGGCGGCTCTCGCCGACGGATCAGAGCTTGGCGACCTGACTGAACTCAAGCTCGACCGGGGTCTCCCGACCGAAGATGTTGACCAGCACCTTCAGCTTCATCTGGTCTTCGTTGATCTCGGCGATGGTGCCGGTGAAGTCGGCGAAGGGGCCTTCCCGCACCCGCACGCTCTCGGCGATCTCGTACATAGCCCGGTGGCGGGCCTTCTTGGGAGCGCCGTCGGTGCCGGTGGTCTGCACCTGCAGGATGCTCTCGACCTCCTTGCGGGAGAGCGGGGTGGGCTTTGCGCCCAAGCCCACGAACCCGGTGACGCCGGGGGTGTTGCGGACCACCCGCCAGGAGTCGTCGTCGAGCTCGCAGCGCACGAGCAGGTAGCCCGGGAACACCTTCTTCTGGACGGTGACCCGCTTGCCGCCCTTGAACTCGATGACGTCCTCCATGGGGATGACGCACTCGAAGATGCGGTCCTCCATGTTCATGGAGGCGATCCGGCTCTCGAGGTTGGACTTCACTTTGTTCTCGTAGCCGGCGTAGGTGTGCACCACGTACCAGGAGCCGGGCCGGTCATAGGGGCTTTCGACAGGCGGCTCGTCGTCCTCGTCGTCGTCCCCGTCGTCGAAGCCGCCGGCCAGGAGCTGGTCCTCGGTCAGGACCTCTCCGGCGGGGGCCGCCCCGTCGGAGGCCACGTCACTGGCGTCTGCAGCCTCGGCGACGGCGGTGTCGGCAGACGCTGACCCGTCGAGCGAATCAACATCGGTGGTGGGATCGACGGGCTGGCTCATCTGAAGAGGAAGATAACGGCTTTAGCGAAGACGTAGTCGAGAGCGAAGATGATGGCGGTGAGCAAGGCCAGGGCAATAAGCACGACGATCGAGTAGTTGATGACCTCGGCCCGAGTGGGCCAGGCCACCTTCCGCAGCTCGCCGCGAACCTGGCGCGCGTACTCGGAGGGGCCGATGCGCTCCTTGGTCGCCACCCGGGCTGCGGGCTGGCGCGGCGCTTCCCGGCGGGTGGGGCTGCCATCAGCGTCGACCTGACCCTGACGCTGCATCAGTCGTTTGGTTTCTCGGTTCACGGCAACCCATCCACCTTCACATCGGCACCTCGAGTCGGGGACGAACGAGCAGGGCAGGAGGGACTCGAACCCCCAACCGCCGGTTTTGGAGACCGGTGCTCTGCCAAATTGAGCTACTGCCCTCTGCACCAGCGGGCCAGCCCCTGACGTACGCGAACCCAGGGTAGCCCATCACCAGGATGACCCTCCCGGCGGGCGGCACTCCCCCCCACCCCACTAGCTGGCGAGGCGGACCTTCCGACGGGCGCGGCTGGCCAGGATGGCTCCCGCCGCGCCGGCGGCGGTGGCAGCGGCGATGCCGCCGACGTAGGCCACCCGGCGGCCGTTGAGCAGGTCGTGGATGGCTCGGCGCTCGCCGGCGGCGCCGAGGGCGGCCAGGATGTCGGGCAGCAGGCCGGGCGCCGGCTCGAGCACCTCGGTACGGAGCTGGTGGAGCGTGCGTAGGACCTTGCGGTACTGCACCAGCTCGGCCTGGCACCGCAGGCAGGCGGTCACGTGGCGCTGCACCTCGAGGTCGGCCACCTCGAGTCCGTCGACGATGGCGGGAAGCGCATTGGCGACGTCGTCGCAGGACACGCCCCCACTCCCGAAGAACCGGCTAGACCGCACGGGCTTTCTCCTCTCCGGGCATCGGGAACAGGCGCTCCCGCAGCTTGCGACGGGCACGGTGCAGGCGCACCTTGGCCGCCGACTCGGTGATCCCCAGCTCCGATGCGATGGCGTCGTGAGGCAGGTCGTAGACGTCGCGCAGGACCACGACGGCCCTCAGGATGGGGGGCAGGTCGGCCAACGCAGCGGTGACCCGGTCGCGTAGGGCCCCCGCTTCGGCCATGGTTTCCGGGTCCGACTCCGGGCGCTCGTCGAGCACGTTGTCGTCGTCGGCGAGCTCCTCGTGACGCCCCTTGGACCGACGGGACAGGTGCGTCGACGCGCAGTTGGCCGTGATCCGGTACATCCAGGTCGAGAAGCGGGCGTCTCCCCGGAACCGTTTCAGCGACCGGAAGGCCCGCAGGTAGGCCTCCTGGGCCACGTCGCGAGCGTCGTCCTGGTTGCCGGTCAACCGGTAGGCCAGGGTGTAGACGTCGGCCTGGGTGGCCTCCACCAGCGCAGTGAACGCGTCACTGTCGCCAGCCTTGGCCGCAGCGACCAGACGAGCCTCTTCAGACGGAATCACCACCGGAACCACACCCTCTTGGACCGGATCGCCGCCCGGTTGGTTACGGGTATCCGGCCCGGGAGGCCGGATCATGTGATCGTCTAGCGCGTCTCCCGGTGGGTCGTGTGCGTCCGGTCCCATCGGCAGTACTTCTTGACTTCCATGCGTTCCCGGTCGTTCTGCTTGTTTTTCATGGTGATGTAGTTGCGTCGCTTGCACGTCTCGCACGCCAGCGTCACCTTCACCCGCTTCTCGCCCTTTGCCATCCACGTCTCTCTTTCGGCTCACGCTGACACTCCAGTATGCCCCCAGTCGGAGGGTGTCGCCCCCGACGTCCCTACTTCAGAATCTTGGTGACGCGACCGGCGCCCACGGTGCGGCCACCCTCACGGATGGCGAAGCGAAGGCCTTCGTCCATGGCGATGGGGTTGATGAGCTCGACGTTGAGGGTGATGTTGTCGCCGGGCATGACCATCTCGG
>JBBQRO010000155.1:0-7887 GCA_038214685.1 Acidimicrobiales bacterium
AGGGATACGAAAGTCTGATCGGCGTGCTCGTAGCACAGTGCGTTGCCCTTCCGGTCGGGCCCCACACCAAACTGAACTACGGCCTCAGGACCAAGAACACGACGGCGTGGCAGGCTCGCTCGCACCCATTTTCACGCATGCTTCACGGCCGCGCAGCGGGCACAGAAACTGAACTGAAGCCTCCAACCCCGCCTGGCCGCTTCAGTTAGTGGTCTCCTCCGAGACACAAGGAGCGACGAGGGCTGCGGCAAGGGTGCAATTCTTCAGGTCAAGGTCGACTGTCGGGTCTTCGACGACCCTGTGGGCCGGCTAGGGGCGGTGGCCGAAGGCGAATGACCCTGGGTCCGTCCCCAGGAGGAGCGGAATCCGGACCGATGCAATTAATCGGGTCTGGGATGGCCTGGCACGCTGCAGCGCGAATCCGGACATCGCCTCACGGTGTGGGCACAGCGCGGCCGTTCCCTGCGGGCTATCCTGGAGGAGACCGACCGCGTTTCATTGCGCTGCGCTGCGCTGGGCGCAACCGCCTACGTCCGAGCGACGCATGACCGTGAAGCCTATGGTTGCGCGATCGGACCTCGGGCCTCCACCGCGTCTATTCGGCTCCTACGGTCCTGACAGCGTCTGCGCTAGGTGGCCGGCGGGTCGCGATTGCAGACAGTGGGTGGTCCTGCGGCCTGGGGGTGTCATGACACGTCACGGCTCTGGGTCTCAAGTAGTTGCGATGGCGACAACTCAGACTGCCTGGATGCGCAAGAGCCGGTCGGTCAAGCGGGACTACGCGCCGCCGTCACCGTACCCGTCACGTTCCTGGGGGTCAGGATGGGCGGCTAACGTGAACGACCCGCACCTTCTTGCCGTTGACTAGTGCCGGGATGGAAGAAACCGTGGCGAGCCCGTCGGCCCTGTCCAAGGGCCTTAGCATGTCTGCGTCGAGCACCAGCAGCACGCCATGACCTCCCGGCGCCAGCGCCTGGTCGAGCATCCGAACGGTGGCGTCGTATAACCTGACTAGGTCCATGTGTGACAGGGTGCGGTCGAAGCTGCCCCACGGAGGGTCGAGGACGGCGACGTCGACCGATCCGGGCTCCACGATGGCGGGCACGAGATCGCGTACGTCGGCGCAGTAAACCTGAGCGGCCGGGCCCAGCTCGCCACGGCGGGCGCGAACCCGGAGGTCAGCGACGCGGGCCGGGTCGACGTCGCTGACCACGATGCGGCTGTGCGCCGCCCGGGAGCGAGCCGCCGAGACGGCGCCCGAGCCGGCGAAGGCGTCGAGGAAGACGTCGTGGGCACCCAAGGGAGCGACCCGGACGAGGGCCGCAGCCACGTCGGGCTTGAGGGTCCCGGCTGCGGTCCGACGCCGCTCGGGGTGATCGAGGCGCAACATCAGCCGGACACGGGGGTCGTCTCGGCGGGCGTAGATCCACACCTCCGTCCCTCCGCCGCGTGCCTCGGGGCGCATGCCGCTCCAGTCCTGCACCGCCCGTTCCAGGTTTAGACGGGCGCGGTTATCAATCTTGACCGGCTGGCCCTCCCTTATGACGCGCAGCCGGAACGAGCCGCGCAGCGCCGCTGGCGCCGGAGCCCTGCCCGTGCGCAGCGCCTGCACGAATCGCCCGAAACTCTGTTCCGGCGCGTGGGACCCGGAAGGTGCCTCGGCGATGATCTGGTGCACGCCAGAAAGATAATCCAACTTCGCCAGACGCCTTGCCGACGGCGAGCCGTCGAGTTCAACGAGGATTGTGCCGCTGTCAACGGCGGCGACGTTCAGCCGAGGGACATCGGACGGCAGGGCTTCGGCGACGACGTGCTCGAAGCCGGCCGAGCAGGTGACGAGGAAATGGCCTGCACCGGCGTGCGCGACCGCTGGGCTTCTGCCACGAGCCGCGCCGTCGTGGGCGTGCCGGTTGCGAGGGGTGTGGGGCCTTGCCAAGATGAGTCCTCCCACGAGCGGATGTCCGACAAGACCCATGCTGCCCCATCGTGATCCCCAACGAAGCGGCGGGACACCGAGGACTTGGAAGTCGACGCCGCCGCCGCCTCGACCCGCTCGCCGACGGGTTCGAGGCACGACCGGTAGCAGCGGGTGGCCAGCGTGCGCAGCATCGTCTCCATCGCCATGCGCACCGACAGCTCCGTCGGGGCACAGATCGAAGGCCGTGACCACTACCTGCCAGCGCCGCCCGGGGCGCCGGACCCAGGGGCGGCGGACCGCGACCCGCCGTCGACGGAGGATGACCGAGCCCGCCTCGCTGCCGTGCCGCACCGCAAGCCCGGTCGAGGCTCGGCCATGGCCCGGTCACGCTGTCGGGTAGGGCGAACCCGGGGTCGTGTTGGCCCTCGGCCCGCACAGCCGTGTCGCGTCCTCGTCCATCAACGCCCCCATCACCTGCAGCCCGGTGCCCACGGCCAAGGCCAGGAGCCCTCCCGCAGGGTCTCCGCCACGGCGGCCGGAGCACCGGCGGCGCCGTGGGTCTGGTAATCCTTCCTCACCCGACGGGCAGGGTCACCTGGTCGAGGCCCGATGGTGGTCCCCTTGCTTCGGTCTTGGCGGACACCCGAGGCCTCCCACCAGGCAGAACTCGAGCGGGGAATCGCCACCCCAACTTCAACACTGCCGTAACACCCTCGGCGCTGGCCTTCGACCCGTCAACGGGCCGGCCCGGCGCTGCACCCCAGAGCTGTCAAGAATGTTCGTCAGGCCGTTGGAACTTTCCTTCCGCTAACGATACGCCGATCGTCCAGTCCTGGTTCGCGCTATAGTCTGCAGCGTGATCAACCGGCGTTCGTCCGTTCCCTTGCCCGAGCAGGTTTAGGCGAGACGTATGCGTGTCCTTGTAACGGGCGGCGGGGGCTACATCGGCTCAGTATTGGTGCCATCACTACTTCGAGCGGGTCACCGCGTCAGATTGCTAGATCAGTTTGACTGGGGCGTCCAGGCTATCCTTCATTTTGCGAACGATCCTGGGCTCGAGATTGTGGCTGACGACGTCCGCGAGGCCGACGTGGTGCGTGCAGCCATGCGGGATCAGGACGCAGTAATTCACTTGGCGGCAGTGGTCGGCTATCCAGCGTGCGACGCTGACCCACATCGAGCCGTGACCACGAACGTAGGCGGTACCCGCCATGTGACTGCCTTTTTGGATCAGCGCCCACTCGTCTTTGCATCGACTTGCTCAGTGTACGGAACCGTTGCCCATCGGTGCGACGAGAACACACCTGCCAACCCGTTGAGCCTCTACGGCTCGACGAAGCTCGAGGCGGAATCGATGGTCCGTGACGCTGGAGGCGTGGTATTGCGTTTCGCCACCTTGTTTGGGGTGGCGCCCAGGTTGCGCCTTGACTTGCTCGTAAATTTCTTTGTACAACAGGCCGTTCTCCGTCAGAGGCTCGAGCTCTATCAATCCCATTTCCGTCGGACCTTCCTACATGTGCAGGACGCAGCGCAAAGCTGCATGATGGCGCTGGAGCACTTTGAGCTGATGCGTGGGCGGACATTCAACGTCGCAGACGAGCGCACAAACATGACCAAGCTCGAATTGGCCGAACGGATTCAGATTCAAGTGCCATTCGATCTGCGGTTGGCCCGAAGCGGCGTGGACCGAGATCATCGGGACTACGAGGTGTCGAGCGCAAAGATTGGACAGCTTGGTTTCGCGCCGCAGCTCAGCCTCGATGATGGCATCCGCGACTTGGTGCGCGTGTTGCGGGCGATGAAGCCTTAGGGAAAGTCCGTCTATCAGGTGCTGAAGTAGAGATAGCAGAAGCCTAGCACGCGCCGATCATGTGGCAATCGACAAGCCACCTTCACCTACTCAGCACCACGCTGTGCACGTCTTCTCGTGGCTCCACGAGAGAATTATTGGTGCTGCCGTGACACAGGCGTAGTGCTGTAATTCACCACTCAGGAGGTTTCCTCGAGTCTCACGAAGGTTCGTGGCGGCCCGTTCAAGTCTGAGCGTTGAACCGGTCAAGTTGAATAAGGGGTAGGCGTAGCGGGGGGAATGGAGAAGTAGCCACGTCGTGTCAGATATTTGCCGGGGAGTGGCGGGGACGGACCAGCCCGACTCGATGCGCCGGCACAGTCGGATCATCCTTCGGGGTAAGTGGAGCGTTACGGTCACGACTGGCCCTTCCTCGAAGTGTGCGTATGTCTTCGACAGCTCCATACTGGCCCGGAGGCTCGCTCAGTCGCGGATGTCAAGGACGTCCAAGGACACAGCGCCTCAAGGGGACCCGGCCGACGGGCGAGGACCGCTAGGGTCGAAGTCGTGGACGTTGCCCTATACGCCGATGCACCCACGCTGACGACCGGTTTCGGGCGGACGACGAGGCAGATCGGCAGCGCCCTGGTAGACGCCGGTTGGCGGGTCGGCAGCTTTGGCTTGAAAGCACGAGCGACCGATGTGCGGCCGGGGGACGAGATTGAGGTCTGGCCCGCTGCGGAGGGGCCAGGGGAGTGGGCCGAGCAGCTCTCGCCCTTCCTCGCCGCGTTTGAGCCGCGCCTGCTGCTGCTGAACATGGATGCCTTCAACGCCCGGGACTGCCTCCGCCTCGCGTGGTCTGCAGGCTGGAGTGGACCGATCCTCTCCTACGTCGTCTTCGACGGTCTGCCGGTCGTCCCGTCGTACCTGGACGTCCAGCGGGCCTGCGACGCCGTCCTGGTCAGCTCGGAGACGGGCGCGCAGTACCTGGCCAACGAGGGGATTCCTGTCATCGGCGTGGCCCCGCCAGGGGTCGACCTGCAAAAGTTCTCGCCTGGGCCGCCGCCCCAGGGGACCCGCGGCGTCCTTGGACTGTCCGATGACGCGTTCGTAGTGGGCGCATTCGGCACCAATACCGAACGCAAGCAAATACCTCGAATCCTCCAGGCGGTCGCTGAGGCTCGCCGCCGCCGGCCCGATGTCCCGTGGGCCGTCTACCTCCACTGCACGCCGTCGGGCTTCTGGCCGCTTGGTGAGGTGGCGGCGGCCCTCGGCTTGGGCGACGTAGTCTCGTTCCCCTCCCGCAAGGGCTTTGACGAGCACCGAGGCGTCCCCGAAGTGGGAACGGCGCCCTCGGCATCGGTGTCCTACGTCGATCGCATCCGCGCTTGCGACATTGTGGTCAACGTCCCCCACAGCGGAGATGTCGAGCAAGTTATCCTGGAGGCCCAAGCGTGCGGCGTCCCGCTCGTCCATACGTCCGATAATGGCATCATGACCGAGGCCTGCGGCGGGGCCGCAGTTCTCGTCGACGCAGCCGATGTCGGAATGGGCCGGGTCGGCCAGGCCATCCAGCATGTCGCGCCGAGCGCCTTGGCCGATGCTCTAGTGCAGTTGATCGACCATAGGGAGCGCGACCGCCTGCGGCACGCCGGGTTCGCCAACGCCAGCGGCTACGGCTGGGATCGGCTGCGCACCGCCGCACGAGACGCCGTGGCGGCCGTGCTTGGGGCACGTTGAGGGCATGCCCGACCATATCGGCCTGAGTGCCACCGGAGCCCGTTCGGCGATCCTCACCGGCGATCCGACGAGGGTGCCTTGGATGGCTGAGGCGTGGGGCGGACTGGTAGTTTCCGAGGGCGACCGACGGGGGTTCCGGTACGTTGAAACGGCGGACGTCGTCGTAATCGGCACCGGCATTGGAGCGCCGGCGACTGCCATCGCAGCCGAGGAGTTGATCGAGTTGGGCATAGAGAACCTCGTGCGAATCGGCTCGTGCGGTGGGATGGCTGCGCAAGTCAAGCCAGGTGATCTGGTGGTCTCCACTGGCGCAATTCGGGACGAGGGCACCAGTAGGACATACCTTCCTCCAGAGGTCCCCGCTCTGCCCGACTTCAACCTGCTGACAGCCCTGGTCGCCGCTGCCCGTGAGGAGACGACCGTGGCGTGGCATGTCGGGCTTACGCACTGCAAGGACGCCTATTATTCGGAGGTTCCGGCGCGAACCCTGGACGAGGATGCGGCCCGCTTACGTTGGGCGACCCTGGCCCGGGTGGGGGCGCTCGCCACCGAGATGGAGGCCGCTGCCCTGTTCGCCGTGGCCCAGGTCCGTGGGGCACGGGCGGGCGCCGTCTTGGTCAGCGTGGGTTCCGATGTCGAAAGGGGCTACCTCCGCGGTGGCATGGAGGCAGCCGTCCACATCACCCGGCGGGCGGTGTCCAGGATTGCGTGAACGACCGAAGGGCAGCCACCAACCACGGCAGCCTGACCCCAACCAGCCGACTCCACCCAACCCCAGGCACCCCATACCCTCCACTGAACCCGGGGCGCTTCAGTCAGCCGAAGGTCCTGCCACCGGATCCGGGATCGGCGTAGACCTACGAGTTCGCCTCGGCGCATACCGGTGGCGGCACCTAGGACGAGCACGGGGGCGACGTCGGGGATCGTGATGACGGCCTCCCGCAGCAGGAGGCAGAGCTCCTCGACCTCGGGCGGTGTGCGCTCGGTGGCGACGTGCGTGCTGGTCGGGAGCTCGAAGTTGCCCATGGGGTTGACGCGTGCGAGCCCTCGATGTGCTCGCCTTGCAAGAGGTCGGCGACCCCGCCACCCTCGATGACCTGCTCGACCGGGTCGGCGGCACCTGGCACAAGGCCCTGTCAGCGCATCCTGACCGACGGGGCATCCGCGTCAGGTTCGCGTCCCGGCACCTGATCGACGAGCGTGAGGACATCATCGAGCTCGCTGCGGGCATCGGACCGGTGCGCGTCGCCGCCGCCGACGACGACGACGGGGATGCTCCGTTCGCGACGGCGATGGGGCGTGGAGCGTTGCGGGTGTCGATGGTGGCCGGTGGCCAGCCGCTGCGCCTCGTGACCGCGCATCTCAAGAGCAAGCTGATCAGCTACCCAGGCGGCCGGTTCAACCCCCGAGACGAAGACGAACGGGCCCGCTACGCCACCTACGCGTTGAGCCGACGGGCAGCGGGGGCAGCCACCCTGCGCGCCTGGCTCAACGCCTGCATCGGCGCCGACGGCCGAACGCTTCGCTGGATCCTGCTCGGGGACATGAACGACGAGCCCGCAGCGGCGTCCACCCAGATCCTCCTCGGCCCCGCCAGGGTCCGAGACGGCACACCCGGTGAACGCCGCCCCGACGCCGGTGACGGTGACCGGCTGTGGAACCTCGCCCCCCGCCTCCCCGACGACCAGCGCTTCAGTCGCGTCTACCGGGGGCGGCCTGAGCTGATCGATCACATCTTCGTCACCCGTGCCCTTCTCGGCCAGGTCACCGCGATGCGCAGCGGCGCTGACCCCAGCACCGCGCCGGAGCTGACCTCGATCGACGATGACCCCCAGGCGCAACGGGACGAGCCCGGCTCCGACCACGCCCCCATCACCGTCACCCTCGACATCTGAGCACCAGCTGCCAAGAGCTCCTCCACGGTGCCATCCCACGGTCCCTGAAGCGCTCGACGCCCCCTCGTCGAGCACCTCGCCCAAGACCGCTTGACCGGCACCTGACTCTCCGCCCTGGTGCCGGCTGCATCACCGGGCGCCCGGGCCCCGCCCCGCCGACGGGCCCGGCTGGTGGCGCCCCTGGGCTGTCCAATGGGCCCGCAAGACGGCGAGGGCCTCGTGATCGCCCGGTTCTTCACCCTGCTCGTCGCTGTGATGGTCGTCGGCAGCACCCTGGCCCTGCTGGCGGCCGTGGCCGTCCTCGTCGCCGGCAACGTCGTGGTCGCCCAGCTCGAATCGGTCCTGCCGTGACGGTCGAGGTCGACGAGCACGGCCGGGAGCTGGACGCCACCTGCTCGTGCTACGACTGTGAGCATGATCCCTGGGCTGTGCGGTGCCGGCGACGACACTGGGCAGTGCCGGCGGGTCGCGGTCTGACTCCTGTTACGACTGACCGCTTGTGTCCTTGCTGTTGATCTGTCGATCGCGGCTCGCCGGCGTCAACC
>JBBQRO010000156.1:0-7840 GCA_038214685.1 Acidimicrobiales bacterium
ACCCAGCACCACCGGGTCGAGCGCGCAGAGCGCATCGACGGCCGCGGCAAGTTCAGTTGTGCAATCGACAGCAAGAGCCACAACAGCTCCCTCGACGAGGGGTCTGACCTGGGGGGAAGGTAAAGCCAACGTAGCCGAACAGGTGTTCGCTGTCAAGCACAAGCTCAGACTGAGAGGAATGGGCAGGGTTCAGCAGCCCACTGCGAAGCGGAGCGCCCGACAGGCGTCGCCGATCCCCTGCGCGGACAGCACGCCGATCTGGCGGATCAGGCGGCTGCGACTCACCAGTTGCAGGTTGTCGAAGTTCGCAGCCGACTCGCGAAGGAGACCGTCGTCGGCGGTGAGGCGCACTTCGGTGGGAATCCCTCGGATCGTCGATGTGACCGGTGCCGCGATCAGATGTCCCCACGGCGGGCCACGGCATGCGTCACTCGGGCCGCGTCACGCGTACAAGGCTGCCCAATCAACGTCGTCGTCGATCTCAGCAGGGTCGCGGTCGATCTCGGACCAGGCGCGGTCTTGGTCGTTCGGGGGCCGACTGCGGTACCCGGCGATGTGCCGGCGCTCGAGCTCTTCGTCGATGAACCGCATCCGCTCCTACGGTTTGAGCAGTTCCAGGAGGAAGGGGTTGGTAGCCCGTTCCTTGCCGATCGTCGTCGTGTCGCCGTGGCCGGGGAGCACCTGGACCGCATCGTCGAGGGGCAGGATCTTCTCGGCCATCGAGGCCATGAGCTGGGCGTGGCTGCCGCCGGGCAGGTCGGTGCGGCCGATAGAGCCGGCGAAGAGGTGGTCGCCGCTGAACAGCACGGGGGCCTCGCCCTCCACCTCCAGCAGGAAGCACGTCGAGCCCTGGGTGTGGCCGGGCGTGTGGATGGCCGTGAACCTCATGCCCGCCCCCGAGACCCGCTGGCCGTCGTCGAGCCCGGCCAGCAGCTCGGGAGGGCGCAGGTCGAGCTCCTCGTAGTCCAGGATCTGGCCGAGCGTGCCGCTGGTGCCGACCGGGTCGAGGAGCATGTGGCGGTCGTGGTCGTGGATGTGAACGGGCACGTCCTCCCCCTGACCCCGGCACAGCTCGCCGATCCCGCCGATGTGGTCGACGTGGCCGTGCGTCGCGAGCAGGGCGACCAGGCGGAGCCCGTTCTCCTCCAGGTGGCGGAGGATGGCGCTCGGGTCGGGCGGCGCATCGACGAGGACGCACTCGCCGCCGGCGCCGGTGGCCGACACGATCCACGCGTTGGTGCCGGCGATCCACAACCGCAGGCCGGCGACGATCATGCCGGGGCGTCCCGGCGCCGGCGGTCGAGGGCCGCCGCCACCGCCCGCGGCCGGGGGTCGGTCTCGATCTCTTCCAGACCGAGGGGGAGGGCGATGCGCCAGTTGGGCCACTGGTCGAGCGTGCCGGGCATGTTCGGGCGCTCCTCGACCCCCAGGGCGTCGTCGAGGCCGGCGGTCAGCAGCATCGATGGCGCCCCCGACAGCGCCTCGTAGGTGGCGGTCACCACCTGGTCCACCGGGGCGGTGTCGTCGAGGCCGGTCGCTCGTTTCAGGCGGTCGCGCAACGAGGTGGTGGCCTCCTCGTTGGGATCGAGGCCGATCTCCTTCTGGTCGTCCAGGTCGCTGCCGGTCCACAGGCCGGCCACGGTGGGCAGGTCGTGGGTGGTGACGGCGGCGAGGGCGTGGACCGGGTACTCCGCCGGCGGAGTGTCCTCGAACCAGAGCAGGCGGTAGGACAGCACGCCCCGGTCGGCCAGCTCGGTGCGCACGTGGTCCTCCACCGTCCCCAGGTCCTCGCCCACGGCGTACGCCCCGGCCCGGTGGCATTCGAGGGCGACGATGTCGAGCAGGTCGTCGGAGCAGTAGCGCACGTAGGCTCCCTCGGCGGCCGAGAGCCCGCTGGGAACCCACCACAGCCGGAACAACCCCATGACGTGGTCGAGACGCAGCCCGCCGGCGTGGCCGAGGGTGGCCCGGATGGTCTCGATGAAGGGCTGGTAGCCGGCGGTGCGCAGCCGCCATGGGTCGAAAGGCGGCAGCCCCCAGCTCTGTCCCGAGGTGCTGAACTCGTCAGGCGGGGCGCCGACGGCCATGCCCAGGGCCAGCTGGTCCTGCCACAGCCACCCGTCGGCTCCGGCCGGGTCGACACCGACGGCGAGGTCGTGCATCACGTCGATGTCGGCGGAGGCGGCCTGGAGCTGGCGGTCCACCAGCCACTGGAGCCACTGGTGAAAGCGCCACCGACCGTACCGGGTCCGACGGACGGTGGCCACGTCGGGCGCGTCGGGGTGCTGGGCCGACTCGGGCCACGTGCGCCAGTCGGGGCCGTGCTCCTCGGCCAGCACGCAGAACGCGGCGTAGTCGCCCAGGGCGTCACCCTGCGCTTCCCGCCAGGTGTCGAAGGCCTGGTCGCCGGCGAAGGCCTCCCACAGCGCATCGAGGGCCTCCATCTTGAGACGGAAGACGGCATCGCGGTCGATGTGGCGCTCGGCGTTGAGGGCCCGCCCGGCGGCGGCCAGCGATTCGAGGTTGTCGATCGACGCCGCGCCGTCGACGTCCTCCACCCGCAGGTACAGCGGGTTGCGGAAACGCCGGCTGCTGGGGAAGTAGGGACTGGTGGACTGGGGCAGGGTGGGGTGGGCGGCGTGCAGCGGGTTCACCAGGATCAGCCCGGCGCCCAGCTCGCGTGACGCCCACCGGCCCAGCCGGCCGAGGTCGCCGAGGTCGCCCATGCCCCAGCTCTCGGCCGAACGCAGTGCATAGAGCTGCACCGCCCAGCCCCAGGAAGGCGCATTCCTGGGAAGCGGGCAGGCGCCCGGCGAGACGATGACGGAGCGCCGCCGGCCGTCGTCGAGGCCAACGAGGGAGTGGTAGCCGAACGGCAGGTCGCCAGGCAGGGCGCCGTCGACCCGACGCACCTCGCCGTCCTCCAGGGTCAGGTCGGCGGGGCCGTCCACCGCCACCGTCTGTCCCGGGCGCACGAACACATTGGGGCCCGGCGGGGGCGCCCCGTGGCCATCGGTGCCCATGGCATCGAGGACCAGGGCGATGGTCTCGGGGCGCACGTCGTGCCACGTGCGGTGGGCGTCCTGCCAGCGCTCCTGCACTCCCCAGTCGGCTGCGCTCATGCGGGACGGAGTCTACGGCGGGCCTCGGCGGAGAAGGTGGGCGGTAGAGTGCGATCCCTATGTCGAAGTGGTTGGTCGAACGAAAGCTGTCGGAAGCCTCAGAACGGCTCCGTCAACTGCGCGCCGACCTGGCCGTCGTCGACGAGCAGCTGGCGCACTTCGCCGACGCGGCCGACGACGCCCGGCTGCGAGCGATGGTGTCGGAGACCCCCATGGCCGACCGCGAGCACCGCGACGCCCAGAAGCACTCCGACGCCATGGCTCGCCACCGGGTCGAGCTGGTCACTCAGATCGCCGAGCTCCACCGTTCCCAGGACGAGCTCCTCGAGCGACTGTTCGCTGAGTCCTGACCGTGGCTGTCCGCATCGTCATCGCCGAGGACGAGGCCCTGATCCGCCTCGACCTGAAGGAAACCCTCGAAGCCGAGGGCTATGAGGTCGTGGGCGCGGTGGGCCGGGGCGACGAGGCAGTGGAGCTGGTCAAGGAGCTGCAACCCGACCTGGCCATCCTCGACATCAAGATGCCGGGCATGGATGGCATCACCGCGGCCCGGGAGATCACCAGCTCCCGGCGGGCCGCAGTGCTGATCCTTACCGCCTTCAGCCAGCGCGACCTGGTGGAGCAGGCTCGCGACGCCGGGGCGTTCTACTACCTGGTCAAGCCGTTCCAGACCAGCGACCTCATCCCGGCCATCGAGGTGGCGCTCGCCCGCTTCACCGACATGCGGGCCTTGGAGGCCGAGGTCGAGGGCACGAAGGAGCGGTTGGAGACCCAGCGCGTCGTGGGCCGGGCCAAGGGCCTGCTCATGGACCGCGACAAGATGACCGAGGCCGAGGCCTTCTCCTTCATCCAGAAGACGGCCATGCAGCACCGCACCAAGATGCGCACCGTCGCCCAGCAGATTATCGACGGCACCCTGCCGACGGAGTAGCTACACCCGGGCCACGAACAGCTGGCTGGCCAGGGCGGGGCCCAGGGCGATGGTGCCCTGGTCGAGAGCGAGGGTGAGCGTGCCGTCGGGCGCCTTCGACCGGACCTCGGCGGCCGCGCCGGGCACGAAGCCGTGGCTGTCGAGGTAGATCAGCGCCTCCATGTCGACCTCCACCTGCTCGGTGACCCGTTCGAGGCGGACGTGGTCGCCCGGCTCGGAGCCGGCCAGGGCCGACAGGTCACGCTCGGGACCGCCGGAGCCCGGGATCGGGTTGCCGTGCGGACAGGTGGCCGGGTTCCCCAGGAGGACGACGATCCGCTCCTCGACCTCGTCGGAGATCACGTGCTCCCAGCGGCAGGCCTCGACGTGGGTCTTGTGCCAGGGGAGGCCGATCACATCGGTGAGGAGACGCTCGGCCAGCCGGTGCTTGCGGACCACGCTGATGGCCCGGGCCCGGCCCTTCTCGGTGAGGGTGATCGAGCGGCCCTCGGTGTCGACCCAGCCTTCGCCCTTCAGCCGCCGGATCATCTCCGACACCGACGGGGCGGACACGTTGAGGTGCTCGGCCAGCCGGGCCTGGATGACGGCGATGCCTTCCTCTTCGAGTTCCCAGATGGTCTCCAGGTACTCCTCGAGGGGCGGGTGGAATCCGTCAGCCACGCTCGGATCGTACTCGCCGGCGGCACGATCAGTTCCGTGGAAGTTGTCTTGGGACGGCGGCACGGCCGACATCTGATCGGCTGCGGGGCCGTACCATCGGCGGCGTGGCCACGCTCATGCTCATCGACGGCCACTCGCTGGCCTACCGCGCCTTCTTCGCCCTGCCCACCGACCTGGCCACCGCCTCCGGGCAGGTGACCAACGCCGTCTTCGGCTTCACCTCGATGCTCATCAACCTGCTCAAGGACCACACGCCAGACCAGATCGCCGTGGCCCTCGACCTGCCGGAGCCCACGTTCCGCCACGCCCTGGTGAGCGACTACAAGGCGGGCCGGGCCGAGGCGCCCGACATCCTGCGCCAGCAGCTGGGCCTGGTCCGCCAGGTCGTGGAGACGCTCAAGATCCCCATCGTCGAGAAGGCGGGGTTCGAGGCCGACGACGTGATCGCCACCCTCGCCACCGAGGCCCGCGACCGGGGTGACGACGTGATCGTCGTCACCGGCGATCGTGACGCCTACCAACTTGTCGAGGATCCGCTGGTCAAGGTGCTCTACAACCGGCGGGGCGTCAGCGACTACGTGCTCTACGACGAGGCCGGCATCAAGGAGCGCACCGGCGTGACGCCGGCGGACTACCCGCAGTACGCCGCCCTGCGTGGAGACCCGTCCGACAACCTACCCGGCGTTCCGGGCGTTGGGCCGAAGACGGCGGCCAAGCTCATCAACACCTACGGCGACCTCGACGGTGTGTACGCCAACGTCGAGAAGAACACCCCGAAGCTGCGGGAGAGCCTGATCAACCACGAGACCCAGGTGCGCCGCAACGCCACCGCCACCCCCCTCGTCCGTGACGTCCCCCTGGAGGTCGACCTCGACAGCCTGCGGATGGGCCAGTGGGACCCCGACGCCGTCCGCGAGTTGTTCGTCTTCCTGGAGTTCAACACCTTGTACCCCCGCTTCGTCGAGGCCACCAGTGCCGCAGCGCCGGCGCCGGCGGCCACGGAGACGCTCGAGGTGACGGTCCGACGGGCGACCACCCCGGAGGAGGCGGCGCAGGCCTTCCACGGGGCGGTGAGCCTGGCCGTTTCCTGGGAGGGCGAGGAGGGCCGCAGCCCGCTGGTCGGCGTGGCGGTGGCGGTCGAAGGCAAGCATCTCGAACGCAGCGATCTCAAAGGCAGCGATGAGGCGACCTGGATTCCCAGCGACCTGCTCCCGGCCGACTTCGGGGGGTACTCCACCCACCAGGCCAAGGAGCTCATGCGGGCCCTCGACCTGCGGGCCATCGAGGTGCGGGGCCTCGACGTCGACACCGCCATCGCCGCCTACCTGCTCGATCCGGCCAAGCCGCACTACCTGCTGGAAGACCTGGCCGTCCGCTTCCTCGGGCTCGACATCCGCTCGCCGGAGGCCCCACCCCCCGGCCAGCTCGACCTGTCGGGCACCGCCCCCGACCCGGCTGACGACGCCGCCCGCCGGGCTGTGGCCGTGGCCCGCCTGGCGCCGGCGTTGTCCAAGGCCATGGAGAGCCGGGGCCTGCAGACGCTCTACGACGACATCGAGCGGCCCCTGGTGCGGGTGCTGGCCCGCATGGAGAAGGTGGGCGTGCGGGTCGACGTCGACCTCCTGCGCCGCATCTACGACGGGCTGGTGTCGGAGGGCCGGCGCCTGGAGGAGGAGATCCAGGAGCTGTGCGGCGTCCGGTTCCTGGTCAACTCCACCCAGCAGCTCCGCCGGGTGCTGTTCGACCAGCTCGGCCTGCAGCCCCAGAAGAAGACCAAGACCGGCTTCTCCACCGACGCGGCGTCGCTGGAGAAGCTGCGCGGTCTGCACCCGGTGATCGAGCCCCTGCTGCGGTACCGGGAGGTCGAGAAGCTCCGGTCGACCTACGGCGAGAGCCTGCTCGGTGAGGTGGCGGCCGACGGGCGCATCCATGCGTCGTTCAACCAGACCGTCGCCCGCACCGGCCGGCTCAGCTCCGACCGTCCCAACCTGCACAACATCCCGATTCGCACCGAGGAGGGCCGGCGCATCCGCCGGGCGTTCATCCCCGCCGCCGGCTGCCGGTTCCTCGTCGCCGACTACAACCAGATCGAGCTGCGGGTGATCGCCCACCTGGCCCAGGATCCCGGGCTTATCGCCGCCTTTGCGTCGGGGGAGGACATTCACAAGGCCACGGCGTCCCGGCTGTTCGGCGTCGACCCGGCGGCGGTGACCCTGGGCCAGCGATCGAAGGCCAAGATGGTGTCCTACGGCTTGGCGTACGGCATGGAGTCCTTCGGGCTGGGGCAGCGGCTGGGCATCCCCACCGAGGAGGCGTCGGAGATCCTCAACGCCTACTTCGTGGCCTTTCCCAGCGTCCGGGCCTACATGGACCAGACCGTGGCCGAGGCACGCGACCGGGGCTACACCGAGACCTTGTTCGGCCGCCGGCGGCAGATCCCCGAGCTGTCGTCGTCGAACTACCGGGTCCGCCAGATGGGAGAGCGCCAGGCCATGAACGCCGGCATCCAGGGCCTGGCCGCCGACATCTTCAAGGTCGCCCTGGTCCGTCTCGACCGGGGTCTCGAAGACCAGGGAAGGGCCAGCCGGCTCGTCCTGCAGGTCCACGACGAGGTCATCGTGGAGGTGGAGCCGGCGGAGGAGCAGGCGGTCGCCGCCCTCACGTTGGAGGCCATGCGGGGCGCCGCCGACCTCTCCGTTCCCCTCGAGGTCAACCTGTCGTGGGGCGAGAGCTGGGCCGACGCCAAATCCTGACTGTTAGGATCGGCCCGCGGAGAGCTGCGACCGTCGCGCTCCCCGTCCTCCCCGTCCGGAAAGAAGGCCGACCTACTCATGTCCGACCAGACCGCTCCCGAGATCGCTGCTCCTCAGATCGAAGCGAATCCCGAGGCCACCCCAGCCGCCGCTCCCGATGTGGCTGCCCCCGGCGAGCCCGGCACGTTCAACGAAGCGGGTGAGTACACCTTCCGGAGCGTGGTCGACGACGACCTGGGCGGGATGTCGTTCGAGGAGGCCATCGACGGCACCATCGTCAATTTCGAAGACGGCGACATCGTCACCGGCACGGTGGTCAAGGTCGACAAAGACGAGGTCCTGCTCGACATCGGGTTCAAGTCCGAGGGCGTGAT